>NZ_CAXHOA010000001.1:0-174328 GCF_964018005.1 uncultured Dubosiella sp.
TCGATGCAGGCGGCGGCTTCGCGGGTGCGGAATGTCACTTCCGCGGCGGGAAGACCGCCTTCGCAAAGGGCGTTGGCCAGTGGCGCGGCGTCTTCCTTATGGTCGAGAACGACGACCGGGATGATCCCGATCTCGTGGAATCGCTGTAAAGTTTTATTCATGCTTATTCTCCCTTGTTCAGGCACGCCTGCATGGCGGCCATGGCGCCTTCGTTGTCTATCGTGTCCAGCGCGCTTGTTACCGCGTCGTGAAGGCCTTCGATCGCGTTCAAATCCTGTCCCCAGAAGCTCGTGTTGCCCAGAACGAGGGAAACGAGCTGCGCGTTTGGCTTGTCGCTGTTGGCGGCAAAGAATTCGAGCACGTCGGCGTCGTCCTTGATCGTGTACGGCTGTTTCGTGACCGGATTTACGGCTTTTAATCCATCGGCGTCCAGTTCCTTGCCGCGGTAGAAGGCGATGTAGCTGGCCAGCGACGTCGTGAGCGCTTTCGGGAGCTTGTGGAACTTGTCCACGTAACCAAGCAGGGAAGGGAGGACGCGCGCCTTCCACTTCGCCGTCGAGTTGAGCGAGATCGCGAGCAGCTCGTGGTCGATGAACGGATTTTTGAAACGTTCCGTCACGGCTTTGGCGAATTGCTCGCAGTCTTCCTTCGAAAGCGAAAGCGTCGGGATGATCTCGTTGTAAATGGCTTCGTTCATGTACGCGCTGATCGTCGGATCGTACATGCAGTCGCGCACGATCGTCTGGCCGGCCAGAAAGGCACCCAGCACCATCGACGTGTGCGCGCCGTTCAAAATGCGCACTTTCTGCTCCTTGTATGGCTTGTGGTCGTCGGTCACGATGATTGGCAGACCGGCTTTTTCAAACGGCAGCTCGTCGCGCAGCGACTGCGGACCTTCAATGACCCAGACACCGAAAATCTCGCCGGTGTCCAGCGTATTGTCCACGTAGCCGTTTTCCGCGTTCATTGCGTCAGCTTCCGCGCGCGGATAGCCGGTGACGATGCGGTCGACCAGCGTCGAGCAGAACACGTTTTCTTTTTGGATCCACTGAATGAAGTCTTCGCCCAGGTTCCAGTCTTTGGCGTGCTGAAGGACGCATTTTTCGAGTTCCTTGCCGTTGTTGTCGATGAGCTCGCACGCCAGGATGATGAAGCCCGGCAGCTGCTGCTGGAAGCGGGCGAACAAAAACTGCGTCAGTTTGGCCGGGTAGCTGGCGGCTGGCGCGTCGGCGAACTGGCACGTTGGATCGTAGGCGATGCCGGCTTCGGTCGTGTTGCACGTGATGAAGCGCAAATCCGGTTTTTTCGCCATGTCGAGCACCTCGTTCCAGTCCTCGTAGGCGTTCAGGCAGTTTTTGACCGCCGAGATGACGCGCTTTTCGCGGACTTCCTGGCCATCCTGGAATCCTTGCAAATACAAGGTGTACAAGCCTTCCTGCTCGTTGATGATGTCCTTGAGGCGGAATGCGCCCTGGCTGATTGGCTGCACGAGCGTGACTTTCGTGTCGAAGCCGGCTTTCTCGTTCATTTGGTCGATGAAGTAGTCGACGAATCCGCGCATAAAGTTTCCTTCGCCAAACTGCAATACGCGAACCGGCGCGTCTTCCAAAAGGTAGCCTTCGTAGTTCGATTGTTTCAAAGTTTCGTAATTTAATGTTTTCATATGTTTGTTCCTCTCGAATTTACAGGGTGACGCCCTGCTTGAAAATCGCCATGTCGTGGAAGCCCGCTTTTTCGCTGGCGACAAGCTCGCCGCTGGCGACGGCGAGCACGAAGTCCAAAAGCTCGTCGGAGAGCTCGTCGAGGTTTTTGGACTCGAGCAGCTGGCCGCAGTTGAAGTCGATCCATTTCGACTTGTGCTTGGCCAGCAAGGAGTTGCTGGAAATCTTCATCGTCGGCACCGGGGAGGCGAACGGCGTGCCGCGTCCGGTCGTGAAGAGCACCATGTGCGCGCCGCTGGCGGCCAGCGCCGTGCTGGCGACTAAATCGTTGCCCGGGGCCGAAAGCAGGTTCAATCCTTTGTGCTGCACTCTTTCCCCATAGGAAAGCACGCCTTCGACTGGAGCCGAGCCCGCTTTTTGCGTGCAGCCCATCGACTTGTCCTCCAGCGTGGAAATGCCGCCTTTTTTATTGCCGGGCGACGGGTTTTCGTAAATCGTCTGGTTGTGGGACTGGAAATACGTCTTGAAGCCGTTGATGAGATCGACGGTTTGCTCGAACAGCCGCTCGTTTTCGCAGCGGTTCATGAGCAGTGTTTCCGCGCCGAACATTTCCGGCACCTCGGTCAGGATCGTCGTGCCGCCCTGGGCGATGAGCTTGTCGGAAAACGCGCCGACGGTCGGGTTGGCGGTGATGCCGGACAACCCGTCCGATCCGCCGCACTTCAAACCAATGACGAGCTCGCTGGCGCCAATCGGCTCGCGCTTGTCGTTTTTCATGCGACGGGCGAGGCGTTCGACGCGTTCGATGCCGGCCGCGATTTCATCCTCGACGTCCTGGCACACGAGATACTCGATGCGATCGCTTTCCGGGTCGTTCAAATATGGCTTGATCGTGTCGATGTTCGAGTTTTCGCAGCCCAGCCCGAGCACGAGGACGCCGCCGGCGTTGGGGTGCTCGATCAAATCCGCCAAAATGCGGCGGGTGTTGTCCTGGTCGCCGCCCATTTGCGAGCAGCCGTACGGATGCGGAAAGGCGCACACGGCTTCCACGCCGTCCTTGACAAGATGCGCGCTCGCTTTCTCGATGGCCTGGGCGATGTTGTTGACGCAGCCCACGGTCGGAATGATCCAGATTTCGTTGCGGATGCCGGCCTTGCCGCTGGAACGGCGGTAGCCGGCAAACGTTTTTTCCGGCCGCGGCGCCAGCGCCGGGATGTCTGGGGTATACGTGTAGTCGAGCACGTCGCCTAAATTGGTTTTGATGTTGTGGATGTGCACCCATTGTCCGGCTTCGATCGGCGTCGTAGCGTGGCCGATCGCCAGACCGTACTTGACAATGTTTTCGTCTTCGCCAATCGGGCGCAGGGCGAACTTATGACCGGGCGCGATGTCTTCGATCAATTCGAACGAACCGTTTTTCGTTTCGATGCGCTCTCCTTGTTTCAAGGGGGTCAAGGCAACCGCCACGTTGTCTTGCGGATTGATTTGGATCCATTGTTTATCCATTGATTTTCCTCCTGTTTTGCATACACATTTTTCGGTTTATGTGTAAAGGCTTACATATTATTTATCATAAAAAGTAGGGAGGTGTCAACGGAAGGGAATAAAAAATGACTTGAAAATGGCAGACATTTTATTTTCATCGGGGAAGAAACGTGTAAGAAAGACCAATAATTTGGGGAAGATATAGATTTTTGTCAAATGAATAAGCAAAACTTAAATAATAGATTGCCTTTCTTTTTTCAATCCTGTATAGTGGTTTGCTGTAAAGGCTTACACATAAAATTGAAGCGATAGAAGGAGAAACAATCTATGAAATTATGGAGACGGCTTTTCGCAGGTGTCGCCGCGATGGCGATGACTTGCAGCCTGGCCGGTTGCGCGGCGTTCGATTCCGTGACCGGCGGCAAGCGGATCATCCGGATCGCCCACGCGCAATCCGAAGAGCATCCCGAGCATATCGGCATGCTGGCGTTCAAAGAAATCATCGAGGAACGCCTTGGCGACAAATACGAAGTGGAAATCTTTCCCAACGAGCTGCTTGGCTCGGCCCAGAAGGCGATCGAGCTGACGCAGACCGGCGCAATCGACTTTGTGGTCGCCGGAACGGCAAACGTGGAAACGTTCGCGAAATCGTACGAAATCTTTTCCATGCCTTACTTGTTCACGTCGACCGACGCGTACCATGAGGTGATGAACGATATCGACTACATGCAGGCGTTGTACAATTCGACAGACAAGTCGGGATTCCGGGTTTTGACATGGTTCGACGCGGGAACGCGCAGCTTTTATTCCACGAAGCCGATTCGCACCCCGGACGACTTGAAAGGACAGAAGATCCGCGTGCAGCAGTCGCCGGCTTCCGTCAACATGGTGAAGGCGTTTGGCGCGGCCGCCAGCCCGATGTCGTTTGGCGAGGTGTACACGGCTATCCAGCAGGGCGTTATCAACGGCGCGGAAAACAACGAGCTCGCCCTCACCAACAACAAGCACGGCGAAGTAGCGAAGTATTATTCGTACAACCAGCACCAGATGGTGCCGGATGTGCTCATTGGCAACACGAAATTTCTTGAAAGCCTGAGCGACGAGGAATACGCGGTGTTCATGGAAGCGGCGCAAAAGGCGACCGAGGTGGAAATGGCCGAATGGGTCAAAGCGGTAGAAAAAGCGAAACAAATCGCGAAAGACGAGCAGGGCGTCGAGTTCATCGAAGTCGACATCCAGGCGTTCAAGGACAAAGTGTCGGACGTGCAAAAGGAAATGCTCGAAAACAACCCGGATATCGTGGAGATGTACGAGCATATCCAGGAAGTCAACCGCAAATACGAAGAAAAGGAGTAGGAAACGATGTTGAAAATTACGAAAACGATCCGGAAACGGATGGATCAGATCATCATGGGCGCTTGCGTCGTCTTGTTCGCGTTCATGGTCGTGATCGGCTCCTATCAAATTATTACGCGCTACTTTTTCAACCGGCCAAGCACGGTGAGCGAGGAGCTGCTCACGTACAGCTTTGTTTGGATGGCGCTGCTGGCCAGCGCCTACGTGTTTGGCATCCGCGACCATATGCGGATGGGCTTTCTGGCCGACAAGCTGCAAGGAAAAGCGAAGCAGGCGCTCGACATTTTCATCGAGATCCTGATTTTGGGCTTCGCGTTGCTGGCGCTTGTGTGGGGCGGCAGCGCGATCATGCAGTTGTCCATGCAGCAAATGACGGCTTCGCTTGGCATCCCGATGGGATACGTGTACACGATTTTGCCCGTTTCCGGCGTGGCGATTCTCGTATACAGCGTGTTGAACATCATCGACATGTGCCATGGCGAAAATTTAGACATGCACAGCGGTGTCGAAGAGAAAGGGGACGTGTACTAAGATGACAATCTCTTTATTATCCGGTTTGATTATTCTAGTTCTTTTGGTGGTTATGCTGCTTTTGGGCGTGCCAATCGCCATCGCCCTGGGGATTTCCTCGGTGTGCGCGATTTTGCCGATTATGCCTTTCGACGTCGCGGTGCTCACCGCCTCGCAGCGCATCTTCTCGGGAATTTCCGTGTTCTCGCTGCTGGCCATTCCGTTCTTTATTTTGGCGGGTAACATCATGAACCGCGGTGGCATCGCCATCCGCTTGATCAACCTGGCGAAAATGCTGACGGGAAAAATGCCGGGCGCCCTGGCGCAGACCAACGTTTTGGCCAACATGCTGTTTGGCTCGATTTCCGGGTCGGGAACGGCGGCCGCTTCCGCGATGGGTTCGATTATCGGGCCGGTTGAAAAGGAAGACGGCTACGATCCGAATTTCTCGGCGGCGGTCAACATCGCGACCGCGCCGACTGGATTGCTCATTCCGCCAAGCAACGTCATGATCACGTACGCCCTCGTTTCGGGTGGCGCCAGCGTATCCGCCTTGTTTATGGCCGGCTACATTCCGGGCATCCTGTGGGGTCTGGCGTGCATGATCGTCGTGTACTTTCTGGCGAAGAAAAACAAGTTCTACTCCAACGTGCAAATGAGCGGGAAGGAAAAGTGGAACGTGCTGCTGCAGGCGCTGCCTTGCCTGCTGCTCATCGTCGTCGTGATCGGCGGTATTATCGGCGGTATCTTTACCGCGACAGAAGGCTCGGTCGTGGCCGTGGTGTACTCGCTTGTTCTTTCGCTCTTTGGCTACAAGTCGATCAAATGGAGCGACTTGCCGGCCATCTTCAAGGAAAGCGCGCAAATGACGGGCATCATCATCTTTTTGATTGGCGTGTCCTCGATCATGTCGTGGGTCATGGCGTTCACGGGCATCCCGCAGCTGGTGAGTGAAGGGCTGCTTGGCTTGACCGACAACAAAGTCATCATCCTGCTGCTGATCAACGTGATTTTGCTCGTTGTTGGCACGTTTATGGATATGACGCCGGCGTGCCTGATCTTCACGCCGATCTTCCTGCCGGTTTGCACGGCGCTGGGTATGGATGTCATCCACTTCGGGATCATGCTCATCTTCAACTTGTGTATCGGCACGATCACGCCGCCGGTGGGCACGACGCTCTTTGTTGGCGTCAAGGTCGGCGGGGTCACGATCGAGTCGGTCATCAAGCAGCTGCTGCTGTACTTTGGCGCGATCTTCGTCGTGCTCATGCTCGTCACGTACATTCCGCAAATCAGCTTGTGGCTGCCGACTGTGCTGGGCGTCATGTAGAAAACCCAACAACAAACGCAATGTAATCGACTGGTTTCGCCATGGAAGCGGATTCAGTCGATTTGTACAATAAAAATGATTATAAAATAAAAGACAGGAGAACCATTATGAAAAAGTTTATGGACAAGGACTTCCTTCTCGAAACCGAAACGGCGAAGGAACTGTTTCACGATTACGCGGCTGTCGTGCCGGTGCTCGACTACCACTGCCACATCGACCCGCAGGAAATTTACGAAAACCGCCAGTTTGAAAACATTGCCCAGGTATGGCTGGGGGGCGACCACTACAAGTGGCGCCAGATGCGCTCGAACGGCATTGACGAATACTACATTACCGGCGAGGCGTCGGACTGGGAAAAGTTCGAGAAATACGCGCTGACGCTGGAAAAAGCGATTGGCAACCCGCTGTACCACTGGTCGCATTTGGAGCTGCAGCGCTTCTTTGGCATCGACACGCCGCTGAGCACGAAGACGGCCAAGGAAATCTGGGACAAAGCTAACGCGATGCTCCAGCAGGACGATATGCGCGTGCGCAGCCTGATTAAAAAGGCGAACGTCACACTCATTTGCACGACGGACGATCCAATCGACGATTTGAAATGGCACAAGCTCATCAAGGAAGACGAAAGCTTTGACGTGCAAGTGCTGCCGGCATGGCGTCCGGACAAGGCGGTCAACATCAACAAGCCGGATTTCATGGCGTATGTGGCAAAGCTGGAAGCGGCGGCCGATATGAAGATCGACTCGTTTGCCGATTTGAAAGCGGCGCTGGCCAAACGCATGGACTACTTCGCGGCCAACGGCTGCTCGGTAGCCGACCACGGACTGGACTATGTGATGTACGTTCCGGCAAGTGACGAGGAAATCGAGACGATTTTCGCGAAAAAGAAAAACGGCGAGACGCTTTCCAACGAGGAAATCGTGAAATTCAAGACGGCGATCATGCTGTTTTTGGCCCAGGAAAACAAAAAGCACGACTGGGTGATGCAGTTGCACTATGGCTGCAAGCGCGACAACAACACGACGATGTTCGACAAACTCGGACCGGATACGGGCTTCGACTGCATTTCCAACGAGGCGCCGGGCGCGCAGCTGGCCGATTTCCTGAACGCGGTCAACGCCAACGGCGGTTTGCCGCGCACGATCATTTACTCGCTTAACCCGGGTGACGACGAAATGATTGGCACGATTATCGGCTGCTTCCAAAACAGCGACGCGATCGGCAAGATCCAGCAAGGATCCGCCTGGTGGTTCAACGACAACAAGACGGGTATGCAAAAACAAATGACGTCGCTGGCCAACCTTGGCTTGCTTGGCAACTTTGTCGGCATGCTGACGGACTCGAGAAGCTTCCTGTCGTACCCGCGTCACGAGTACTTCCGCCGCATTTTGTGCAATCTCGTGGGCGGCTGGGTTGAGAACGGGGAGTTCCCGTACGACATGGATTTGCTCGCGCCGATCATCAAGGGCATTTCCTACAACAACGCTATCGAATACTTCGGATTCGACTTGGAAAAGAAATAAAAAACAATTTCAAACCGGACGCGTTCCGGTTTTTTTCGTGCGAAAGGGTTGCAGGACTGAAAGCGGTTTCATAAAATAAGAGGGAAGGAATGGTAGTACCAATTTGAAAAGGTGAAAGCAATGAAGAAAGTCAGTTTTTTTTACGACACGACAACCCAGGATCTTTGGGTACCGGACGACACGCCGGTTTTGGAGTCGAAAGTGGACACGCTCAAAAGCGAGCGCGACGGGCGGACGATTGTGCGCGAGGCGATGGAGCATCCGATTGGCTCCAAGCCGCTTCGCGAGTTGGCGAAAGGGAAAAAAGATTGCGTGATCATCATCAGCGACCACACAAGACCAGTGCCAAGCCAGGATATTTTGCCGGAAATGATTCGGGAGCTGGAAGAAGGCAATCCGGACATCAACATACGGCTACTTGTGGCGACCGGATTCCACCGGCCGACCTCGACCGAGGAGCTAAAAGCGAAGCTGGGCGACGCGTTGTACGCCCGCTTTCAGGACAAGATCCTCGTCCACGACGCCCACGATCCGTCCCGGAATGAAAAGATCGGCGTTTTGCCGTCGGGACCGGACTGCATTGTCGACAAGGACGCGGTGCATACCGATTTGCTCATCGCGGAAGGCTTTATCGAGCCGCACTTTTTCGCCGGCTATTCGGGCGGGCGCAAAAGCGTGCTCCCCGGGGTGGCCGACGCCGTCACCGTCATGGGCAACCACTGCTCGAAGTTTATCGACGATGCGCACGCCCGGACCGGGATTTTAAAGGACAACCCGATCCATACCGACATGGTGGAGGCCGCCAGACTGGCAAAGCTGGCGTACATTGTCAATGTCGTCATCGACGAAAAGAAGAAAACCGTCGCGGCGTTCGCGGGCGATTTTGAGCAGGCCCACGCGGCGGGCTGCGCGTTTTTGGATCCGTACGTGTGCGTCGAGCCCGAACCGGCCGACATCGTCATCACGACCAACGGTGGCTATCCGCTCGATCAAAACGCGTATCAGTCGCCCAAAGGCATGACGGCCGCCGAAGCCACGGTCAAAGACGATGGCGTCATCATCATGCTGGCGACATGCAAAGACGGCACAGGCGGCGATTTCTTCTACCATATCATCGCCGACGAGCCGGACATCGAGACGGCGTATCAAAAGTTTCTGGCGACGCCGCAAACCGAAACCCGTCCCGATCAGTGGTGTTCGCAAATTCTGGCCCGCATCGCCCGCAAGCATCCGATCATCTTTGTGGCCGATCCAAAACAAAAAGAAATGATCGAAGGCTTGAAGATGACATACGCTCCATCACTGGACCAAGCGCTGGCGATGGCGTACGAAATGAAAGGGAAGGACGCGACGCTGACATGCATCCCAAACGGCGTGTCGGTTGTCGTGAAGGAAAAAGAGTAAAAAACCGGCGAACGCCAGCCGCGTTGCCCATCGAACAGACGAAAAAACCGGAGCGAATGCACTCCGGCTTTTTTTTATGGCGAGTCACGCTCCAGACTGTGACTGCCTTATTTGGCGAACGTTTCCATAAAGTTGGCGTACGCGCCATATAATCCCGCATCGTTGAGAAATTTGCATCGGTCGATCTGCATAATATCCAGTAAGTTGAGAGAAAAAGATGGTGTCAGATCTTCGACGCGTCGTTTGACTTCGTCAAGCAGTTTCGGCTGCATCGAAACCGCTCCGCCAATTAAAACGATGTCTGGATTCAAAGTGTAGGCGATGTTGTAGATGCCCATCGCCACGGCATCATAGAAGGCGGACACTTTTTCGCTGCAAAGCGCGTCGCCTTCCTCGGCCCGGCGGAAAATCTCGATGCCGTCGAGTTTTTCGTCCAGCTCGTTGTTGACGCTTTCCACAAGCGCCCGCGTGGAGGCGAAGCCCGAAAGGATCTCGTCTTCCGGCTTGTCGGTGTGGATCCCGTTGATGAACATGAATCCAAACTCGCCCGCCATCTTGGCGTTGCCGGTGTAAAGGCGGTCGTTGATGATGATTCCGCCGCCCACGCCCGTGCCCAGCGTCATGCAAACCATGTTTTCATAGCCCTGGCCGTTGCCCATGTAGTGCTCGGCGATCGTGGCGCAGTTGGCGTCGTTTTCGATGGCGACCGGCAAGCCGGTCCGGGATTGAAACCATTCCCGGATGGCCAAACCGTTGAAGCCGTCGATGACATTGCCTGAAAGAACCGTGCCCGTTTTGTTGTCGACAAAGCCGGGCGAGCTGATGGAGAGACCGTCGATCTTCGCCCTCTTTCCATACGTCTGCACGACGTTCAGCATTTCATTCAAAACGTGATCTCCACTGGCGCGCTCGGTTGGAAAGCTGCCCTTTTCAAGCAGTTTTCCGTCCTCGATGAGCGCGTGCTTGACGGCGGTGCCGCCAATGTCGAAACAAACCACTGTTTTCATCTTATTCCGTTTCCGCCTCGATTTTCACGTTTTGGCGATCAAGCGATTTCAGGAACGGGAACCAGCAGAGCGCCACGACAACGAGTTCGACAAGTTGCACGACACCGCCTTGCCACGAGTTGGTCGCCAGCATGCCGGAAAGGAAGATCGGCGTCGTCCAAGGCACGGTGATTCCGGTCGTGTAAGGCACCAGGCCGGCCGACATCGCGAAGTAGACGATGATGACGTTGATGATTGGCGCCACGACCCAAGGAATGAAAATCGTCGGGTTGAGGACGATCGGCATACCGAAGATGACCGGCTCGTTGACGTTGAAGATGCCCGCCGGCGCCGCCAGACGTCCGATTTGTTTAAGCTGCTTGCTTTTGCAGAAGAAGATCATCAGGATGACCGCGCCCAGCGTCATGCCCGAGCCGCCGATGCCGACGGTGAAAATCTCGATAAACTGCTTTGTGACGATGTTCGGGATTTGCGCGCCGCTCTGGAACGCTTCCAGGTTTTCGAGTGTCAGCGTGTTCCAGATTGGATCCAGCACCGAATTGACGATGATCTGTCCGTGCAAGCCGAAGAACCACAGAAACTGAATCGCGAGAATCGCCAAAATCGTCGCGCCAAGACCACGTCCAAGGCTTACAAGCGGCGCCTGCACGATTTGGTAAATAAAGTCATGCACGTTGCCCCAAGGCGTATACATAAAGCCGATCCGGATCAGCAGGAACACGGTCAGCGTGATCACGGCCGGAATGAGGGCCGCAAACGATTTGGAAACCGCAGGCGGAACCGATGAAGGCATTTTGATCGTCCAGTTTTTCTTCGTGAAGAAGCAATACAGGAACGAGGCGAAGTAGGCGCCGATCATGGCGACAAACATGCCGCGCGCGCCCAGACGGTCGATGTTGAAAATGTTGGATACGAGCATTTGGCCGCCCGCTTCCAAGTCGACGTTCATTTCCATCGGGGTGACGAGCAGGAAGGCCGCCAGCGCGATGGCCGCGCCGAAGATTGGATCGCATTCCTTGTCTTTCGAATAGTAGTAGCCGATACCGAGGCACAAGAAGATGGCGGCAATCGACATCGTCGCGGTCGAAGCCGGTCCGAGCAACGCGTTGAGCGTGCCGGCCGCGTCCTCGCCAATCAGGTTGGCTAAAAACGGAAAGTTGGCGATGATCAGCGTGATTGATCCGAAAATCGTCAGCGGGAACGCGAGCATGAACGCGTCACGAAGGATCTCAAGCGGTTTGAACGCCGCCAGTTTCGATCCGAATTCGAGTAAAGGTTCCGTAAAACGGTCAAGTGATTTCATAATTTCTTCTCCTTATTTGCCGTATCGTCTTTCAATGGATCCATTTTGAAAGGGGATACATCGTTTACGATCACATCATATATCATAATCAAACAAATGTCTAGACATATAATGAAGAAAAGTATACTTAATCAAAGGAAAAAATAAGTATAAATCTATATAAAAGGAAAAAAATTAAATTTTTTTTAAAAAAAGTGTCCATTTTTCGAAAAAAAAACGTATATAAAAGGTGTGGCAACCAAGTGCCCTGGAAAGGAGTTGTTATGAAGCAGCAAATCAAAACGATGAACGAGCGCGGCGACGTGCTGGAAATCGCGCTTCAAGATGAAAACGCGATGGATCCGGACTTGATCGCCGCCATCCGGCACGACGACTACTGCCTCGATCCGATCGACAACGCCAACGGAACGCTGGCGTACCGGTATGGAAAGAAAGTGCCGGTTGCGCATTTTTTAAAGCACTATGTGTTTGAAAGCGGGGAAGGGTACGATTTTTTGATCGAACTGCTCGAGAAGGCGATCGCGGTCAATCGCTCCAAACCCGTGCTGCTGGATCTGGACTGGATCTATATCGAACGCGACGGCACCGGGCTTGCGTTTGTGGTCGTGCCGCTCAAGCTGGATTACTGGCTGTACCGCAAGGAAGACTGTCTGGCCTTTGTCCGGGCGCTGGCCGCCACGTTTCAAACCGCGCACGACTATGAAGTGACCGGCTATTTGCACGCGCTTCTTCATTCCGAGGAATTTTCCATTCCCAATCTCGTTCTCGGACTCAAGGCGCTTCGCCGCCAGTACCACCCGAAAAAATGGTACGACCGCTGGTCGAAAAAAAGAAGCGACGGCTTTTTGGCCAGAGAGGAAGTGGGCGGATACTTTGTCGAGCCCGCGCCCGTCTTGCGCCGCGAGGACAAGATCCTCCATACCCAAATCATTGGCGCCCTCGACCAGGACGCGCCGTATTTGCAAGATGAAAACGGCACGCGCTTCGACCTTTTGTTCGAGTCAATGGTTGTCGGACGGGCGATGACGTGCGAGATTGCTCTGGACGAGCCGAACATCTCGCTTAAACATGCCCGCATCACCAAAGACGGCGACCGGTGCTATATCCAAGATTTGAAATCCAGCAACGGCACGTTTTTAAACGACAAACGCGTGCAGCGAAAAATGCGGCTGCGTCCGGGCATGCGCGTCGTGTTCGCCGACCACGTCTTCCGGTTTTATGAGCGACCGCTTTGAATTTTCCAAAACCTTGTGCGTGACCCGCCATTCCCAAGTCGATGAAGTCGTCGATTGCAAGACCGGCGTGCTGTACGTGCGAAAAACGCTTCTCGATCCGAAAGATCCCATCCTTCGCCGGCAGTTCATGCTTGAAATTGAAATTCTCGCCTCTGCTTTCTCTCCTTACGCGCCCCATCTTGTCGACGTCAACGAATCGTTTGGCTCGCTTTGTCTTGTCGAGCAGCACATCCCGGGCATCCCCCTGGATCAATGGCTCGCCTCGCGTCCATCCAAAAAGCGCCGTCTTCGCCTTGTTTTCGCCTTGCTCGACCAAATCGAATCGCTCCACGCCCTTGGCTTTCTTTACATCGACTACAAGCCCGCCAACATTCTTGTTCAAGACGACCAGCCGCATTTGATCGACTTCAACGCCTGCGTTCCGCTCCACGCCTCCACGATTTATCTTTCCAGCGTCCCGATCCATCCCAAACAAGACGCCTTTGAAATCGCCGACGATCTTCGTCTGCTCCATCCGCTCCTTCGACGCCTCGTTTCCATAGGCAAACATCCCAAATCTTCGATTCCGTCGCTACGTCGCGCGCTGCGACGATCACGCCTCAAGGTTGCGGCCTATATTCTGTCTGTCTTTCTCGCCGCCTTTGCCGGGCTGGCGAGCGGGGCGCCCCTTGAGCCGACCGTGCTGGAAGCGTACAAAAACAAACAGGAAACGCTATATTCGCTCGTAGAAAAAGAAAAGCTCGACGACGCGTTTTGGAGCGATGAAAAAAACGTCTTGTTTCTGGTGCGGGAAACGATTCGCGCCGACGATCCCGGTCTGAGCCGGGCCGTGTTCGAAACGATTCCGCCCGCCACGAAAACACGCTATGAAGACGAGATCCTGCTGCTGGAATGGAGCGGCATGCTGTATGAAAACCTCACCACGGAAAAGATGGAGCGGCTTGTCGACAAAACGAGCCATCCGCGCCACGCGGCTTTACTGCTGGACATCTGCATTCAAAACGAAATCTACTTGTCTATTTCGCGCCAGCAGCGCATGTACGCCTTGCTGGCCGAGCACGATCCGCAGCGAATCGTGGAATACGCCCTTTTTTTGAAAAGCCGGGCCATTTTGGAAATCGAAGCTATCGAGCCGTATGTCGACTTTCAAGATCCGGCCCTGCGCCCGCTATTAGAAATATGGAGAACAAATACCTAATGAATACAACGCAAGAAATCCCGAAGCCGCCAATCGAGGCAGCCGCCACCGCGGAAACGATCCGCATCGAACTCGCCGACCACGTCGATGTGTCCCAAAGCGTGATCGTCGTCAATGGCGAACCCTGGAACGGCGAACCTATCGACGTCCACGACGCCCGCCGTTTTGAAATCGAGTTTTCGCTCGTCGATCCAAACGGAGAGCCCATCCAGGCCGGCGTGCTGGACGTGGAAGGCGACAAAGAACCACCCGCCTTTCAAATCAACGTTCCCGACGAGCTTTTGCTCGCCGAAGACACGCTGCTCGATGTCCGGGCCGAAAGCGAGGATCTCGCCCGGATCCAGTTTTTCGTCGACGGCGTCGAATACAAAAAACGCGAGCTCGTTTTAACGCCCGCGATGCGCGAAGTCCGCGTCGTGGCGCACGACCGGGCCGGCAACACAACGGAGCAGACGATCCAAATCGAACCACTCGTCCAGCCCATCCTCCACATTCGGGGCGCCGGCATCGAAATCGAGCATTGGCGCGACGGGTTTACGCTTTGGCACAACGGCGAGGAAAAAGCCGTCGACGAAGCGCGGCTCGTCCCCGGCACCAACACGTTCGAAATCCGAAGCGGCGCCTTGCTCGAACCGCTCGTTCTCGAGCCGGTCGAATACAAGCCCGAGCCAGTCACGTTCGAAGCGAGCTGGGAAGACGACACGCTTCATTTCGCGCTGTCCCGCCCTGTGAAAACCGTACGCTGGAAAATCGGCGAAACCATGTACGACAACGTCGATCGTGTCAAGTGGGGCGCGCAAAGCGAGGGGCAAACCGTGCGAATCGAGGCGGAAATGACCGATTTAGACGACCAGGTGTTTTTCGCTTCGCAAACGGTTTCCATTCCCGCCATCCAAGCGCCGCTCCCGCTTCCCGCGCCCAAACCTCAGCCACAACCTCAGCCTCAGCCACAGCCACAGCCGGATCCTGTCGATTTTGCCGACGCGCGCCCGGCATTGAAGCCGCCGCTCGATCCTTTTAAGCCAATCAAATTCGTCGCCACCTCGTCGCTCAAAAGCGAAGCCATACTGGAAAAGACGTTTCGGCTCGACGACCAAAAACAACTCGACGTGGCGTGGAAAAAGGAGCCGGCCATCCAGACGCCCCGGCTGGAAATTGTCAACGAGGCGCTTGTTCCCGCATCCGGGCGCTTTGCCAGCGAAAAGGTGCGAATCGTGCTGGCCGACACCGATCCGGAGCGGGTCGAGTCCATTCGCGTCAACGGGAAAGCCGTTTCAAAAGACGCGCTGGAGCAAGACCGGCTGCAACAGGCGTATTTCGAAATCGACACCGCGCCCGACCAGTACGTTGTCGATATCGCGTACCGGGACGCCGACAACCAAATCCAAACGTTGCGCCGCGATTTCGAAGTGGAAGCGCCCGCGCCCAAACCGGCCTGGGCAGGCGGCTGGGCGCTGCTGCTCGCGCCAGTGATTTGGCTTGGACGATGGCTGTGGCGCCATGTATAGACTGGTCGTATGCAAGCCGGACGCGGCCGAGTGGTTTGACTTGGAGCCGGGCGCGTCCGCCGCCGGAAGCCTGGCTCTTTCCTGGAACGAGGAAAGCGTCGTGGTGGAAGGGGTGGGACGCGTGTCCTGGAACCAGCCGGCGCGCCATCGGGAAACGACCGTCTTTATCAAGCCGCTTGAAAAGTACGCCATGAAGCGCATTGGCGCGAAGTTCACGCTGGGGCGAGAGGATTTTCAACAGCCCGACCCGCATCTTTCCGGGATGCATTTCACGATTGTGAACGACCGTCTTGTCGATCAAAGCACGAATGGAACGTATGTGAATGGGGCGCGGGTGAAGGAAGCCGACTTGCATGCGGGCGATACGATTTTGGCGGCCACGACCGTTTTGTATTACTATCCGCCGTTTTTGTTTAGCGACACGCCGTGGCGCGACGAACCATGGCCGGAAGAGCCAGAAGAAGAGACAGGCGCGCTGGCGCCGCGTTGTTTGATCGAACGATGCAAGATTCCCGTTTTTGACGCGCTGGAACCGTTTGTCTCGATGCCTTCGGCGGCTCGCTCTTCGCTGGCCGGCGCCCTGGCGCCCTCGTTCATGATGTTGTCGTCGACCGGGATCTCCTTGTGGATCCAGGCCCGGATCGCGCCGGAGCGTTTAGGAAATTTCCTGCTCATGTCGATGTCCTCGTTGTTCATGTCGTTTGCGTTTTTGATGCTGGGATTGTTTCAGTTTTTCCATGGCCGCCGCCAAAACCGCGCGCAAATCCTCGAAGCGAAAACGTTGTACATGGACTACGTGCGCGAGCGGCTCGACGACTACGCGCAAGCCGTGCGGCGCTACACGCTGGCATTTGACGACTCGTCCAAACAAGAACACTGCCTGTGTCCGCCCGACTTGATTCCGATTGAAATCGAGCGCGTCCCCGTCGCGTTGCCGGCCATGCCGGCGGTCAACTACGCGACGCGCAAATCGGAGCTGTACACGGAAGTTCAAAACGAAATCGCGAAGCATCAAAAATCGGCGCCAGTATGGCGGCCGTTGGCCCGGCAGGCGGCGATTTGGATCCGGTGCGCGCCGATGGATTTGTTTTGCCACATGGCGGCGCGAGCGGACGAAAAGAGCAAATGGGTGTGGATTTGTGCGCCCGGCACGCTGCCGCGGCTGCATGGGTTGTGCGTCGAAGAGCGGATTTTGCGTTTTGACGATGTCGAGCAGGCGCTGGCGGCGATAGGTACGAAGACGATGTACTGGATCGTAGTCGAAAAGGAAATGCTGCCGGTCAAACCGTTGCGGCTGCCCGACAACGCTTCCTTGATTTGCTGCGCGGAACACATGCCGTCGTATCCGTTTGACCAGACGGTCGAACAGCCAAGTCTTTTGCGTCATCCGCTGCCGCGCCAGGGATGTCAGGCGCTCGTGTCGGTTCACGATATTTTCGACTTGGAGCGCGGCGTGGCGCAAGCGCGAGGTGGTCAAAAGGACTTTCGGTTTGTGATTGGCGTCAACGAAGGCGGCTTGGTCACGCTGGATCTTTTGGGGGCGCACTTGCTGGTGGCCGGCATGACCGGTTCGGGGAAGTCGGAGTTTTTGGCGACTTTGCTGCTGTATGGCGTCGTCTACTTTTCCAGTCAGGACTTTCAGTATTTGCTCATTGATTTCAAGGGCGGGGCGTTTGGCAGCGCGTTTTACGCCTTTCCGCACTGTGCCGGGCAAATCACGAATTTGGAAGGCGACCAAATCGAACGGTTCATGGCGTCGCTGCGTTGCGAAATCAAGCGTCGTCAAACGATACTGGCTTCCTTTCAAAAGCAAAGCGGGCAAGTGGCGGATATCGCGTGGTATCGGGCGCACGGGCACGCGATGAGCCACGTCTTGATCGTGGTGGATGAATTCGCCCAGCTCAAGCTCCAGTACCCGCATGTCATGGACGACTTGAAGGAAATGGCGCGGATCGGCCGCTCGCTTGGAATCCATCTCGTGCTGGCCACGCAAAAGCCGGCGGGCGTCGTCGACGAGCAAATCTGGTCCAATTCAAAGTACCGCATTTGTTTGAAGGTCAATTCCGCCAGCGATTCCCGCGAGGTTTTAAGCCACGACAAGGCGGCAACGATCGAAGAGCCGGGCACGTTTTACATGCAGGAAAGCGAAAAGGACGAGGTGGTCGGCCGCTCGTTTTACGTGCAGGCCGGCGTCCGGCGCTGGCATGTCGAAGGCGCGCGGGACGACGGGGCGGATTCGATTTTGAACGCCATGAAGAAAAACGTGCTGGCGCTGCCGGAAACGACCGCGCCCATCGTGCAGCCGCCGCTTGATTCGGTCGCGTTTGACTCGCTTTGGCTTGTCGACAAGCCTTGCGAGCAAAAGCTCGAGGGGTACGACATCCCTTTGGGAGAGCGGGTGGCGGTATGGGCGGGGCGCCACCGGCGCGCGGTTGTCGAAAGCATTCAGGCCCGCTTTGACCCGGTGTATGTCGAGCATCTTCATTTTGAGCAAAGCTCGCTTTGGTTTTTGCAAGCGATCGAAGATCCGGTGACGGTCGTGATTGACTTTGACGCCGCCTGGCTGGACAAGGCGGCCTGGCTGGACAAACCGAACATCCGCCTGATTTGCCTGTTTTCCCAAACCCATTCTCGCTTCGAACCGTTTTTGGCGGCTTCCGCCTGCCGTATCGGTTGCGATTTTTCGAACCCGGAAGCGGTTCGTCAGTTTTTCAACGATTTTATCCACGATACAAGAAAGGACTTTCCCATGGCTTTACTTTCCATTCAAAACGAATACTTTACCGCCCGCTGGCGCGTGCCGTCAGCGCCTTCGCCTTCGCGTCTTGCGCCGCTGCCTTGCATGGATGGCCGCTTTTCGCTCAATGAGGCTCAAAACTACTTTTCCGAACCGGTTCTTGGCTACGACGCGCGCTTTTTGCCGATTTTCTGGACCAAAAAGCGCAAGCTGCTCGTCTGCTACCGGGAATCCGGCCGGCAGGAAGACTTGTTTTATTTGATGCAGGTGTGGCGCCACAACGACCCGTTTTTGCGCGTCGCGGTCGGAAGCGTAAAAGAAAATGCCGACATTTTGATTTTGGATGTCGAAAAGGACAAGAGCTTGTTTCAGGACGCCACGTTCCAGGCGCGCCTTTATGACTTTGACGTGATGTGGGTGGGCGAAGGATTCAACGACTACGCGTTTTTGCTCAAAAAACGACTGGTCCACACCGAAGGTGAAGTCATCGTCTTTCAGGAAGGGGGCGTGCAGACCGGACGCCTGCTGGAAATTTATGCCTAGATTGTTCGTCTATGTGCGCTCGATCGACCGGGGCGGCTGGCGCATCGTGTCGCTGGACCCGGGGCTGGCGGCTTCCGTATTCGTCGCGCAATGGGGCGAGATGGAACAGGCGGCCCACTACCACGCCTTGTACAACGTGGAACTGGAACGAAAAATAACGGGGACGCTGGAACGCGTCGCCCATGGCGATCATTTGATCGTCTTTTGAAAGAGAGGAAAAAAATGAAAATTACAGTCAATTATGAACAACTTTACCAATCAGGGAACGCCCTGCACGCCCAGGCGGGCGAATACGAGCAGCTGATCGAGCGGATCAACCGGCTGATGCTGTCGACAAGCGACGTGTGGCAAGGAAGCGACAACGACGCGTTCATTCAGCAAGTCGAGATTTTGTGGCCGCAGCTCATGCGCATGGTATATGTCATCGAGTCGTACGCCAACGTCTTGAAGACGTGCTCGCAAGCGTACGAGCAGCTCCAGCAAAACCGCCTGGCGCAGGCTAGAAATTTATAGGAGGAGTGACAATGTCGAGATTAAATATTTCCGCTGCCGACTTGATGCAGCATTCCACGCAGTTAAAAAGCATGCAAAGCGAGATTCATGGCGTATTTAGCCAAATCCAATCGAAGATGAACGAGGTGCAATCCATTTGGACTTCGCCAGCCGCCTCCCGGCTGATGGACGAGTTCCAGACGCTGCACCCGATGTTCGAGTCGTATTTGCAGACGATTGAAAACCACGCGAACTACTTGTCACAAACGGCTGTCGCCTACGAGGAAAACGAGGCGCTCATGGAGAACTCGTTCCATGCATAGAGGCTATCTTGTCTATGAGCGGGCGACGACGCAAATCGCCGCCTTGCAGCAGGACATCCCTTCTTTTTTATCCGCGGCGGAAACGCGGTACGTGTCCAAGGCGCTGGCTTCGTTGCAGGGGCTGATCAACACGCAGATCATGGAGATGGATCGGCTTGGTTATCGACACAAACGCCTGTGAGGCGTATGCCGGGCGCGTCCATCGCCTGCGGACGCAAATCGTGTTCGCGGATTTCACGCTCGCCAGCCGCCATCAGACGATTTTGGCGAAAATCGAATCGCTGCGCCAGTACTTTTTAACGATGGCCCGCCAGGCGGCCGCGACGGAATCGTCGCTTCCCATCACGACATCGAGTTCGTCGGTTGGACAGCCTCGTTTTTCTTACGGCGTGGATTTGCGTCCGGTTTCGCAGCTGCTAAAAAAACCGGATCCGATGCGCGCGAACGCGAGCGCGTCGCTACATTATTTGAGCGTCGGCTCGGTGTATTCGACGAAATACTTTGAGCAAAAGACGTCGATGCAAGTCGGCAACGCGCAAGCGAGCGGGGAGTGCACGCTTCAGCTTTGGAACGAGAAAAAGCAGTTTGATCCAAAGCTCGCGCTCTCGGCCCAGCTCGATGGCAGCCTGCTGGATGTGGCAAGCCACACAAGAGTGGGAACGGATATGATCAACGCGACGTTGGACGCCAGCGGAAAAGTGGGCGCGGCCAGCGCGAGCGCCCAGGTCGTGATGTCGGCAGACGAGCAGACGTTTCAGGCCCAGGGTCATGTGGCCGCCTTGGAAGGGGAGGCGGTTCTGGCGTTTCATTTGTTTGGCGCGAGCGTTTCGGTAAAGGGGTCCGGATCGCTGTTGAGCGCCGGCGGCGACATTTCCTACTCGCATAAAAACCGGGAATGGGAAATGGGCGCCAAACTTGGATTCATTGCCGGTCTAGGCTTAAAAGTCCATGTCAAATATTAAGGAAATCAACAGAAAGGAGGAAAACCATGCCGGAATTGCTGCCGCTCGGTTCGATTGTCACGTTAAAAAACGGCGACAAGAAAATCATGATTGTTGGCCGGTTCCAGCGCCACGAGCCGTCGAAAAAAGTGTTCGACTACTCGTCGGTGCTGTGGCCGGAAGGAATGATTGATTCAAAGCGTTTGTATTTGTTCGATCACAACGATATTGAACGAATTTATTTTATCGGAATGCAAAACGAGGAAGAATTTAATTTCCGCTTCGTTTTGGAAGAAGAATACGAAAAAATAAAATAAACGATGGATTGCACTTGCCTGGGAATTTGCCTAAAATATAAGTAGTGAAAAGGCGAAGGCCGAGGAGAGAGAAGTATGAAGAGGTTTTTGAAATGTTTGTTTGCGATGATGATGGTTGTCGGATTGAGCGCTTGCTCCAACAGCGAGCAAGAGCAGGAAGCGATCAAAGTCGTCATTGATTCGTATCTTGGCAACTGCAAGAGCGGCGACTACGAAAGCGCGGACGCGTTTTTAAGCAAGGACGCGGGTTCGGATCTCGAATTCGCGGCGGTGTATTCCGAGCTGGACAGCCAGCTGGAAAGCATGGGACTTGGCGAGGATTTCGACCGGGAAGCCCGTTCGTTCGTGCAGGATTTCGTGTCGAAAACGTTCATGGAATATAAGGTGGACGGCATTCAGGTCGATGGCGACAAGGCGACGGCGAATATCACACTGAACGGAAAAGACACGGATGAATTCGATTTGAACGAGATCCAGGATTTGACGTTAAACGAAGTGACAAACTACATCAACGATCACACCGAAGAATTGCAGTCCTATGCGGAAAACCATACGGAAGAGGAATTGGAAGCAAAAATGTATAAGGACTTGTCGAAGGTCGTGTTTGACAAGATGAAGGAAATGGTCGCACAGCTGCCGGAAGCCGAAACGAATCTGGTGTTCGGCTTGACCAAAGAAGACGGCGACTGGAAAATCACAAGTATTCAGGAAAAACAATAATATCTATCGAAAGAACGAAAGCACTGTCGGCAGGCGGTGCTTTTTTTAACGGGCTGCAAAAAAAACGGTCCCGAAGGACCGGCAGGAAGCGGCTTTACCGGTTTTGGTGGCGGTAAGCAGTGATTCGCCTGATTTTCAACGCGTTTTCCTCGCCAGGAAAATGAACCGGATTGACCGGGTGTTTCGCGAACAAGGCCAGCAAGTCGATAAGGTCCCAATACAACTCCTGCACATCGACCGGACCATACATGCGAATGGGCAGGACGTAGAGCGGTTTGCGGTCGTGGCAATATCGCTCGTTGAACCGCTTCACATCGCGTGAAAGATGAGGACACAAAATGAAAATATCGTACGCCTCGATCTTTTTGGAGGCAAGCAGAAACGGGCAGAAGTCGATGGACAATTCGGATTCAAGACCATAGTGCTTGATTCCTTTGCGGATGCGTTCGGCCATCGTGCTGGAGGAGAAGCCTCCTTTGCAGCAAATCGCGGCTTTGATCATACGCGTCTTTCCTTTCTCTTTTCCTTTATTTTAAGATCACAGAAGCGAGGAGGCAAGAAGGAGTCGACTAAAGAGAGCCGCGTTTCCACGACGCGTAAACAAACACGACTGGATTTTGATCGAATACTATGAAAGCAAGGCAGATTATAAAACCGCCCTGCACTATGCGAAAAAACGCAGCCTTTACTTAAAAGCCGCGTTTTTTGCGGACGACGCCTCCTGAACGACATACAAAGGCCGGTGTTTTACCTCCATATTTGTCTTACACAGCAAAATCGCCATCAGCGCCATAAGTGCGTATTGAAGATCGGCCAGTACGCAGAGGACAACGAGCACGAGCGCCGTTTTTGAGAAGTCGAGCACGAGCCACAGGATAGCGGCTACAGTCAGCAGGGTAAAGAGGAGGCCGCAGCCGGTAAGCGCGCACGACCAAAAGGCGGTCGTGGAAAGATGCGCCGACAAAGCGTAGCCAAACAGGTGGCTGAGATTCCATTTTGTCGTGCCCGCTTTTCGTTCGATATTTTCATACGGGATCCATTTTGTTGGAAATCCCGCGTACATCCACAACCCTTTCGTGTAGCGATCGGCTTCCGGACAGCGTTGCAGCGCCTGGATAACGAGCCGGTCCATGACACGGTAATCGGTGGCGCCCGCCGGATCAAGGTCATGAAGCAGGCGCCGGCTAAGACGGGTATACAAATTGGAAAGCCGCTGCCGGCTTTTCGACTGATCGTTCCGTCCTTTTCTTTGCGCGCCAACCAGATGGACATTTTCCTCGTGGAGGACTTCCAGCATGCGGGGCAGCAAGCGCGGCGGATGCTGCAAGTCGGCATCCATGAACACGGCCAAATCGGTGTCGACGCGCTCCAGTCCGGCTTTCATCGCCGCCTCCTTGCCAAAATTTCTCGAAAACGACACATAGCCGACGCGGTTGTCATGGCCGCAAAGCCGCTTGATTTCACGAAGCGTTCCATCCTGGCTTCCATCGTCCACAAACAGCATCCGGTACGCCACGTCTTTCTGGGCCAACGTTTTTGTCACTTCCTCGTAAAAGGGAACAATACACCCCTCCTCATTGAGGCAGGGGACGATGATCGTGAGAGATTGCATGAGAGTCCTCCTTTCGAAAAACGGTTTTCCTGCATCCAACATAGTTGGCGACGACCGTCACGACGGCGATCGCGGCTTTCAGCGGCAGCGGCTTTCCGTTGAGCCAAAGTCCAAGAGCGAACAAGACGTTTTCAAGCCCGAGCGAGGCGAGCCGCAACAAACAAAACGATCGAAAACCGGATCGCGTCACTTTCCGACCAAAAACAAGCTTCGCGTTGACTCCATACGCGAACACGACCGCCACGATCCACGCCAGCAAGTTGGCAATTAGCGGATCGGCTATTTTCAACGCGACCCAAAACACCAGCGCGTTGACAAGCGTCGTCAAGATCCCGACCCCTGTGTAGGCAAAGCCTTCTTTCATTGTTTCCACCTCCTTTGTGAGCAAACCGCAAGAAAAATACCAAATCCAGCCATCGCGATTCCCGCTTTTTTTCCTGGCGCCTCGTACACGATGTCGATTTGATGGCTTCCTTTCAAAACGGGACAGCCGACAAACGTCTTGTTGACGCGAACCGGTTCGATCGGCGTTCCATCCATCCGAATCGAAAAGCCGGTCTGATCGGAAAACGGAGTGACGAGAATCGCGTCTTCCTTCGCGTCGATTGTCAGCGACCATCGGTTTTGACCTTCCTTCGCCTGGACGGGCTCGATCTCGCCGAGCCGCTTTTGAAACATCGAGGCGTCGATCGAACGCCACGTTGTGTTTTTGATCGCGTAGTTTCCCGCCGAAAATTGGATCGTTGGCCGCCCGTTTGTCTGTCCGCCAGCCAGCATGAAGGTAAAGCGCGTATTGTGGTTGTAGTAGACGGACGAGGCAGGCGACAGCTTGTTGCGCATGCCGTTGACGTCCACGACTACCGGCTTTTCCTTGTCGTGGTTTTCGATATCGAATTGCAGCACGGTGATACGGTTTGGATCCAGCGCGATGTCCATCGTTTCCGTTTTTTCAGCGCGCACGAGGCAATCAAGGCTTGGAAACGACTCGGTTTTCCAGCGGCTTTGAAACGCAGCCGCGCGACCCGGCGCGTTCGACACGCATGGCTGTTCGATCATCGCCTGCAAGGTGTCCGGAAACGGGAGCGTTTCCCATGTCTTTTCGTCCATCCACGCGCGCGTCAAATAAAAGCGTGGCAAAACCGACGTGGCGCGGTAAAGGGAAGGCGCGACCGTCTCGAAGCCGGGCGGACACGTGTCGGCCTGTACCCATTGGATACCGCGGGAAAACAAGTAAAACGGATTGGTCGAATCCAAAATCGCCGTCCGGTTGTTGATGGGGATGTTGACTTTGAGCAAGTCGAAGATGTATTCGTTGTAGCGCTTTGGATAGATGGAGGCGTAGCCGCTCGAACGATTCGCGCGCAAACCAAACGTCGCGTTGACCAGCTGGCTTTGATCGACCAGGGCGATGGATTCGTTTTGGACTTTTCCAATCCAGTCCGGCAAACTTGGCATTTTTTTCAAGTACGAATCGGGCGGATTTTGCGCGTTCCACACGAGCAGAGGACCGGCCAGCAGTGCGAAAACGAACCGGGTTTTGCGCGCGAACAGGCAAAGGGCGACGCCTAAAGCGAGAATATCCCACCAGAGAACGCCGTTTTGAATCGTCAAGACCGGCAGGAAAAAGCCGGCAAGGATCCATGGGTTTCGAACGCCAACGCGATGGGACACGCTTTGTAAAAAGAACGCTTCCAATCCAATCACAAACGGCATCAGCGGCAGCAGCGCCTTTGTGCGCGCGTATAAAAAGCCGCTGAACACGTACCAGAAGACGGGAAACAGGAAAACCGTCAGCAGGCAAATCGCTAAGGGCCTCGTTTTTGGCACGAACAAGGCATACACGAGGGCGAACCAGGCGAGCAACGGCTGACCGCAGCCATAGCGGTTGTACAACAAGCCGCTTAGCTTCCAGTCGGGCACAAACAAGGCAGGCCAGTCTATGGCGGCGCCCGGACGCTTGTTTTCCAGCAAATACAAGCCGGTTGGCAACCATAACGGCGCGCCAAGAAGGACGATGATCAAAAAGCTGAGCCACAATGGTTTGCTGGCGCGAAACGATCCGCCTTTGATCGCGTAGTACACGAGGGCGACCCAATAGCAGGCTGGCGCGAAATAAAAGCTGTGGAACAAGAGGAGCGTCCCGCTTCCGATCACAAGGCGCTTCTTTCCGGTTTGGAGCAGTCGATCGACCCCGATAAGCAGGAAAAAAAGAAACGGGATGAAATTCACGAACATGATTTGCCTGTGCGACTGAAAAAACAGCGTCGTGCACGGCAGACCAAGCGAAAGCGCGAAGCAGATCCACCAGGAGAACTTGTTGGCTTTTAAAAAGAAAAAGCAAGCTACCGCGGCGAGGCCCATTAAAAAGACGGCGTAGGCGATGAGGATATAGGCGAACTCGAGCGAAGAAAAGAGCGCCGCGAACAGGACGTCAGGTCGCAAATAGCCATAGTAGCTGATGGCGTAAAAGTTCACCCCGCCATACAGCTGGGGGATAAAGTCGCAAAACAGCGAACGGCTGGCGCGCATTGTGTCCCGAATCGTTTCTCCTAAAACGACGTGCTGGCTGTACCAGTCGACAGCGTTGCCAAACACGGCGGGCGGGGCCGCCAAAAACAAGACGACGGGGCTTAAAAACAAACAAAGAACGCAGGCGATGGTTCGGTTTCGCGTCATCAAAATCACCTTTCTTTCCTGACGGTATCGTACCAAAACAAGAAAAAGAAAGACCGAAAGGGAAAAAAAAGAAATCAAAAAAAATTCTTAAGAGAAATTAAGAAAACGAGGCGTGGTTTTTTGATAAGGTATAGGAAGAGAAAGGGGGGCGGGATATGGCGTATACGATCATGGTTGTGGACGACGAGCCGGAAATCGTCCACGTGATCCAGGTTTTGATGGAAGGAGAAGGCTATTCGATTGTTCCGTGCCATTCGGCGCAGGAGGCGCTCGGGCACCTTGGCGAAGCGGTCGATTTATTCATTCTTGATGTGAGAATGCCGAAAATGGACGGCTACCAGCTTTGCCGGAAAATCCGCGAGCAATCGCAAGCGCCCGTGTTGTTTTTGACGGCCAGAGGACAGGAAAACGACAAGGTGATGGGGTTTTCGAGCGGAGGGGACGACTATTTAGTCAAGCCGTTTTCCTATGCCGAGCTGCGCATGCGCGTCATGGCGCTGCTGCGACGCGCCCACGAGTACGCAAGCGTTCCAAAAAACGAACTGATCCACTATCACGATTTGGTCATCGACGAAAAGCGGCGTTCGGTCCACAAAGGAGCGGAGAGAATCGAGCTGACGGATCTGGAGTACGAGATTCTCGTGTTTCTCGTCCGCCACAAAAACCAGGTGCTGGCCCTTTCGCAAATTTACGAAGGGGTGTGGCACGAGGAGGCGTACTATGGCGTGCAAAACACGGTGATGGTGCATATGCGCAATTTGCGCCGGAAAATCGAGGACGATCCAAAAAATCCGCAACTCGTTAAGACGTTGTGGGGAAGAGGCTACTATTGTGAAGAGTAAAGCGTTGCGACTGTATGTGGCGGGACTCGTGTTCTGGCTTTGCGCCATCGGGCTGTTTTGGCTGTATCCGTTCGCGCTCGAATTGGCCGTGGATCAGGGCTGGATCGGCGTCGCGTGTTCAAAAAGCCAAATCGAGTCGATTCAAACGATCGTGACGGAAGGGCTCGCCAACAAGGATCCGGTGGAAAAGATCGGTCTTGCGATCAACGCAAAATGGGGCGATTCTTTTTTCAGTCAGCTTGTCGTGGACGACGGGCCGGGGTACGAGACGGGTTCGATCATGACGTTTCATGGGATGCCGGACTCAGGCTACAAGAATGCCTACGCGACGCGAATCGAGGGGGATGGGTTTCTTGTCGAGCTGTATCCCGTGTTGTATTCGTTTTTTCGCGGCTATGAAACGTTTTGTCTTGTGGCGGCGGCTGGAGCGGGGATCCTGGTGTGGCGGTGGAGCGCGAAAATCCCGGTGGAACCGTTCAAAAGAACACTGTTTTTCGCTTCATGGAAGGCGATGCCAAGGCAGCTGCTCGGTGTGTTTGGCGGCGCGATCGTCTCGTTCGCGCTCGTTTTCGGGCTTTTGTTTTCACAGCGCACGGTTTTGGCCCGGGCGGTGTCGTATGCTGTCGACTTGCGGAAAGACTTGCGAACGCGGCTCGATCAAATCGAAAAGGACATACAGTTTCTTTCAAAGGAAAAGGACATCAAAAAAGCCATCCGGCTTCATTTGCCATCCACGTCACAAGCGTTTTTATATGAGCGGGACGGCGTGTTTTTGGGAGAAGTGGTCCGGCCCGACTCGCAGGCGCTGGCCGGTGTGGACGCCCTTGAGCCACTGTACGCCTCTCACTATTTGTCCACAAAGAAAGGAGAGAATTTGCTCGTTTTGTCGGCGTATCCTTTTTACTGGCTCGTCCCGGTGTATACGGCTTTCGCGTTTGGCTATGCGGGACTGCTCGTCTTGTTTTGGCTAAAAGAGTACATGGACGCGCAAATTGGGCGGATTGGCGCGTTGCAATTCCGCGTTCAGGCGTTTGCGCTGGGGGACTGGAAATACGCAATCGAGAAAAAAGACGGCGACGAGCTGAATCAGCTTGGAAACGACTTGGAGTCGATGCGTCAGTCGTATTTGGAAAAAACAAAAGTGGAACAAGACGCGCGGGCCGCCAATCAGGCGCTCATTACGGGCTTGTCTCACGATTTGCGCACGCCGCTCACCGTTTTGAAAGGCTATTTGGAAATTTTGGAGCTGGATCGTTTTCAAGACGAGTCGGCGCGAGCGCGCTACATCGCGCTGGCCAACCAAAAAGTCGACCACATCCGCGTGTTGTCGGATCGCATGTTTGAAACCGCGCTCGTTCAAGACAAGAGCGTATCGGTGCGACGAAAGCCGGTTTTGGCGTCCGACATCGTCCAGGCGCTTAAGGAAAGAATAGAAAGACTGCAAAGCAAGGGCTTTATTATCACAAGCGAAATGAAAACGAGCGTTGGATCGTGGACGTTGGACTGGACGTTGTTCGAACGCATCGCGGACAATGTGTTTTCCAATTTGGAAAAATACGCGGATCCGCGCCATCCCATCCAAATCCATTTCACGATCGAAAAAGAATTACGCTGGGTCACCGTGAATCGAAAACGAAAAAGCGGGCAGGCTGAACACCACGGAATCGGACTGGCAAGCGTTCGCCAAATGATTGAAACGCAAGGGGGCGCCTTAACCATCGAAGAATCCAAGACGACTTTCAAGGAAACGATCGTTTTAAGCCGGCCAAGGCGAAAAAACGACCCGGCAGAGCGGGTCGATTAAAATTTAGCGGGGAAGGGACTTGTCCGTGAAAAACGGCTGTCGGGCCGGACTACCTTCGCAGCGCCGCGTCGTTCGGGTGGCGCAATCGTACACGACGGACCACACCGTGTCGGTGTCCTTGTCCACGTCGCGCGGGTTCATAAAACCATGGCGGCCGGCGAGAATTTCCTCGACGGGTTTTCCGGCTTCCATGGCTTTTGTCGCGGTTTGACGGCGCAAGCCGGCTTGCCAGTCATCCACTGGAAACGGGGCGTTGAATTTTTGCATGTCCGGATGGCAAAACGCGTTGGTCGCGACGAGAAAACCGGTCGATTCAACCCGTTGGACGCGCTGGCGGTTCGCTTCAACGAGCACGATTCGACCTGTCTGGTCAGCCATCATGATCGTTTGCTGGCTGGCAATCGGAACCGTAGTTAAAAAACGAAGGGCTTCCTCTATAGTGGCGCATCGCTCTAAAAGGCAGCGGACGAGAACGCCCGCGTTCAAGCCGGGAGCGACGATGGTCGGGTACACCATGGTCAGGCCGACCGCCAGACCGGCCTCGTTCATGCCGTCTTCCATTTCGACAAAAGCCGTCGTGTTGCCTTGAAAAGCAAGCGAGTGGGGATAGCGGATCGCGCAGTGGGCATACCATGGCGACAGCGAGGAAAAAAAGTCGCTGTTGCGCCCGAGCCAGGCCCGGTTTTGCTTTCGCCAGGCGATACACGTGCATCGTGGCTGGAAGGTGAAGCAATACATCGTGCTCACAAACGTGAATAAATCGAAAAAGTCGATTTGGTTGCCTTGGGCGATGCCTTTCATTTCTTTGAGCAACGCGGGCGCGTACCGTTCGTAATGGGGCAGGCAAAGCCTGGCAAACGCTTTTCTTTCCTCTGTCAAAAGCGCGGCGTAAGGCCGGGCGAGACAGACGCCTTGCCGGCGCAGCGATCGGCCCCACCGGCAGCCGGCCTGAAACGGGTCGTCGTAAAAGTTTATGTGATTCATTTGTGTTCTCCTTGTCAGGAAGCGCTTCCGAATTCAGTGTATCGGATTAAAAATTTCGGCGCAACATTATAAATAAGCGGAGTCTAACAAAAAAATAAACGCGGTTTTTCACGCGGAAAGTGCGGTTTGTGGTGCAAAAACGAAAAACTGTAGGTATAATGGATGAAATGAAATGTTTTTTCTGAAAATGATGAAAATAAATGTTAGAAAGGATGAACATAGTGAGTAAGCACACTCTTTTTTCAAACAGCGCCACCGGAAGCAAGCATGTCCAAGACGGATTGTCCAACGAGGACTCGGTCTTGACGCTGGAGCACGACGACTATCAAATCGTGGCGGTCGCGGACGGTCATGGAGCCCGGGAATGTTTCCGCAGCGAGATCGGCTCGCGGCTGGCGGTGGACGTGGCTGTGAAAAATCTGGAATTGTTCGCCCAGACGATTAAGCGATATGATCTTTATTCGTATTTGGAACAAGAAAAGGAACGCGACGAGCTCGTTCGTTCTTTGATTCAGGATATCGTCGACCACTGGAACCAGTATGTCTACGCGGACATCAAGGCGTATCCGATCCAGGACGACGAATACGAGCGCGCGCAGACGCTTTCCTCGATTTACCAAAAAGGCATGTATTTGACAAACATTTACGGCTCGACGCTGCTGGCCGCCTTGATGACGCCCGAGTATATTTTGATCGTCCAGCAGGGGGACGGAACTTGCGCCGTCTTCAACGAGGACGGCTCGCTGGATGACCCGATGCCGGAAGACGATTTGTGCATTCGCAATTTAACGACGTCGCTTTGCGACAAGGACGCGGCCAAACGGATGCGCTACGTGTTTATCGACCGGCGCGAAAACGATCCGATGGCGTTGTTTCTGGCAAGCGACGGCGTGGAACGCTCGTTTTACGACACGATCCACTTGTCGGCGTTTTACGCCGAATTGTGCCTGGAGCTTTGCGAACTGGAAGGCGCCGATCTGGAAACGTATTTGAGCCACTTGCTGCCGCAAATTTCCGAACGCGGCTCCCGTGACGACGTGACGATGGCCGGCTTGATGGATGCCGGACGCATCATGGCTGCCCGCGAGGCGTTGACGCGCACGGTCAATGTGGCCCGCAAAATGGATTTGATGAAGAGCGCCGAGACGATTCTCAAGCAGGAGACGAACACGAAAAAGCACTACGTGCGCGAGTCGGAGAAAATCGAGCACGAAATTCACGACGTCGACGGCAAGATCCTCGAACTGGAGGAAAAGAAAAGCCATTTGCTGCAGGATCTGGAAAAGATGAAAACGATGCATACTTCGCAAATCCTGGTCTGCAAGGAAGCGGAAACGGAGTTTGACGAAGCCAACGGAATGTTTGTCCGTTCGCTGATGGCGTTGGAGGAAGGAGATTAAGCACTATGTACACGATTCAGGATTTATATGATTTGAACCATACGCTGGCCAAAGCGTATTTAGAGCAGTTTACTTACCCGTGGGAAGCGCTGAAAGGAATCAAGGAGCTGATTTTGACTTTGGGTCCTTCGCTGAGCGATTACGAGGAAATCGCGCCGCACGTGTGGGTGCATCCAAGCGCCGTCATCGCGCCGACCGCCTATTTAGGCGCGCCTTGCATCATCGGACCCGACACGGAAGTGCGGCACGGGGCGTTTGTGCGCGGCAGCGCGCTGGTGGGTGCGCATTGCGTCGTGGGCAACTCGGTCGAGCTGAAAAACGTGATCTTGTTCGACCACGTGCAGACGCCGCATTACAATTATGTCGGCGACAGCATTCTTGGCTACTTCTCCCATATGGGCGCCGGGTCGATCACGTCCAACGTCAAATCCGACAAGACGCTTGTCGTTGTGAAAAACGGATGCGAAACGATCGAGACCGGCTTGAAAAAGTTTGGCGCGATGCTGGGCGACCATGTGGAGGTGGGATGCAACAGCGTCCTCAATCCGGGAACCGTCATTGGACGGGACACGAACATTTATCCTCTTTCCCGGGTTCGCGGACAAATCCCGGCCCATTCGATCTTTAAAACGCAAGAGGATGTCGTCGTGAAGAAAAAATAAACCAAAGATTCGAAACAGCACGCAATCTGTGCTGTTTTTCTTGTTTGTCCAGTGGTTTTGCGGGCGTGGGAAAACGAAAAGCGGACGGAGATGCTATAATGAAACCAATAATAAAGGGGGCATGTTTATGCAAAAAAAACTCATACCATTTATGATCGCGGCCGCGATGCTGTCCGAAGGTCCGGTCCCGCTTCTGGCCAGGGAGGAAAAGCCGGCGCCGGCCAAGGAAGCCGAAACAAATAATCAGGACGACAAGGAAAAAGAACCGGTTGAAGAAAGCGGGCAGACGCCCGAAATGCAAATCGAGACGATTTCCAAAAACACGGCGAACAAGACGTTCAAGCTCGAGGAAGGCAAGGCGCTGCGCTTTGAAAGCACAGACGACTCCATTGTCACGATTTCCGACTGTACGTTTGAATTGTCCGGAAAAACACTATCCGACGGCGATGACAAGACAAGAAACCTGAAAGAGTATTTTAAGCTGTTTGTCGGGGACAATGTCGTTTTCGACCACTGCGATTTCAAAACGCAAGGAAGCCAGACGATGGATTCGATAACCGACTCCAACTTGTTTTTGCAAGGGGAGAACATCGTATTTAAAAAGTGCACCTTTTCCGCCAGTCACTACGAGGGGCGCTACCTTTCCGCCTACATGGGGGAGGCGACGTTTCTGGATTGCCATTTCGACATTCAGGACCATCTCAAGCAGCCCGCTTTCAATGTGACGGAAGCCAAAGTGCAGTTTGACAACACGACCATCGACATGACCGGCATGGAAGCCGACCAGCCGTGCGTGTACGCCAACAGCCAGGACAGCGGCGCCTTGTCCTTTGTCAACAATTCCAAATTGACGATCAAGGACAACAAGGCGGACGCGATGCAGCTCAACGCGACGCCGGTCGAACTGCAAAACTCCAAGGTGCTCGTTCAAAACAATCAAAACGGCATCGCGGGCGGAACGTGGACGTTGAAAAAGAAATCCAATGTGTCCAGCCTTGAAAACGCGGGAATCGGCCTTTCGATTTTTTCGCCGATGACCATCGACGACTCGACGATGCTGCTCAACGGCAACACGGGTCAAATCGACGGTTTTATCGACGTGGACTTTTTCATGAACAACACGACGCTTGTGTTAAAGAACGTCAAAGACGTCACGCTTGGCTCCTATGTCAGCCAGGGAAGCACGATTGAAAAAGAGGACGATTCTGTCTTTGAGGGAACAAAGCTTGTCAAAGACGAGGCGGAAACGCTGACGGACATGAGCGAGCCGAAAAAAGAAGAAACCAGCGACGAAACTGCCGGGGCTGACGAAAAGCAACCGGCCGTGGATGAAAAAGACGACGCGGGGGATGTCCAGCAAAAGCCGGCGGAAGTCAAAAAGTTCGACGTCACGGTGCGCTATATCGACTCGCAAACTGACGAGGATTTGCACGAATACGTCGTTTATGGCCAGCCTGAAGGCGAGAACTACAATTTTCAGGATTTGATTGAAGCCAACGTGCCAAAAGATTTTAAAATCGTCGCCGTGCAAGGCGAAGTTAGCGGGACATTGGCCAAACCGATCGAAATCGTCGTTTCGGTGCAGCCAATCAGCCGGTATTATGTCCGGGTCAACTATTTAAACATTGAAAACGATGAGTCGATCCATCCTTCCAACCAGGTCGTCGGCTTGAAGGAAGACGCGAAATGGGATGTTTCGAAGTTCGACAAAATCGAGATCAACGGCTATGAATACGTGAAAACCGACCGGGAAACCAAAGGGGACGGGTTGAAAGAGGACACGATCATTAACGTTTACTATAAAAAGATCATTCCAAACTCGCTTCAGCCAAACCAGAAGCCGTCCAAGCTGCAAGGCACGAACACGTCGGCCAAAACGAACGAAGGCTTTTATATCACGATTGGCTTCGTGGCGCTGGCGGCCGTCCTGCTGCTCGTTGTGAAGTTCTTTACCCGCAAGGACCAGGACGAGGACAAAGAGGAATAATTTGCATCATTGTCTTGGAACGGTTATAATTAACAACATAAACCGCATGATCTGGAGGGAAAATAATGATTTGTAAACAATGCAGCTATGAAAATAGCGAGGATGCGAAGTTCTGCTCGAATTGCGGAGCGGCGCTGACGGAAGAAATAATGGAAGAAAGCTCGAACGACGAAGATGTGATAAGCGGACCGGCCGAAACCGAAACGCAAGAGGAGCCGGTCGTTGTGGAAGTGGAGGAAACGACGCTGGAAGAGCCGAAGGAGGAAGAAGCGAAACCGCAGGAGGCGCAATGGTACTACGTGGCCAACAACGCGTCGACGGGGCCGTTTACGGAAATGGAAATGAAGGCCTTCATCGACCAGGGCGTGATCAAAGGCACGACGTACGTTTGGAAAAACGGCATGGAGGACTGGGTTCTTTTGAAGCATTCCGAACTGGCTCGTTATTTGAAGGCGGAAACGGAAGCGCGCGATCCAATGAGCGGCAACGCGAATCCGCAAGCCCAGCGGACATTTTACGCCTCCCCGGTTCAGGAGCGCAGCATCGCGCTGGATGTGATCTTGACGATCGTGACGTGCGGAATTTACGGACTTGTCTGGCTGTATTTGCTGGCGAAGGACGTCAACGAGCTGAGCGCCGCGCAAGGAAAGCCGCAAATGACGGATCCGATTTTGGTCGTTTTGCTGTCGATCGTGACATGCGGACTGTACGAGATTTATTTCTTTTATCAGGCGGGCAAGGCGATGTACAACTTGGATTCCAAAGTTCGTCTGGGCGACGACTCCACGTTGCTGGCGATTTTGGCGATTTTCGCGGAAATCGTTTCGATGGCCATTTTGCAAAACTCGATCAACACGTTCGTTCGGTATGGCGAATAAGTTTTTGAAAAGAACAGGTATGGCGCTGCTGGCGTTGTGCCTGCTTTTTGTATTCGGGTATCATTGTCCGATTCAAACCGTGACCGGTATTCCGTGTCCTGGATGCAATTTCACGACCGCTTTGGTGTTTTTGGCACGAGGGAACGTGAAAGCGTCGTTGTTTTACCACGCGATGGTCATTCCCACGCTGCTGGTCGCGGTCGTCTCGATCGCGCTGGCGAGACAAAAGAACGTTTTGACTTGGCTTTGGGCGGGCTGGGCGGCGGCGATGCTGTTGTACTACATCGTTCGGATGGTCGTCGTGTTTCCGCAAATTCCGATGGTGTTCGACGAAAACGCGCTTTTGATTCGGCTCTTTCATCTCCTTTGGCCATAAACGAAAGAAATCGGGGTGGAAGCCGTTGACATCCTTCGCCCGCCCCCCTATAATGACCTTATTAAAAAGATTGGATAAAGATAAAGGTAGCGGTGCAGATCAGTAGACGGCGGAGCAGGCATGCGAAGAAACCGTGGAAAGGCAACCATCGCCGAAAGAGGCGGGCGGCAATCCGGCTCTTGGGGTATCAGGGAATACTTGATGCACTCCTTCACTCGAAGAGGCGTTATCGAAAAGCGTAGAAGTACGTGCTATATGTTCGATAACATATAGCTTTTTTCTTTATCTGGACGGGAGGAGAAATAACTTATGAAAAAATCATTGGTATGCGTCGGCGCTGCGATGCTGATGGCATTGACGGGATGCGGGTCCAGCGAGGCCGCGCAGGACGACAACACATTCACCGTTGGAATGGAATGCGGCTACGCGCCATTCAACTGGCAGACATCGGAACAAACAGAAACAAGCGTAGACCTTGGCGGCGGCATGGGCTATTGCGACGGATACGATATCATGATGGCCAAAGAAATCGCCGACGAGATAGGCAAGGAGCTTGTCGTGAAAAAAGTGGCTTGGGACGGCTTGCAGCCGGCAGTCGCTTCCGGAGAAATCGACGCGATCATCGCGGGTATGACAGCCAACGAGGAGCGCGAGGAAGGTCTGGACTTCACGACGCCATATTACGAGAGCGAAGGCATGGTCATGATCGTGCGCAAAGGCGGCGAGGAAGAAGGCTTCACGTCGATTCAGGACTTTTCCGGTAAAAAAGTCATTGGCCAAAAAAACACGAACTACGACGACGTGATCGACCAGATCGAAGGCGTGGAGCACGTGACGCCTAGAGCGACGTATCCGGAGCTTGTCGTGGCGCTTCAGCACAACGACGCGGACGCGATCACGGCCGAAATGCCGGTAGCGGAAGGCATCGTGGCGTCCAACCCGGATTTGGCGATCGTGAAATTCGAGGACGGCAAAGGATTCGACGTCGACACGACGGTTTCGATTGGAATGAAAAACGATTCCCGGGACAGCGAATTGTTCAAGTCCGTGCAAAGCGCGCTGGACAAGATCTCGCAAGACCAGCGCAACACGTACATGGCGACCGCCGTTGAAACGGCGCCGGCGGGTGAATAGGAATGTCGCTTGATTTTGCGTATTGCTGGCGAATGCTCCAGGCCAACTGGCCGATGTTCTGGTACGGAATCAAGGTCACGATTTCGTTTGCCATCGTCGGCACGCTGGGCGGCTTGGTGATTGGATTGATCGTCGGCGCCATCCGGGGTCTTCCGGACGATCCGCTCGACAATCCGGTCAAAAAGGGAATTATCAAATTTTTCCAGGCGATCGCCAGTTTTTACATCTGGGTGTTCCGCGGAACGCCGATGATGGTGCAGGCTTTGTTTATTTACTATTTGCTCCGGCCGGTTTTCCATTGGGAGCCGATTACCGCGGGCATGATCATCATTTCGATTAACACGGGCGCGTACATGGCGGAAATCGTCCGTTCGGGAATCCAGTCGATCGACCGCGGCCAGGTCGAGGCGGCCAAGTCGCTTGGCATGAGCAACTTCCAGACGATGATGCACATCGTTTTGCCGCAGGCGATCAAAAACACGTTCCCGTCGATTGGCAACCAGCTAATTGTCAACATCAAGGACTCCTGTATGCTCAACGCGATCGCCGTGACGGAATTGTATTTCCAGGCCACGAGCGTAGCCGGGACGCAGTACCGCTATATTGAAATTTATTTCGTGACCGCCATTTTGTATTTGATCTTGACGACGCTGGCGACGTGGCTGCTGAACGCGGCGGAGCGGCGCATCAACAAGACGAACACCGTGACGATCAAGGATCATTGCGCGTAAAGGAGGAAGCCTATGGAACATATCATTGATATCGAGCATCTTCAAAAGCATTTTGGCGACTTGCAGGTGCTCCACGATGTGGACTTCAATGTCGAAAAAGGCGAAGTCGTGACAATCATCGGTTCTTCGGGTTCGGGAAAGAGCACGCTGCTGCGCTGCATCAACTTGCTCGAGATCCCGGATGGCGGCGAAATCAAATACAAAAAACAAAACATTTTGGATTCGAGCATGGATAAAGGCGACTACCGCTCGAAGGTGCTCATGGTTTTCCAGTCGTTTAATTTATTCAACAACTTGAACGTTATCGAGAACTGCATGATCGGGCAGACGAAAGTGCTCAAACGCTCCAAAGACGAGGCGAAGAAAATCGCGATGGAGCGTCTGAAACAAGTGGGCATGGAGGCGTTCGCCAATTCGGATTCCACCCGTCTTTCGGGCGGGCAAAAGCAGCGTGTCGCCATCGCGCGCGCGCTTTGCATGGATCCGGAAGTGCTGCTTTTCGACGAGCCGACCAGCGCGCTTGACCCGGAAATGGTCGGGGACGTGCTGGAAGTCATGCAGCAGCTGGCCAAGCAAGGGCTGACGATGGTCATCGTCACGCACGAGATGCAGTTTGCCAAAGAGGTAAGCGACCGGGTCATTTTCATGGACCGGGGCGTCATCGCCGAGCAGGGCACGCCGGAGCAGATCTTTAACGATCCGCAGCAGGAACGGACGAAACAGTTTCTTTCCCGGTTCGCCAGCCACGAAAACGAAGCGTAAGGAAAACGCCGGACACGTTCTGGCGTTTTTTTTGTGAATGGCTGTTTTTCGAAAAAAATAAGCTCTTTCAAATCGGGAAATGCCCACACATTCCATTTACTTTTCGGAACGCCTATTCTATAATTTAAACTGAAAAAAGGAGAGGTAATATGAAAATTTCACCGTTACAAAAGGCCAGATACGAATATTCGCCAAAGCTGCCAGGCATGCTGCGAAACGGAATTTCGGAAATCTGCGTCAAAGAAGGAGAGGAAACGCAAAGCGTTGCGGATCAGGAAGCCATTAAAGCGCTGTTCCCGAATACCTATGGGAAAAAAGAAATCACATTTGAGAGAGGAGAGAACACGTCAGCACCAAAAAAACAAGTGGTGGGTGTCATTCTTTCCGGTGGGCAGGCCCCGGGCGGCCATAACGTCATCTGCGGTTTGTACGACGCGTTGAAAGCGACGAACCCGGACAACGAGCTGTTTGGCTTTAAAAACGGGCCAAGCGGGTTGATCGACGACGACTACCTCGTATTCGACGACAAATACATCGACGAGTACCGCAACACGGGCGGTTTTGATATTATCGGTTCGGGAAGAACGAAACTGGAAACGCAGGAACAGTTCGCGATCGCGGCCGACGTCTGCAAAAAACACGGAATTACCGCAATCGTGATTATTGGCGGTGACGACTCCAATACGAATGCTGCCGTATTGGCCGAGTATTTTGCTGCCAACAACACGGGTGTTCAAGTCATCGGCTGCCCGAAAACGATTGACGGCGACTTGAAAAACGAGGATATCGAGATCTCGTTCGGTTTCGATACCGCGACGAAAACATACAGCGAAGTCATTGGCAACATCGAGCGTGACGCCAACTCCGCGAAGAAATACTGGCACTTCATCAAGGTCATGGGACGTTCCGCTTCCCACGTCGCTTTGGAGTGCGCGCTGGAAACCCAGCCAAACATCTGCCTCATTTCCGAAGAGGTGGCGGCAAAGAAAATGTCGCTGTCCCAAATTGCCGACTACATCGCCGACTCTGTTGAAAAACGCGCCGCTAAAGGCATGAACTTTGGTGTGGCTATCATTCCGGAAGGCGTTGTGGAATTCGTTCCTGAGTTCTCCGCGCTGATCGCCGAGATCAACGAACTGCTGGCCGGCGCGAAAGCGGACGCGTTCAACGCGCTGCCGACATGGGCTGAAAAATACGAGTTCATCAAAAACGGTTTGACGAAAGAGTCGTTCGAAGTGTTCGACATTTTGCCGCAGGGAATCCAGCAGCAGCTGTTCCTCGAGCGCGACCCACACGGAAACGTGCAGGTTTCGCTTATCGAATCGGAAAAACTGTTCTCCGCGCTTGTAGCGGACAAACTGGCGCAAAGAAAAGCGGCTGGCACGTACACGGGCAAATTCAACCCGCTGCACCACTTCTTCGGGTACGAAGGACGTTGCGCGTTCCCGTCGAACTTTGACGCGGACTACTGCTACTCGTTAGGCTACAACGCGTTCATGCTCATCCAGTATGGATACACGGGATATTTGTCGAAAATTTCCAACCTTTCCAATCCAGCCAGCGAATGGGTAGCCGGCGGTATGCCGATCACGAAGATGATGAACATCGAGCGTCGTCATGGCGAGGACAAGCCGGTTATTAAAAAGGCGCTTGTCGAGCTTGATGGCAAACCATTCAAATTCTTCGAAGCCAACCGCGACCAGTGGGCGGAAGAAACATGCTACGTATATCCGGGTGCGATCCAGTACTACGGACCGGCGGAAGTATGCGATCTGACGACTCGCACGCTCGCGCTTGAGCAGGAATAATCAATACAATCAAAGACAGGATCATGATGGTTCTGTCTTTTTTTGATCTCCAATCAAAGTGTGTGCAATGGTACACTATAAATATCTGGAAACGAAATAGAAAGGAAAGCTGAAATGCGCTTTATTTTAAAAACGATTGGGTATGGAGGAGGCGCGGTCGGCCTTGTGAAACTGGGTATGGCAATCGAGAAGGATAGGAGGAAACACGATGTCAAATAGTCAGACGAGAGCTACAAAACGCTATCAGGAAAAGAACGGATTGATTTCGAAAAGCTATAAGCTGAAAAGAGAATTAACCGTTCAATTCAAAGAGGCGTGTGAACGTGCTGGTGTCAGTCAGGCGGAACAAATTGCTAAAATGATGAAGACTTTCATTGACGAGCATCCTGAATGATCGGGATTCTTTTATAAGGCTTCTTTCAATTTGCAGGAAATAATGAAACTGACGAATCATTTCGTGCCAGTGTGGTCAAAGGAGGATGACGGATGAATTTGAAACAATATTGTAAGCCCGGAAAAATCCGGATTCGTACGAAAAGCGGGCGGGTAATCATTGGTACGCTATGGCAGTATTGCTATCCGGAAGATAATGAGGACATCGGCAAGGAAAGCTTGCTGATTGATGCACCGGATGGAAATTGCTATGACCTTTGCGAAGATGATATTGACGAAATTGAAAATCTAGATGAAGACAAAGTGACCGCTTGACAGGAGTTCTTCATTTAAAAGTGGTTGAACATAAACTGAAGCTATGGGTTTCATAAGCGTGGAGGATGCCGCTTTTGAGCAATCCCAAGAGAGAAGAATCAAAGCATGGATCTTAAAAAATACTTTGTCAGAAATAAACTTTGGATTCGAACAAAAAAAGGTCTTGAAATGACCGGTACTGTTTGTCAATACTGTTATCCGGAAGATAATGATGAAAGCAACAAAGAAAGTTTGATTATTGATGCGGATGACGGAAACTTATACAACCTGTTCGATGACGACATCGAAGAAATCAAAATTTTAGAATAAGACAAAGCGACCGCTTGACGGCGGTCCTTTATAATTGGTTAATGAAAAACATTCTATCCTCCTATCGTATTGTTCATTTTTTCACATGGTTAATTGAATCGAACTCCTTTAAGTGGTAAACTTTTTATGAATTAAATTAGGAGGAATAAACATGGAAAAAAGACCTGTGGTCCTTGTTGTCATGGACGGTGTCGGCATTAGCGACAAAGAGCTTGGAAACGCCGTAAAGATGGCATACAAACCTCATTTGGACAAACTGTGGAACGAATGCCCGCATACGGAATTGAGAGCGCACGGACTCGCCGTAGGGCTTCCGACAGATGGCGATATGGGAAACTCCGAAGTAGGTCACAACGCGATCGGCTGCGGACAAATTTACTCGCAGGGCGCCAAACTCGTCAACGAGAACATCGACTCGAAAGAGCTGTTCAACTCGGCGACATGGAAAGAGCTCGTTGAAGGCGCGAAAGATCATACGATGCATTTCATCGGCTTGTTGTCGGATGGAAACGTGCACTCCCACATCAAACATTTGGAAGCGCTCATTAAACAAGCGAAAGAAGAAGGCGTGAAAAAAGTCCGCGTACACGTGCTGCTCGATGGACGCGACGTGCCGGAAACATCCGCTTTACAGTATGTGGATGAAATCGAAAACTTCATGAACGATTTGAACGACGACTCGTTCGACGCGCGCATCGCCAGCGGCGGCGGCCGTATGCAAATCACGATGGACCGCTACGAAGCCAACTGGCCGATGGTCGAGGAAGGATGGAACATCCACGTGCACGGTAAAGGACGTCAGTTCGCTTCGGCGACTGAAGCTATCGAGACATACCGCAACGAAAGCGGCGTTGTCGACCAGGATCTGCCAGGATTCGTCATCGCCAAAGACGGAAAACCGGTTGGAACGATCGAAGACGGCGACAGCGTCATTCTGTTCAACTTCCGCGGAGACCGGGCGCAGGAAATCTGCAAGGCGTTCGACGAAGGGGAAGAATTCGACAAGTTCGACCGCGGCAACAAACCGGATGTGAAATTCGCCGGCATGCTCCAATACGACGCCGACCTCAACATTCCAAAGAAATATTTGACCGAGCCGCCAAAGATCCGCTACACGCTGACCGAGCAGCTCGTCAAGGAAGGCATCAACGAATACGCCATTTCCGAAACGCAGAAATTCGGTCACGTGACGTACTTCTGGAACGGAAACCGTTCGGAGAAATTCGATGACAATTTGGAAACGTACGTGGAAATCCAGTCGGATGTCATTCCATTCGAACAGCGTCCTTGGATGAAATCGGCGGAAATTACCGACCAACTCATTCAGGCCATCGAGTCGGGCGAGTACCAGTTCCTGCGCACGAACTATCCAAACGGCGACATGGTCGGCCATACAGGCAATTTGGAAGCGACGATCATCGGTGTCGAAGCCGTCGACCTTGCGCTCGGCCGCGTGATGAAAGCCGTTGACAAAGTAAACGGCATCCTGCTCATCACCGCCGACCACGGCAACGCCGACGAAATGTACGACAAGCCGAAAGCGGATGAAAAAGTGCACAAAGCCAAGACGAGCCACACGCTCAACAGAGTGCCATTCATCGTATACGGCGCCGACGTCGTATGCAAACAGGATGACAACCTGGGATTGTCCAACATCGCGGCAACCGTTTGCGAATTGCTCGACGTGAAACCAAACGAGCATTGGAACGAATCTATCATCGAAAAGAAATAAGAATCAAAGGAAAGACTTGCTTCGGCAAGTCTTTTTTGCGTTTGCTGAAAATTATGTATAATAATAAAAAAGAAGCCACTCAGGAAAGGAAAGCGAATGAGAAAAAATTATAAGTTTGTCATTGCGATTTTCGGCATCGGTCTAGGTTTGATCGTATTTGTCATTTTGTTTTACTCCTTGAAGCCCTCGGTGCAAATTCGCGTAACTGACAAGGAAATCGAATGCAAGGCGGTTAAATTCAATTTGAATACCGTGATCCCGCTCGACTCCATCCGCCAAGTCGACCTCGTAACCTCGCCCGTGTCGCTTTACGATGGCACGACGCTGAAAGGCCCGCTCACGAAAGGGCAGAGCGAGCCGCGCTCCATGATGATGAAAACGCTTGGCGCCGGTGCGGATGGCATCAGCACCGAACAATACGCGGCCGGAAAAGGTGAAATCGAAGGGGTTGGTCCGTGCCTTGTGTACATCTACTGGCAGCAAAACACGTACATTGTGCTCACCCTGGAGGATGGATCGCTGATCGCCCTCAATGAAAACGGCGACGCCAGCACGAAAGCGCTCAACGATTGGACAGAAGGCGGGAAAACAGGTGGAAATGGCTTCTTCGAGTGCATGAACATTCCCTGTGTGCTATAATCAGGCGGATGGAGGAATTTCATGCTATTTAGAGAAATCACACAACAACGATACACCGGTTTTCGGGATCAATATAAAGAAAAAAACTTCTGGCAGTCCGTCGAAATGGCCGAGCTGCGCGAAGACAACACACCAAGCTGGGACAAGACGTTTGTCGGATTGGAAAACGAGGACGGCAGTCTGGCGGCCGCGTGCGTCCTCGTCTCGCTGCCGGTGTTTGGCAAGCTGCGCCTGTACATGTCGCTGCGCGGCTTTTTGATCGACTACGACGACCTGGATCTCGTCCGCGTTTTTTTAGACGAACTCAAAACGTATTTGAACGCCCACGATTGCTTGTACATGAAAGTCGATCCGTACGTGGACTACCAGCCGCATGACTTAAACGGGGAAGTGCTCGAGGGAAAAAAGCGCGACGATCTGATCGCGGTGTTCGAACAGGCCGGCTTTCACCATGAGGGATTTCGCGTTGGCAACGACGTCAACTTCGAACCGCGCTGGATGTCGATTCTCGATTTGAAAGGGAAAACAAAAGAAGACGTGTTCAAGGCGATGCACACGAACACGCGCCAAAGCATTCGCAACGCGGAGCGCATGGGCGTCAAAGTCAAGGAGCTGGGCCGCGACGAGCTGTACATCTTGAAAGAACTCGTCGATTTGGCCGGGGAGATCCGGCATTTCGAAGCGCCGGAGCTCTCGAAATACCAGGCGTACGCCGACCATTTCCAGGACGATTTCAAAGCGTGTCTGGCGTATATCGACTTGGACTCTTATCGGGCCAATGTCGAAAAAGACCGCGCCCGGCAAGTCAAGACGCTCGAAAAAGCCGAGCGCGATTTGGAAAAGACACCCGATTCCCAAAAGAAGATCAACCGCAAAAAAGAAGCCGAGTACGCCATTCAAGGATGCGACAAAAAGCTGGCCGAAATCAAACAATACAAAGACGCGTATGGCACGGTGTTGTACTTGGCGGCCGCCTCGTTTATGGTGACACCATTCGAGGTGCTGTACTTGTTTTCGGGATCCAACAAAGACTTGAACCGCTTCGCCGGCTCGTTCATGATCCAATGGCATATGATCCAAATGGCCATCGAACACGGATGCGACCGCTATAATTTTTACGGCATCAGCGGCGATTTCGACGAGAGCGCCGAGGACTACGGCGTCTTTACATTCAAGCGCAGCTTCAACGCCATCGTGGCCGAGCTCGTCGGCGATTTTACGTATGTCGCCAAGCCGTCCCAATACAAGCTGTACAACGGTTTGCGAACCATCAAGCACAAACTGCAAAACCTTTGATCCAAAACGGATCTTTCTATGTTAATTCCATGTAAAGAGCGGGTGGAAAGCTTTACGTTTCCTTTACTTTTGAAAAAGTTGAACGTGGTAAACTAAATTCGAAAGAGAAAGGAAATTTTTCATGAATCTTGAAATTTTAAAAAGCGTCCTTGCGTTCGGGGGCGGTCTTGGAATGTTTATTTACGGTATGCAGCTGATGGCGGATGGATTGCAAAAATCCGCCGGCGCGAAAACAAGAAAACTACTGGCGATGCTGACCAACAACCGCGTCGTCGGGGTGCTGGTCGGCGCCTTGATCACGGCCATTATCCAGTCGTCCTCGGCAACGACCGTCATGGTTGTCGGGTTTGTCAATGCCCGGCTGATGGACCTAAGCCAGGCCATTGGAATTATCATGGGAGCCAACATCGGAACGACGATGACCGGCTGGCTCGTTTCCATGTCGGAATGGGGATCGTTTTTTAAACCGGATTTCTTCGCGCCGATTTTGCTCATTATCGGAACGGTCATCCTGCTGTTTGCCAAAACCGAGCGGATGAAGCAAACGTCGAGCATCCTTGTCGGATTCGGTATTTTGTTCATTGGTTTGAACGCCATGTCCGGCGCGATCAAGCCTTACAGCGACGAGCCGATCTTCTACCAGGCCTTTACCGTCATCGGCTCCAATCCGATTTTCGGTTTGCTTGTCGGCGCGGTCGTGACGGCGGTGATTCAGTCATCCTCCGCCTCGATGGGAATTTTGCAGACGCTCGCGTTCAACGGCGTCGTGAACTGGAGCGCGGCGGCCTTTATCGCCCTGGGACAAAACATTGGAACGTGCGTGACGGCGCTGCTGTCGTGTATTGGCGCCCATCGCAACGCCCAGCGGGCGGCCATGCTGCACTTGCTCTTTAACATCATTGGCTCGATCTTGATTGGTTCGGTCATTTGGATTTTCTTCGCGCTCAATCCGCTTGTGGCGCAATCCACCGTGACCGGCACCTCGCTGGCTTTGTTCCATTCCGGCTTCAACATCGCGACGACGATCTTGTTGTTTCCGTTCGCCAACTGGCTGGTGAAGCTGGCGCAAAAAATGATTCCCGAGCACGAGGAAATCAAGGAAAAAGAATTCGTGCACTTGGATAAGCGTTTGCTCCAAAACGCGGGGATCGCCTTCGATGTCGTCCGGCAGGAAATCATCCGGATGGGCGCGCTGGCCCTAAGCAACATTTCCTATTCCCGCGACGTGCTCGTTTCGCACGACCATTTCGAAAAGATGGAGGAAAACGAGCGCAAGATCAACCGGTTTCAGGAAGAGCTGACCTCGTATTTGGAAAAGGTCGACATCGCGACGCTGCCGCCAGCCGACAAGCTGGAACTGCAGCACTCGATTTTGGCCATCAACAACATCGAGCGCATTTCGGATTACTGCATGCACATTCTCAACGGCTCGAAGCAAATGCTGGAGCATAAAATGAGCGAAACGATGATCGAGGATATCAACACGATTTCCTCCCACGCCTACAAGACGATGAAATACGCGTTGAAGATGCGGGAAAATCACGATTTGGATCAGTACAAAAAAGTCGAGAAGCATGAAAACCGCGTCGACGAAATGGAAAAGACGATGCGGCAGTCGTACATGCACCGGATGAGCGAGCAGTCGTACAACGTGCAGGAAGGCATTTATTTCCTCGATACGATTTACAACTACGAGCGTATTTCGGACCACGCGACCCAGCTGGCCGAATATACGTTGCAGGAAAGTTGAACAATAGAAATCCCGAAAGGGATTTTTTTTGATAGGATAAAGAAAAGAGGTTGTTATGAGAAAGAAAATTACCGCGATCTTTATGGGGATCCTTTTGATGATCCTTTTCATTTCCTTTACCGGTTTGTACATGGTTTTCCACACGCTATACATTCAGGAAGAAGTGCAGACGCTTGAAAACATGATCGACCTTGTCAGCATCGCGCCCCGCGAAACCGACACGTTTTCCAAATTTTTGGAAGAGAGCGATATTCGTCTGAGCGTCATCGCCGAGGATGGGACCGTTTTAAGCGACACGTACGCCCACGAAACGGAAAACCACCTCCAGCGCAAGGAAGTCCAGCTCGCCCTGGAAAAGGGAAGTGGAAGCCAGACACGCTATTCCGCGACGACGCACATGAATTTTTTGTATGTGGCCAAATACATGCCAAAGGACCACTGCATCATCCGGCTGGCGATGCCGCTGGAAGGCTTGAACGAAAGCGTCAGCCACACGCTGCCGATTTTCATTTTCATCTTCGCGTTTTCTTGCGGACTCGCCTATATTTGCATTCGCCACTTTTCCAGGATCCTGCTCGAGCCCATCCACCAGATTTCCGTAAAAGTGCGAAACCGCCAAGACGAGCCGATCCAGCTGGACGACTACGACTGTCCCGAATTGCAGGAAATTACTTCCTCGATCGAGGAAATGGATCGCAAGATCAATTCGCAAATCCACGACTTGGAAAACGACAAGCAAATGAAGCAGCTCTTTTTTTCTAACGCCTCCCACGAGCTAAAAACCCCGCTGACGAGCATTCAAGGCTACGCGGAGCTTCTAAAACAAGACGAGCTGACAGAGGCGATGCGCGCGGATTGCATCGACCGCATCCTTTTGGAAAGTCGGCGCATGACCCGGCTCATTCAGGATATTTTGATGATTTCCCGTCTGGAATCAAACGAGCACAACGGGCCGGCGGAAATCGTCGAGATGCAGGATGTCGTCCAGTCCATAGTCAAAAGCCTGACACCGCTGGCGAACGAGAAGCAGCTGACGATCACGACGATGCTGAAGCCGGTTCGTGTGTACGCGTACAAGCCGTATATGGAGGAGCTCGTTTCCAATTTGGTGCACAACGCCGTGTTGTACAATGTACCGCGCGGAACGATTCACATCCACTTGAGCGCCAAAGAGGAAAACATGCATTTAACCGTGGTGGATACCGGAATCGGGATTGCCGAAGACGAGCAGGAAAAGGTGTTCCAGCGCTTTTACCGGGCGGATACGAACACGAAAAAGGGAACGGGACTTGGCTTGTCGATCGTCAAGCACATCGCCTTGTTTTATGATGGCGAGGTTCGTATTCGATCCGTTTTAGGAAAGGGAACGACTCTTTCCGTGACGATTCCAATCGTGTATAATTAAACGTATGATTAAAACAATTTTATTTGATTTGGATGGAACGCTTTTGCCAATGGACCAGGAGCAGTTCGTCGAGTTGTATTTTCAAAAGCTGGCGGCCAAAATGGCGTACGCCTTCGATTCCCGGCAGCTGATTCGCAGCATTTGGGCGGCGACGGAGGCAATGATCAAAGACCAGGGCCCGGAAAGAAACGAGCGCGTATTCTGGAAAAAGATGGAGGAAATGTATGGAGAGAGCATTTTGGAATACGTTCCCGTTTTCGAGCGCTTTTACGAGCAGGAGTTTCAGGAGATCCAAAAGGTTTGTCCGGCTAATCCTGAAAGCCAGAAAATCGTGGAGGCTTTGAAAAAGAAATACCGGCTGATGCTGGCGACCAACCCGCTGTTTCCCCAAATCGCGACGTATTCCCGGATTCGCTGGGCGGGACTGGATCCAAACGATTTTGACTTGGTGACCACGTATGAAAACGCCAGCGCGTGCAAGCCGTCTTTGGCGTATTACGAAAACATTTTGCGGGACTTCGACTTGAAGCCGGAAGAGTGCGTCATGGTCGGCAACGACGTGGACGAGGACATGGTGGCCCGAAAGCTGGGGATGCGCACGTTCTTGCTGACGGACCATTTGATCAACCGCTCCAACCAAAATATCGACTTGTTCGCCCATGGCGATTTTCAGACGCTGCTGGCGTATTTGAAAACGTTTGAAGAAGATTAAAAAAAGACTGTCGACTTCCTTTGGTTCTTACAAAAAGTTTGTAACGCTTGGATAAAGCCATTATTGGAGATGTCAGAATACTGGCATCTCCTTTTTGATTCTTCCATCTTCATGAATCCATTTCTCTATCAATTCGCTGGCTTTTATCCCGGTCCGCATTATAATAGAAATCGCATAAGTCTTATCGAATAGGCGGCTCGTCCGAACATCGTTCGTTTGACGAGTTTATACCGGTCATTGCCCCCTTCGACAAAACCAGAGCTTATCGCGGAAGATATCGCGTGTTTGATGGCGGCGATATCTTTTTTTAGTCCTTCCACGAATTTATGGATCTTTGTTTCTTTTTCTTTTTTAATAAATTCATCTATCTTATTCGGGTCATTCCCCATCAATATTTTATAGAATTCATTCCATATATTTTCGCATTCTTCGACTATCGGATATTTAATTTTTATCTTGGAATAATAAACCGCAACTTTTGTATATTTCATCTTCTCTCGGTCCTTGATCGTCACATATCTGAGAATGGCATTTGACTTGATCGTATCGATTTTTTCGGAATAGTGTTTTTCCACGTTCCATACCTTTGACACTTTTCCTCCAAAATTATTTTCTTTGATCGCTTTAATATGATTTTCTAATGATATTTGGCTTCCCTGATATCCTTGATGAAGGATATAGGCGAAGATCAACGGCGGATCCACATTGTCCTTGAGCATCTTATAAATCCTATTTAGATACGGATTGACCGGGGTGTCCCGCTTCTTATAGGGAGTGATTTCCAGAAGCTTTTCCACTTCCTCTTCGCTCATGCTCAAATATTTGTCTAAAGTCGCGTTCGAAATACGGAATCGCTCTTGCAGATCTTTCTTCTTAGGCCTCTCCTTATTGAAATAAGCCTGCCGGGTCGCTTTCACCTTTTGATATTTTTTCTTTCTTGATTCGGCTTGACGCTGATATTGTTTTTGATTTCGAGACGCGCTTTTGTCGATAAACAGGATCTTTTTCCCGTTTTCATCGACGGGCGGCGTATCGTCATAGTGAAGGCTGTCTAAAAGGGCTGGATCATACCGGATCGGCAGCCATTCTTTTTTTGGTTCATGATCAAGGATCTTATCCTCTTCTACGAAGATGGTACCTGGCACTTCATTCTGGATCATCTTGTGTAGATATTCGAGCAGGTTGTCCAGCAGATGGAATCGGTCCGCTACCTGCGCGCAGTCGGGAAGTACCTTGGAGATGGCGCTGGCATAGGCACTCGCCCGATCTCTGGCCACGACTTTTATCTTTGGATGTTTTTTGAGCCATTCTGTCAATTCGCGTCCATCCCTGCCTTGGAGCAGAGCCAAAAGATGATGGTCGTGTGCGTCATAGATAACTGTGTAGTAAGTCTGGCCCTTTTTGAGGCACACATCATCTACCCCAATCGCGTCGATGTCCGGCTCGTCTTTGATCTCGACATGGGATAAAAGATTGCGGATGGATTCCCGACTGACTTGGAGTCCAAACTGTCTGGAAAGAAGCGAAAGGGCCGTATCGCTGAAAAAGATGGACAACGCAAAAAGCGCAATGTTCAAAGAATCGCTGCGATGCTGATAGGCTTTGAAACCCGGCGTTTCCAAAGTGAACGTGTAGTGCGAACAATGTGGATTTGCACACTTGAAACGTCGCTGACGGATATGGAGAAAAACAGAAAAGCCATGGATCGGAAAAAGCTGGCAAGTACGTCGTTCCCATCCATTCGTGCGAGTTGCCTCTTCTCCACAATAAGGACATACAGGATGGACTGATTTTTTTTGACATTTGAATAAATGGAGTGAGTTGCTCTCTTTGTCGAAATAAGATTTCTGGTCTGGATCGTCCATCAAATCATGGCCAAACAAAAAATCATCGACGGAAAAAACCGGCATAACCGATTGAGATTTAGACATAAAAACGCCTCCTAAGCTACCTGATCCTATTGGACTTCACAATCCGGACCAAAGAAAGGAAGATGCACAAAAAAACGGAAGGATCATAAATTTTCCTTCCGTTCAATGGATTCCGTAATAAACTTCTTGTAAGAACCCTTCCTTTGTCAACGGTCTTTTCTTTTAGGGCAGGTGAATGGGTTCGGGCCGGTGCGGCGTCGTCAGGACCGGCTTGGCAAAATAGACGAGAATGCCCAGTCGAACCAGATCCAGCAAGCCAAACAAAACAATGGCGCGAAGCGGATAAAGATCAGAGGCCCAGTAGCCGTACAAACGGCTTCCTGTCCAAATCAAAAGCAGCGCTTCGACCGCCAGACAGCCCCAGACGATGGTTTTGGAACGCGGCTGATCGTAATACAAGTAAAAGACGGGAATCGTCCAAATAAACGCCGAGAAAATACAAAGCATGAACATTTCCCGGACCGCGAACACTTGCTGCAAATCGAAACTGGCGAAAAAGCTGGAAAACAGCGTGCACAAAATCGGAAACACAATCAACTCGCCATACACGCAAAGCCCCAGGCGGAACGCCATTTGCGGATAGGTGAGAGGCTCTTTGACTTCCTCTTCCACTTCCTCCTCGACGATTTCCTGAACCGGCGCAACGCCAGGCGTCGACGCGGTCGTGGTTTGGTCGAAAACGAGTTTTCGCTCCTTAGGCGCGGCGGCCATGAATTTTTGCTCGATTTCCTCGGACAAAATATGGTCGTAGAAAATCCGGCAATACGGATTGTGGTGGAAATACATGCCGATTCGAAACAAGATGAGTGCCTCGACAAACAGGAGGGCGAGGCAGGTGCCCAGCGTCAAAAACTGCGACAGGTTTTGAAGCAAGGCGTGAATGGGCACGTAAAACAAGGCCAGATTGGCCAGGTAGGCGAACCAGTAAACGATCCGGGTCCATTTTTGACCGGTCGCCAGCAAGCCGAAAGCGATCAAAAAGATCAGGACTTGCGCCAGCGCGAGGCCCAAATACACGTAGGCGAAGCCGGTGTTCGCGAAAAAGTCGAGTGTTAAAACGTAGTAAGTCATCACGTCGTAGGCGCAAATGAAAATAAAGTAAAAGATCAAATGCGCGAGGACGCGGTTTTTTGATTTATTCAAGATCATTGCATCGTTCATGAAAAAAATTATACCACGAATGGAGAAATCTGGAAAAGATGGACCGCGCTTTTTTCGCGTAGAAGGAAAAAATGTCCGGTTGAAACCGGATTTGTCGTGTGAACGGATGGTCTTTCTTGATTTGTGGTCGTCGATTCGATAAAATTTTTATGAAAAGAGGATAAGCAACATGATGAATATGAAAGCAGAAATCGAACGCGTCGTGGAAGAGTCGGGTCTGGCTTCCTCCATGAAATCGGGCTCTTTGGAAGTGCTGGCGACGCCGCAAATGGTGGCCTGGATGGAAGAGGCGGCCTGCCTTTGTTTGAAACTGGACGAGGACATCACAAGTGTCGGCACCAAAATCGACGTTTCCCATGTCAAGGCTTCGCCGCTGGGCGCGACGATTCGAATCGTGGCCACGATTACCAACGTGGAAAACGACAAGAAATTTTCCTTCTGGGTGCAGGCGTTCCAGGGGGACGATTTGATTGGAGAAGGCTCGCATGAGCGGGTGCTGGTCAACGCGGAAAAATTTGTCAACCGCACGTACCATTTCAACAAATAAAAGAAAACCAGTTCGCGATTGAACTGGTTTTTCCTGTTTTACTGCGCTGGATCCTGAAGACCTGGAAGAATCGTTTCCAAAATCTCCATATCGCCGTTGCCGGCCCAAATCATATAGCCGTCATACCCGGCGTCCTGAATGCCGTCGATTTGCGCCCGCATTCCCTGGGCGTCCACGTTGTAGCCTTGAACCCAGGTTCGATAGCGGGCCGGATATTCTAGATTGTCGAGCTGGGTCTTCGTGATTGACGAAAACTTGTACAGCGTTTCCTGCGGCGCGCTCATCGGATCGGCGATTCCCATCGCCCCGTACGAGAAATGGTCGAGATAAGGCATCGGCGAAACGACATCCACCACGTTGGCCAGAGCGGGCAGAAACTGCCCGATATCCTGGTCGTCTTTGGACACGACCGGCCACGCGAACACGTCCGCGCCGACGTAGACATGCTGGTCGGCCAGCAGCGTGTGGGCGTACGAGAGGAAGCCCTGAAGAGCCGCCACTTTGCTTTCGTCGTACTTGTTGTGAAAGTCGCCCGTCCCGTCCAGAGAATTTTGCAGCGTGCCATCCGGGAACCGCACATAGTCGAACTGGATCTCGTTGACAAACGGCGCGATTTCCATGGCGAGCGCCACGTTGTAGCGCCACGCTTTGCGCGAGAAAGCCGAAGGCCAGTAGTAGCCGTCGTGCATGATCAGATTGCCGCTTTGGTCGGTGTACGCCTCTTTTGGATTTTGTTTGGCGAATACCGGATCCTTGAATGTGACGATGCGGGCGATCATATAATACCCGGCGTCCTCGAAGCGGGTGAACAGCGCGTCCAGCTGTTCAAGCGATACGGAATCATCGACGGCCTCCTGCGGATTTTTCAAAAACTTTTTCGCCACTTGCGAATCGTAGAAAATCGTTCCATCGTCGTTTTTGATTTCTACCACGAACGCATTGATCGCGCTTTTGTCTTTCAGCTTTAACAGCTCCTGCTCATGGTTGATGAGATTCGAAAGCGAAACGTGATAGGCGTTCACGACATCCGGCATGACGTTGTCCTCGTATTGCTGCTTGATCATCGGCTTGTAGTCGATCTGGTCGATATAGGCGTCTTTGGAATAACCGCTGCCGTAATATTCGTCCCAGTACGTTAAATATTGAATGTTGGATCCATAGTTTTTATCCGCCAGCGCTTTTTGCGATTCCACATAAGCGCCGGGGACCCAATACGTTTTGTCATTTTTGGTGACTTCATACCACTTTACTACCCCCGTAGAAACATCCAGATCGTCCGGACTTACAGACACGACTTCCAATTGTTCCCCTTTGTCAGCGACAGCATCCGTAAGCTCTCCATCTTTTTGGTCGAATAAATTGATCATCCGTCGAGGATATACATATTCTGTATCGACGCATTCCGTTAATGAAGTGGCCAGATTCGCATTATCGACCGCGAAGATCGCCCCGTCGTATTCGACTTTCGAAGTCGTGTCGCTGGATTCCTGAAGCTGGACCTTGGTCCCGCGCGGCAAGGAAATGGTTTTCGAAGCCGCTTCGCCATGGTCGAAGGATAAAAGGGACACGTTCAAAACCGAATCGTTCGTTTTAATATACCGCGAAGGGTGGACGACTGAATTTAAGAACGGAATAAAATACGTGAATGATGCATAAATGAGCAGGATGACGCAATCCGCGACCAGCACAAGATGAACGATCCGTTTTACGCGTTCGTTCATATTTATCACCAGTTTAAGTGTACCATATTTATTAAAAAAGACAAATCTCAGAAAAAAACCGGAAATTTGTCTATAAATCATATACATCGAAACGATTAAACACGTTTTTTTGTTTTTTCTAAAAGTAAATCTCTCTAAAACGATATAAGTTTTTATTTATGTTTTAAAAAGAAGCGGCTAATTGCGGCCCCGGTTGCGCTTCCGCAGCCATCCAACAGCACATCGCGCAGCTGGGCGCTTCGGCCCGGCACGAACGACTGGTGGAACTCGTCCAGCGCCGCAAAAAGGACGCAAAACGCCACCACCCAAAAAAAGGATTTCGGCCGGGAGCCAAACGATTGCAGCAAACAGAAGCCAAGCAAGGCGTAAATCGTAAAATGCGCGCCCTTGCGGACAAGAAACTGCGCCCCATCCTCGCCAATCCATTTCGCTAGCCAGCGGGCGAACCAGAAACTAACGGACGACGACTCGTCGCCAGGTTGCGATGAAAACAAAAAGATCGCGAGCATCAACCCCAGCGACAAGGCGAGGAACACACGCTGAGAGCGCGTCATCGCTGCCATGACAACAGCCTCTTCGTCTGCTCGTACTGCTCGGATTCAAACCGGTACGAAGCGAGGACGAAATGATTTGGAAACTGGCGGGACATATTGAGGTCGTCCACGACGACATAGCGCTTCACGTCGTGCTCGTCGATGTATTCCCGAATGACTTGATAGCGGGGCAGTCCCGGTCGGGTCGCGCCAATCATGTAGGCGCCCAAGTCAAAAATGTTGATGATCGCCCGAAGCTGCTCCTCGTTGTAAAACAAACGCCACGAACTCGTGATGACCAGCTTGGCGTCGTAAGCCTGGCAAAGCATGCGAATCAAACCGCAGCTTTCCGGGTCGAAATGGTGAAAGATCTGGTTGACCAGTGTATCCGGAAGCCGGCCGATGCCGGGATCGTTTTTCGCTTTCACAAGGCGCTCCTTTAAAAAAGGATCCGGCTCGTAGGGCGAAAACATTTTTTTTGGCGCCAGGACGCCGTCGATATCTAAAAAAATAATGGCTTTCATAATTAAATCCTTTTTGTTCTTGTTTTCATCATACACCACATTCATGAGGTTGCAAACTTGAAATCAGGAGAAGTTCAAGCTAAAATTTTGTCTAAAAGCCCATTTTCTAGTAAAATGAGGAAAGAATTATAATAAGGTGGAATTGTGATGAAAAAAATCTTATTCTGGCTCAACAGGCAATCGCCCGCCCGCCTGCTTTCCATGGGATTCGCCGCGGTGATTTTGATTGGGGCGCTGGTACTCATGCTGCCGTTTTCGCACAAGGCGGGAACGCCGGTTCGCTTTATCGACGCGCTATTCGTTTCGACAAGCGCCGTCTGCGTGACGGGACTGACGACAGTGCCGGTCGGCGACACGTTCACGCCCATCGGATACACGGTGATCGCGATTTTGATTCAAATCGGCGGTTTGGGCGTCGCGACGGTCGGGGTGTTGTTTACGTTGCTGATTGGACGAAAAATCGGCTTGAAGACCCGGCAGCTCGTCGTGGAGGCCATGAACTTTTCGGGATACGGCGGGTTGATACAGACGGTCAAGTTTTTTTTAAAGCTGACATTTATCGTGGAAGCCGTCGGCGCCGTGCTGTCCACACTCGTTTTTTTGCCGGACTACAACGTTCCAACCGCGATCGGGTACGGCATGTTCCATTCCGTTTCGGCTTTTAACAACGCGGGCTTCGATATTTTAGGCGGATTCGACTCGCTGCTCAATTACGCCGACAATGTGCCGATGAATTTGATTACGACCGCGCTGGTCATCATTGGCGGCTTCGGCTTTTTGGCTATATTCGATTTGATCCAAAACCGGTTTGTCTGGAAACCGCTGCGCCTCAACACAAAAGTCGTCACGGTCATGACGGTGACTTTGCTTGTCGGCGGAACGATTTTGCTGAAGCTCACATCCGGACAAACGTGGCTGGAAGCGTGGTTTCAAAGCGTAATCGCCCGTACCGCGGGATTCAACACGTATCCGCTCGCCAATTTTTCCCAGGCGGCGATCCTGATTTTTTGCATCCTGATGTTTATCGGCGCTTCGCCTGGATCGACGGGTGGCGGAATCAAGACGACGACGTTTTTCATGGTCGCGTTCAAAGCGATTTCCAGCACGGTTCAAAACAACCGCGACGAGATTTTTCACCGCAAAATTCCGCGGCTGATTTTTCAAAAAGCGCTGACCGTTATGTTTTTTGGCTTGGCGGTCGTCTTTGTCGGCACGTTCCTGCTGCTCGTTTTCGAGCCGGATGTGCGGTTGTACGAGGCGCTGGTCGAAGTGACTTCGGCGTTCGCCACCGTCGGCTCGACCGTCGGCATCACGCCCCATTTGTGCACGGCGAGCAAGATCACGCTCATCCTTTGCATGTTTATCGGCCGGCTCGGTCCGGTAACGATCGCCACGTTGTGGGTGCTGAAAGGATTTAACGAGGCTTCCTATACCGAGGAAGGCGTCATGATAGGATAAACAAGGAGAATGGAAATTATGTCTAGAAAATCGAAAGAACCGGCGACGTACGCCATTATCGGCGTCGGACGCTTTGGCAGCGCGCTGGCGACGACGCTCGCTTTGGCCGGCCATCAAATCATTATTTGCGACCGCGACCCCGAAAGAGTCAAGGAGCTGCGCGATTTGACGCCGTACGCGTTTGTGGTGGAGCACATCACAAAAGAGGCGCTTGACGAGATTGGCGTGCGCAACTGCGAAGTCGGCATCGTTTGCATCGGCAACGCGATCGAATCGAGCATTTTGGCGACTTTGCACTTAATCAACCTGGGGGTTCCGCGCGTCATTGCCAAAGCGACGACCCGGGAGCAAGGGCAAATTTTGGAAAAGCTTGGCGCCGAAGTCGTCTATCCGGAGCACGATATGGGAATCCGGCTTGGAAAACGGCTGCTGTCCAACCATCTCATTGATTTTTTCTCGCTGAACGACGACACCGAGATTTATGAAATGATGGTTCCGGACAAGCTTGTCGGCAAGACGATCATCGAAACGGACTTGCGCGCCCGCTACGGGTTGAACATTATCGCCATCGAACACGGCGACCAGACCATCACGAACATTGATCCGGAGTACGTTTTTGAATTTGGCGACGGCATTGTCGTCATGGGACGAATCGAATCCATCGAGCGGTTTGAGAAAGAGTAGAAGAAACAAAATTCTTCGCTCTTTTTTTTGTTGAAGGACGGATTTCGCGAAGATGGTGATATAATCATTATGAATGCGCCGCGAGGCGCGTTCGCCATTCAATCGAACACTGCGCGAAAAACGCGTCAAAATATGAAAAGAAAATATCCGGGAGGTACTGCTATGAATGAAAACATCGTCCTTGTGACCGGCATGTCGGGAGCGGGGAAAAGCAGCGCGATGAACGCGCTCGAAGATTTAGGCTACTACTGCATTGACAACTTTCCCAAAGAGCTGCTTCCGAATTTGGAAGAGCTGCTGGAGAAAAAAAGCGCGAAATATAAATCCGTCGCCTTGTCGGTATCGGCAATCGACTATGTGTACTTTGTGAAATACTTCGACAACAACACGAATCGAATCCAAATCATCTTTTTGGACTGCAACGACGACGAGCTGCTTTTGCGCTACCGTTTTACCCGCCGCCAGCATCCGATGATCGCCTCGAACCGGGCGTCCACGCTGGAAGACGCCATTGAAATGGAACGCGACTACTTCGACCACTTGCAGGAAAACGCGCAAAACACGTTCCACGTCGACACGACGAAGCTGACGACCCAGGCGCTGGCCAACCGCATACGCCACCGGTTCCGGACCAACGAAAAGACGGAGTTCACCATTACGTTCCAGTCGTTTGGCTTCAAGCACGGCGTCCCGATGGATGCCGACGAGATCATCGACGTGCGGTTTTTGCCCAATCCGTTTTACGAGCCAAGCCTGCGTGATAAAACGGGCAACCAGGAGGAAGTGTACAACTATGTCATGACGGCGGACGAAACGCGGGAGTTCGTCAAAAAGCTGACGGACTATCTTGATTTCACGTTTGCCTCGTACGACCGTCAAAACAAGTCCCATATGATCGTCGCCATCGGCTGCACGGGCGGCCAGCATCGCTCGGTCAGCATTTGCAACTACTTGTTCGACCGCTACAAAGACACGTACCGCTGTTTTAAAAGCCACCGCGACATCGAGGACAACGCCGAAAGCGAAAGGAACGGTGATTTCCAATGAAAAATATCGTCGTGATCGGTGGAGGAACCGGGTTGTCCAGCATGATGATGGGAATGAAAAAAATCAAGGACGTCAATTTGACCGCCATCGTGACGGTCGCCGACGACGGCGGCAGCACGGGGCGCATCCGCGACGTGTACCATGTGCCGGCCATGGGCGATATCCGTCATGTGTTGTGCGCGATGTCGCTAGAGGAAAACGAGTCGCTGTTTACAGATTTGATGAATTATCGTTTCGAGGGCGAGGAGGATATCGGCGGACACAGTTTGGGCAATTTGATTTTTTTGGCGCTCATGGACACGACGGGTTCCTTTATGGGCGCCATCCAGTCGATTTCACGCATTTTGAACGTCAAAGGACAAATCCTGCCGAGCACCCTCGATGTGGTGACGCTGTACGCCTTGATGCAGGATGGAACGCTTGTGCGCGGTGAAAAGAACATTCCGACGGTCGCCAACCACATTGACAAGGTGTTTTACCAGCAAACGATCACGCCGTATCAAAAAGCGATCGACGCCATCGAGGAAGCCGATTTGATCATTTACGGCATCGGTTCGCTGTACACTTCGGTCATTCCGAATTTGATCATTCGCGAAATCTCGCAGGCGATCTACGAAAATCCGTGCCCGAAAATTTATTTTTGCAACGCGATGACCCAGCCGGGAGAAACGGACGGCTACACGCTGGAAGACCACATTCGGGCTTTGGAGAAGCACTCGTTTAAAAATCCGGTCGATATCGCCGTCTTCAACGAAAGCGTGATTCCGGATTTCGTCAAGGAAAACTACGGAAAGGAAGGCTCTTTTCCTGTTCGTCTAGGCAAGGAGAGCCATCCGTACGACATCATCAAACGCAATTTGATTTATTTGGATGAAAAGGGCCGGATCCGTCACAATCCGGACGCCGTGAAGCAAACGGTCGAAGAGATTTTGGAGCGTGTGTAATGTCGTTTACAAGTGATGTGAAAGGCGAGATCTGTCTGGACGCGCTCGACATATACGAGGCGAAGGCGCAGCTTTGCGCCCTCATGCAGGTGAAGGCGACGCTGCACATGAACTGGCAAGGAATGTACGTGGCGTTTCAAATGGAAAACGCGGGAATCATCAAGCACATTTACGGACTGGTCAAGCGGTTGTACCACGTCGAGGGACGACTGTCGGTGCTCAAAAAGATGCAGTTGAAAAAAAACAACATTTACCGACTGCAAATTTATGAGAAGGCGAGCGAGATTCTTGACGACTTGATGATTTTGAACGAAACGGGACTGCACAGCGCGCCACCGTATAAATGGACGCGTTCCGAAAAAAACGCCCGGGCGTATTTGCAGGGGTGCTTTTTGGCGAGCGGTTCGATCAACTCGCCCAAGACAACCAACTACCATTGCGAGATCACGACATCCAATGAACAGCTCGCGGCCGGCATCCAAAAGGTGATGGAACGCTTTTTTCTGCCGGCGCGTCTGATCGAGCGAAAAAACGTGTACGTCGTCTATATCAAGGCCGGCGACAAGATCGCGGATTTTTTGCGGCTTTGCAACGCGAGCAACGCGCTCTTCGCTTTTGAGGACAACCGGATCCAGCGCGACTTTTACAATCAGCTCACGCGTCTGGATAACTGCGAAGTCGCCAACGAGATGAAGACGTTTAAAGCCGCCAAAGAGCAAATCGAATGCATTCGCATATTGGAGGAAAACGCCGCCAAGCTGACGATTCCCGAAAAAATCACGCGGGTCATGGAGGTGCGCAAACGCCATCCGGAAGCAAGCGTCAACGAGTTGTGCGACGAAGTGTACAAGGAGTTTGGCGAGACGATTTCCAAATCGGGCATGAAGCACCGGCTTTCCAAGATCCGGACGCTGGCGGCGCCATGGAGGACAATGGATGAAAAAAAAGATTAGCTGGGCGCTGGGGCTGCTTTTGCTTTGGGGATGCGCCGCGCCGGTCGAGCTGCAAAAGCAGACGTTTACGATCGAATTGGGCAAAGACGTCTACGCCAATCCGGCTTTGTATGTCAAAGACGGCAAAAACTACCATACCGAGGATATGAGCGTCGTGTCGGTGTCGCGCGGCATCGCGAAAAAGGAAAACCGCTTTATCTCGTTAGGGAAGGAGTATCTCGTCGTCGGAGAATACGATTTTAAAATCAAAAACGGCTCGCAGGAAATCCCGTTCCGGATCAAGATCAAGGATACACAGCCGCCTACCTTGACGAACACGCCCAAGGAAACGAGTGTGGCGGCAGGATCCGTGATCGACTGGGACAGCGTGTTCGAGGCCAACGACTTGTCGGGCGTCAGCTACGAGGCGCCGCTGGGCATCACGGACGCGGTGGGGGAGCAGGACATTGTCGTGAAAATCACGGATCGTTACGGCAACAAGATCGAACAGCCGATCAAGGTGATCGTCCATGGATAGAAAGCTGACGATGACCAAAGGCGACCGCATCCTGATCGTCTGCATTATGCTTGTCGCGATTGGGTTGATCGTTCCGATCTTTTTTATGGCGCCCGACTCCACGGTCGCCGTCGTGCAAGTGAGAAACGAGGAGCAGCTGCGGATCAGTTTGCTCAAAGATGGCAAATATGCCGTGGATGGAACGCTTGGCAAAGTGCATATCGAGGTCAAAGACGGGGCGGTCCGGGTCGAACAGGAAAACTCGCCCCACCATTACTGTTCCCGGCAAGGATTTGTCGACAGTCCGAATACGCCGATCGTCTGCCTGCCAAACGAAACGGTCATTACGATTGAAGGGGAGCAGGCTGGAGAGGATGTGCAAATTCAATGAATGTGAAAAAGAGTGTCATTTTGGCGTTCTTGATCGCGCTGGGCATTATCTTTCAGCTGGTTGAAAGCTTTTTTCCCGTCGTGATGATCGTGCCGGGCTATAAAATCGGAATCGCCAACATCGTGGGACTGTTCGCGCTGTACGCGTATGGACCGAAAGATCTTTGCGTCGTGTGCCTGGGACGAATCTTTTTGGCCGCGCTGCTGCAAGGCACGCTGTTTTCTGTTTCGTTCGCGTTGTCGTTTACGGGTGGGATCCTGTCCATGCTGGCGATGATCGTGGCGTATCGTTTGCCGTGGTTTTCGATTTATGGTGTGAGCGTGCTGGGCGCCTGTTTTCACAACGTGGGGCAGGTGCTGGCGATCACGTTTGTTTACCAGCAGTATTTTATGCAGTTGTTTTTGCCGGTTTTGCTGGCGCTTTCGATTGTGGCGGGTCTATGTATCGCCTTGCTGGCGGGACAGATTTTGAGACGAATGAAAGGAAGGTTGATTCGATGAAACGATTTGAGCAAAAACCAACGGGCGTTTGCGCGACGAAGATGGTGTTTGAGATCGAAGGGGACCGTATTCATTCCATTGAAACGGTGAATGGATGCGAAGGTAGCTCGCGCGGGATTTGCGCTTTGGCGCACGGCATGCGCGTCGAGGAGTTTATCGAGCGCTGCGCGGGAATTGACTGCAAGAAGAAACGAACATCGTGCCCGGATCAAATGGCGAGAATTTTAAGCAGGTATCAAAATGGCGAATTCGATTGATCCATACTATTTTTCGTTGTGTCGCATCGAGCAGGAAGCCGAACACGAAATCAGCTTTTTGTCGTCGAGCTCACTCAAGCTCGACGTCTTGACGCAGGCGATGAGCTACGACCGGATTTCGGATAACGACTACTTGAAACTGCTGCAAATGAATTTTTACAAATACGACAAGATGGACCGGAAAAAGGCGAAGCGCTATTGCCTGATTAAAATGCAAATGCTTGTGGACGCCAAAAAGCATCCGTACAAGCGGGGCCGGTTTAAGGAAGTCAACTTCAACAATCCGCTGCGCGGCGACTTTCATTCGTTTTCCGAGCGGCGAAGCTCGCTGTTGCAAGGTATCGAGGCGGCGAAAATCAAGCGGTTTTTGTGGTTCGATGTCGCGTTGTATGTTTTGCTGCTGTCGCTCTTCGTGTATGGCTTGCATTTTTCGATTTTTGGCAGCGTGCTCCTTTCTTTGATGTTTTTCGCCAGTCTTTACGCCTACTTTTACTTCCGTGTGCTCGACGAGCAAGTCGCGGACGAGCTGGAACGGGATTTGGACTTGCTGGATCCGCTTATGCAGGAGTTGGAGGTAAGCCGGAAAAACAGCGCGGCAGTGCATTTGTTTGGCAAAACGAAAAAAGGACCGGAATCAAGCAATTTGTAAAAAATTTCACAAATTGGAAAAATGATGGTAAAATGGCTATGGTGATGAACGATGCGGAATATAGATGTACCGAAAGCGACACTGCATCGGTATCCAATTTATTTGAAAGCGTTGCGCCGGTTGCAGAAAAACGGCGTCGAGCGCGTCATGTCCAAAGAGCTTGCCAACTTAGTCGACATCGAGCCGACGACGATACGGCGTGATTTTTCTTTTTTGGGCAATTTAGGCAAACAAGGATATGGATACGATGTGGATCGGCTGATCGAGATCTTTAACGCTCAGCTCGGCGTCGATTTTGATGAAAAAATAATTTTAGTAGGGGCCGGAAACCTTGGCCGCGCCTTGATCAACTACAACAAGTGGGACTATGTGGTAGGGGAGATCGCGTGCGCGTTCGATGTGGATCCGGACAAATGCGGCGAAAAGTTCGGGGTGGAAGTGTATCCGATGGAACAACTGGAGCAAAAGATTCCGGACGGGTGCCGAATCGCGATTTTGACGATTTCCCACGACGTCCAGGAAACGGTGGACCGGCTGGTGGCGTGCGGAATCAAGGGAATCGTCGACTTTACTCATCAGCATTTCAAAGTGCCAAAAGGTGTTGTCATAAAAGTTGTTGATGTGGTATCATCAATTCAGGAACTTGTTTTTCAAACAAATTCATTTGATGAAAAGACGAAGAAACAGTAGGAAAAATGCCCGACAGCAAAGAGAATCCGCGGCTGGTGAAAGCGGTGTGGACGGCATTTGGACAACAACTGCGGAGTTGGACCGGAGAAATGACAGTAGACGGTCCCGAGGAAGGCGCGTTAAGCCAAGAGTGTGCGTGAAAACGCAAATCTGGATGGTACCGCGGTGATAGATCGTTCCTTTTTTGGAACGGTCTTTTTTTTGTTGAGGGAGGAAAAAGAGAGTATGCTTTTGAAAAAACTAAAAGAAGATCCGGCACAATACGATGGACAGCTTGTGGAACTGCAAGGATGGGTGCGCACGAACCGGAACTCGAAGAAGATCGGCTTCATCGAGCTCAATGATGGTTCGACGTTCTCCAACACCCAAATCGTATACGAGGACGGACTGCCAAACTTTGCCGAAACGAGCAAGATCACGCTCGGCAGCGCGATCGGCGTCAAAGGAACGGTCGTCGTGACGCCGGAAGGAAAACAGCCATTCGAGATCCATGCAGACCAGGTCGAGGTGCTGGGGCTGGCGGATCACGACTATCCGCTCCAAAAGAAGCGCCATTCGTTTGAATACATGCGCGAGATTCCGCATGTGCGTCCAAGAGCGAACACGTATTACGCCATTTTCCGTCTGCGTTCCGTGCTGAGCATGGCGATCCACACCTTTTTCCAGGATCGCGGCTTCGTCTACGTCCACACGCCGGAAATCACGGGCAACGACGCCGAGGGCGCGGGCGAGTGCTTTACGGTCACGACAAGAAAAGACGACAAGTACGGGGACGATTTCTTTTCGAAACACGCGCAGCTGACCGTTTCGGGACAGCTTCACGTCGAGCCGTTCGCGTTGACGTACCGCAACGTCTATACGTTCGGACCGACCTTCCGGGCGGAAAACTCGAATACGACGCGCCATGCCAGCGAGTTTTGGATGATTGAGCCGGAGCTGGCGTTCGCCGATCTTGGTGACGACATGGACTGCATCGAAGAGATGATCAAATACTGCATCAACTATTGTCTGGAGCATGCCAGCGAGGAAATGGCTTTCTTCCAGAAAATGATCGACAAAGACTGCATTGACCGGGTGACCCAGGTGGCGAACTCGCACTTCAAGCGGATGACGTACACGGAAGCGATCGACCATTTGGAAAAAGCGAAAGACCGCTTTGAAAACAAGGATATTTTCTGGGGAATGGATTTGCAGTCGGAGCATGAACGCTACTTGTGCGAACAAGTGGTGCAGGGACCGGTGTTCCTGACCGATTATCCAAAAGACATCAAAGCGTTTTATATGCGGGTCAACGAAGACGGCAAAACCGTGGCGGCTTGCGACTTGCTCGTGCCGTACGTGGGCGAGCTCGTTGGCGGCAGCCAGCGCGAGGAACGCTACGACGTCCTTGTGGAGCGGATGAAAGAAATGGGTATGGAAACCGAGAGCCTGCAGTGGTATTTGGATCTTCGCCGGTTTGGCGGCTGCAAGCATTCCGGATTTGGACTTGGATTTGACCGGATGCTCATGTACTTGTCCGGCATTCAAAACATCCGCGACGTGCAGCCATACCCAAGAACACCAAGAAATCTGGTATTTTAATAAAAAGAAAAGAGAGCGACAACTATGAAAATCACAAACGAGGCAAGCCCTGTTTTAGCGCAGCTGCTGAAAGAGAAAAAAGCGGACGGCTTGATGATGGAAATCCACGAAACCTGCTGTGGAAAGTCACCGGTGTTCGCCATCGTCGTATTCGATGAAAACGACAAACCGGAAACGATCGACGGCATTTCGGTTCTCATTCCGGAAGAACAAAAAGAACTGGCTGAAAAAATCGTGATCGACCTGGTCAATGGCGAACTGGTCGTCATGGCGCCGGAAATGGAAGGCGGCTGCAGCTGCCATCATGACGAGGAGCACGAGTGCTGCGGGCATGACCACGATCATGGCGAAGGATGCTGTGGCGGGCATGGGCACGGCTGCGGCTGCCATCACGAAGAGTAAGAAAAAAGAAGACAAAAACAAATGTCTTCTTTTTTTATGAAAAGGCGCGATCCGGAATTAGACACAGCTTTTTGCCAGGATTTTCGCCATTTCGTCGATATCGCAGCTGCGGTCGACTTTCAATGAAATCGTTTGCGAGCGGGTGAGAATTTCAAGTCCCTCTTTTCCGATTCCTTTGTTTTGGATCGAAAACGATTCAATCGCGCGATAAGGAATCGTTCGAATCGTCTGGCTAGCGCCCATCAAGCCTTCGACGTCGTATAAAACGAGCCGGCGGTCAGTGAGAACCAGCGCGTCGCGTATCGTCTTGTACGCGCCAAGGACACGTTCGCCATCCGCCAAAATCGCTTCGACGCTGACGGGAACGTTGGTTTTTCCGGTCAATGTCCAAACCGGATTTTCGTTTTGATCAGCCATTTCAGATTCTCCTTTTGGCTTCATTGTACTGGATTTTTTTCAGATTGGTGAAAGATTCGATCGGCTTCTGTAAGAGGGCGCAAAACGTGGCAAGGGTTGCCCACGGCAAGGACGTTGGCGGGAATGTCTTTGTTTACAAGACTTTTCGCGCCGATGACGGCGTTTTCGCCAATCGTCACCCCGGGCAAAATCGTCACATCGCCGCCAAGCCAGACATTGTCGCCGATTCGGATTGGCAAGGCGATTTCCAGTCCCGCGTTGCGCTCGCTGGCATCGAGGGGATGGTTGGCGGTGTACATCCCGCAGTTGGGGCCAATAAACACGTGCTTTCCAATCGTGATTGTTCCACCGTCCATGAAGTAGGCGTTGTGGTTGACGAAGGTTCCGGAACCAATCGACGTTTTCGTGCCATAATCGACAAAGACCGGCGACAGGATCGTCACGTCATTGCCATGATGAGGAATCAACTGGCATAAAATTTCCTCTTTCTTTTTGGCGTCAAGCGGATCCGTCTGGTTGTAGGCGAAGCTTAAGTGTTCGGCGCGCAGTCTTTGCTTTAAGATTTCCGGATCAAAGTTGGCGTCGTACCAAAGACCTTGCTCCATTTTTTCGATTTCTGTCATAAAAATTCCTTTCTAGTCCGGCTGTTGTCCGTCGTGCGCGTCCCACTGGCATGGCAGGATCGAAAAATCCGTAAACCGCGCTGTAAAAGAAGAGTCTTCCGGCGAGCAGGCGTAAATGCCAAAACGAATCGTGTCCGTGGCGTTCGCGAGGTGGCATACGCGCATTTGCGAAAACGTGACGCCATCGAACGAGCATTCGATGCGAAAGTCGTCTTTGCGCCGGCTGAGCCGGTACCATACCGAGTGGATGGCGGCGGAGATTTCCGTCGTGGCCCAATCGGAAAAGCCTTGATTCGTGACGACGCTTCCTAAATGTCCAAAGACCTCGTTTTCGTATTCGACCGACGCTTTGAGCCAGTTCTCGCTGTCCAAATAAACGACGATGCCGCATTGGTCGAAGCGGTGCGTCGTGTGAAATTCGGTTTTGACGACAAAGCTGAAAAAACGCTCTTCCGTCGTCCATTGCAGGACGGGCGCGTTGTCGTTGGCAAAGTGGTAGTAGGTTTTTTGCCAAAGGTCGGTGCCGGGCGCCGTAGTGATCTCGATCCGGTTTTCGTCGATTCGAAAACCGGCCGGCGTTCTTGTCCATTCCATTTCTTTTAAATCCATATTTCCATTTCCTTTCTTCTTTTCTTATCATATCGGGAGAAAAACGAAGAAACAAGGGCGAAAAAAGAGGAACATTTTCAAAGCAAATCGGAATTTGCTATAATTGAACCGTTGAAAGAAGGAACAATATGTCAAAAGGAAAAACTTTTGTTTTTGTGGATACGGAAAACGTCGGCCACGCCATGCCGACCAAAATCCCGAAAACGATGAAAGCGTATTTTTATATCAAGGACAAAAACATCCTCCCGAAGGTGTATCCAAGCTGCATGCATAAACGAATCAAGCTTATCGACCTGGCGACGCGGGCGACGAAAACGAAAAACGAGATGGATCTCGCGCTCGTGACGCAGCTAAGCATCGCCATCGCCAAGCACGGGAAAAAGCGGAAATATGTCGTGCTGTCCAACGATAAAGGATACGATTACCCGATCCATCTGCTTCGGCAGTCGTACGGCGTGGATCTAAATCGCGTCTGCTGCTCGCTGGACGAATACATCGGCCAGTTGACTGGCGATGTCAAAGACCAGCCGGAGGAAAAACCGGAGCCGGCTGCCGCGCAGCCGGAACCAAAACGGCCGGAAAGCGTGGAAACCAAACCGCTGGAGGAAATCATTTACGATCCGGGTCTTTTCGCGCGTTGCGACGATTTCGACGCCTACCGGCGCGCGCAAAAAAACGCCCAGAAAAAACAATTCCGCAAGTACCGGCAAATGTACCGGGGCGGCTCGAATTTGTGGATCGAGTACGATCCATACGCCAACGTGTGGGTGCCGTTCGCGTGCGGCGTGCCAATCGAAACCGTCAAGCCGAACCAGGATCCGGAAAAAGTGTGCGCGGCGATCACGAAATGGAAAACGGAAGCCGAGCAGCAGGAAGAGCCCACCGTCAAAAAGCCGCTTCCCAAAAAACGCCCGAAGAAAAAACCGCGTCCAAAAAAGGTGGAGCGCAAGCGGCCGCTGCATGAAATCCCGTTTTAAGAACGGATGAGGATCGTTCGGCTACAGGACCCGCCCACGATTCGCGTCGTCACGCGGACCGTTCTGGAAACGCTGACGGAATGGTTCGAGGACGAAACCGCCCGCGAGCAATACATCGAGCAAAGCGGAGAACAAGTCGTGTTTGCCGCCTTCCAAAAGGAGCGGCCGATTGGATTTGTTTGTTTGCGGCCAACCGGAAAAGACACGGTGGAACTAGCGGTCATGGGTGTGTGGCGCGCTTATCATGGTCAAGGCGTCGGTTCGCGGCTGGTTGAGCGTGCCAGGGTGTGGGCGAAGGAAAACGGCTATTCCTTTATGCAGGTGAAAACGGTGCGGATGGGCGTTTACGAATCGTACGATCGCACCAACCGCTTTTATCAAAAGCTTGGTTTCAAGGAGTTTGAAGTCATGCCGGCATTGTGGGATGAATGGAACCCTTGCCAGATCTATGTCATGAGCGTAGGCTAAAACAAAAAAACTTGAGAGGAACGAATCCTTCTCAAGTTTTTTTTAGTCGTTTGGCGCGCCCTGATGCAGGATGGCGCGGATCGAGTCGAATAAAAACGGTTTCAGCTCCCGGATGGGCAGCGGCTTGTTTTGGGTGATGCTCGTATAGCAGCAGCTGCCGACCATCTCGATGATCAAATACAAGATGATCGTCGGATCCTTGTACTGGTAGTGGTACTTGCTGACGAGATTCAAAAACGCTTCCGTCAAGTTGAACGACTCCTCGTTGTCCAGTGCGTTGTGCAGCTGTTCGTGAAACACGCCGACAGAAAGGTTGTTTTTGATAAACGTCAGGACGACGGGGTTGTTTTCCAGCGACATGAGCACGTGGTTGATAATAAAAATGACGCTATCCTCGAAATTGCGGATGTCGTTTTCCTTCAGCGCCGCTTCGGCGTTTTTAAAAAGCTCGGATACCTCGCGTCCAATGAGATGGTCGCGCAGCATATATTTGTCTTTGAAATACAAATAAAAGGTTCCTTTCGCGACGCCGGCTTTGGTGACGATGTCCTGAATGCTGACGTTTTTCAAGTCGTTGTGGGAAAAAAGGGAATAGGCGGCGTCGATGAGACGCTCTTTTTTTATGCGTTTGTTTTCCAAGATTTTCGATTTCATGGTCTTACTATACCATAAAACATTTGAAAAAAGACTAAAATGACCAATAGTTCACCTAAAAACAGGCAAAAAATGGAATTTAAAAGTTTTTGGGTTAAAAAATTGACTATTAGTCATTAAAAGAGTATCTTATTCTGCGTGAGAGGAATTGAAGAATTGTATGGAAAAACTATCGAAATTCATTGTCAGGTATCGAAAAATTATCCTGATCCTATCCATCGTGCTTTTAATACCGAGCGTTTTCGGGTATTTGAACACGAAAGTCAACTACGATATTTTGTCGTATTTGCCGGCTGACTCCGAGTCAATGCAGGCGCAGGACATCTTAAATGACGATTTCAACTTGTCCAGTGTCGATATGCTTGTCGTCAACGGCATGAAGGACAAAGACGTCCTGAAACTGAAAAAGGAAATTCAGGACATCAAGGGCGTGGACAAAGTCATATGGCGCGACGACGCCACCGACATCAGCGTTCCGAAGGAAGCCATTCCGGAAAACATTCAAAAAATGCTGTATAGCGGCGATTCCACGATGCTTATCATCACCTTCAAGGAGCCGACCGCGTCCGACACGACGATGAACGCGATCGCGCAAATTAAAAAATACGCGCAGATGGACTGCTATCTGGCTGGCTTCTCCGCCATTACCGAGGATACGAAAGACCTCGTCAACCAGGAAACGCCGATTTATTCGCTTATCGCCGTCCTGCTTTGCCTTGTCGTGCTTTGCCTCGGCTTGAAATCGTGGGTGGCGCCAATCGTCTTCCTGATTGGAATCATGTTCCCGATCATCTATAACATGGGAACGAACGTGTTCCTCGGGCAGATTTCATACATTACGCAGGCGCTGGCTTTGATCTTGCAGCTGGCGGTCACGATGGACTACTCCATCTTCCTGCTGCATCGCTATCAGGAGGAAAAAACGAAAACCGATACGAAAGAGGACGCGATGTCCAAAGCGATTCACGCGACGTTCGTGTCCATCACATCCTCGTCTGTCACGACGATTGCCGGATTCCTGGCGCTGTGCGCGATGCAGCTGACGTTAGGCCGCGACATTGGAATCGTCATGGCGAAAGGCGTCATCCTTGGCGTCGTTTGTACCGTGCTCGTCTTGCCAAGCTTGTTGATGGCGTTTGACAAAAGCATCGAGAAGTACACGCATCCGGTTTTGATCAAACCGCTGAAGCGGACGCCAAAATTTGTCAGCAAGCACTACAAGGCGATTTTGATCGCGTTTGTGCTCCTCTTCATTCCGGCGATTTACTGCCAGGCCAACGTCGGTCAGTACTATGACTTGACGCAGACGCTGCCAGCCGAGCTGCCAAGCGTGGAGGGAACGAGTCAGCTCAAGGAAAAATTCAACATGACAACGACGCACTTTGTTGTTTTGGACGATAAAGTGCCAACCAAGGACATTCAAACGATCATCGACCGCATCGAGAACGTCAAAGGCGTGACGAATGTTCTTGGCTATGAAAAATACATCGGTCCGGGCGTGCCAAGCACGTTCGAGCCAAAAGCGGTGCAGGAAATTTTGCACAACGGGGGCAAGCGGCTGATCGTCGTCAACTCGGATTACCGGGCGGCGACGGATCAGGAAAACGCCCAGCTTGACGAGATCGACAACATCATTCATGAATACGACAAGGACGCGAAGATCGCCGGCGAAGGCGCTTTGACAAGAGATTTGATCCAAGTCACAAACATCGACTTCCAAATGGTCAATGTCGTTTCCATCGTAGCGATCCTGCTCATCATCGCGATCACGTTCAAATCGTTCTCGCTGCCGTTCATTCTCGTGCTGGCGATCGAGTTCGCGATTTGCGTCAACATGGGTATCCCGTTCCTGACGCATACGCAGCTGCCGTTTATCGCCGGTATCGTCATTGGCACGATTCAGCTGGGCGCCTGCATCGACTACGCGATCTTGATGACGACGCGTTTTAAAGAGGAACTGCAAAACGGACTGGGCGTGAAAGAGGCGGTCGCCACGTCGATTCGAATGACATCGCCATCCATTATCACGAGCGGGTTGTCGTTTTTCGCGGCGTGCTCGGGTGTGGCGATGATCGCCAAGATGGATATGATTGCCGCGCTTTGTCAGCTGCTTGGCCGCGGCGCCTTGATTTCGGTCATTGTCATTTTGGTTGTTTTGCCGTCAATGCTGATCGTAAGTCAGAAACTCATTCAAAAAACTACGAAAAACTGGCCAGTCGCCAAAGGAGAGTAAACAATGAATAAAACAATTAGAAATATAGGATGTTCCATTCTCGCGACCGTCATGGGTTGCTCGATGATCAATTTCCCGCTGTTTGCCGAAGAAGCCGATGATCCGACAACGAAAACCGAAACCGTGTACGCCGTCATGGATCCGGATGGCACGGTCAATAACACGATCGTATCCAACTGGCTGCACGACGCCGATGGCATCCAAAACATCGAGGAAACGCTCGATTTGACGAATGTCGAAAATATCAAAGGGGACGAAAAACCGAAAGTGTCCGGCAAAAACTACACATGGAACGTGAAAGGCAACGACGTCTACTATCAGGGAAAAACGACAAAGAAACTGCCGGTTTCCATTCAAATCGAGTACAAACTTGACGGAAAGAAAATCGACGCCAAGGATTTGGAAGGCAAGAGCGGCAAGCTCGAAATGCAAATTACTTTTACGAACAACATTTCAAAACAAATCAACGCCAACGGTAAAACCGTCACGATCCATCCATCGTATTTGGCGGGTGGCATGATGGACCTGGACACGGACGTGTTCAAAAACGTCACATGCAAGCAAGGCAAGATCGTCAACGACGGCTCGAACGAGATTTTGGCGTTCGCCACGATTCCCGGCCTTTCTCAGACGCTCGATGAGGCCGGACTGGAAACGGTGAATAAAAAGCTTGACTTAAGCGACACGATCACGATCAAGGCGGATGTGAAAGACTACAAGCAAAGCGAGATCATGATGGTCGCGACCAACGAGATCAACGCCGAGGACATCGAAGGCATCGACTCGGTATCCGATTTGACGGGTGGTATCAACGAATTGATGGCGGCCAGCGAGCAAATCAACGAAGGCACGCATCAGCTCGCGGATGGTACCGGAAAACTGAAGGAGGGCATCGCCCCGTTGTCGACGGTAGGTCCGCAAATGGATCAGTTGTCGGATGGCGCGACGCAGCTGTATGAAGGCAGCCGGAAACTGAATCAAGGCATCGTCGACTACACGGATGGCGTGGCACAAGTCGACACGGGGGCCGCGAAGCTGCAAGAAGGAACGTCGCAGTTAAAAGCCGGGCTGGCGCCGCTGGAAAGCGCGTATCCGAAAATCGATCAGCTCATGGAAGGCGCCGATCAGCTTGACCAGGGCACCGCACGGTTGCAGGCCGGCTTGAAGCAATACACGGATGGCGTGGCGAAACTGAACGAGGGCAACAAACAGCTGTATGGCGTGGACAAGGCGTTGAGCGATACGAAGCAGGGCCGAAGCGCGCTGGTGAAAGGCAGCCAGGACGTGGCGGATGGCTTGTCGCAAATGAACGCGCAAGTTTCGCAGCTGGACGAGGCGCAAATCGACGCGCTCATTCAAAACGTGCAGGGAGCCCAGCAAGGGTTGACGAAACTTGGCGGCCTTGTCGCGGAAGACCAGCAAACGCTTGGTCAAATGGAGCAGACGATTGATTCGGCTAAACAAAGCCTGGGTGGCATGGAAGCGCTCGTGAAGGACGTCAATGTGGAAGCCGGAAAAATGAATCAGATCATTGCCGGCAACAATCAGAAGATCGACGCGTACAACGCGTCCAGCCACGCGGCTGCCGCATCGTTTGAATCGACAAGAAACGAGTATATCGCGCAAATCGACGCGGCGATCGCGGCGTTGCAGGCAAACCAGGTCAACGAGACGTATCAGGTGCCGGTGACGACGACTGTGACGAACCCGGATGGAACGACGCATGAGGAAGTGACATACCAGACGAAGACGGTGACGGTCGACTTCTCAAGCCAGATCGCGGCGCTCGACAGCCAGAAGGCGGCGTTGCAGAGCGCCCAGACTCCGGCTGATCTGGAAGCGCTTGTTTCGCTGGATCCAACGCAGCTGAACGCGGATTTCGCGCAAATGAAGCAAGGCCTGGAAGGCATGGCGAAGGTTGTGACCAACGCGAACGCGGCGCTGGATTCGATGAGCGCGGACATTCAGAGCGCGCAGGCGATTCTTGCGCAAATGGAGTCGATGCTCAACAGCGCCAACTTGCCGCAAAACGTCGATCAGCTCAAGGCGGCGATCGCGCAGCTAAAGGGCGGATTGAATCAGCTGGATACAGGCGCGAGCCAGGTTAGCAACGGCGTGGCCCGTCTTGACCAGGGACTGGACGATTTGCAGACGCAATCCAAAGCGGCGTTTGATCAGTTGAACGCGGGCAGTCAGCAGCTGGTTGACCAGAGCGCGGCTTTGAATGAAGGCGCGGCGCAGCTCGCTTCGGGCACGAGTCAGCTTGCAGGTCAAAAAGACAAGATCAACGAGTTGAAGCAAGGCTTGGGCGCTTTGCAAAACGGCGTGGATCAGTTGAATTCTGGGGCCAGCCAGCTGGCGTCGGGAACGAACGCTTTGAATCAAAACTCGGCGGTGTTGAAAGATGGATCGGCACAAATCGTCGATGGAACGAAGCAACTGTACGACCAGAAGGGCAAACTGAACGAGCTGAAATCGGGCTTGAACGATTTGCGTTCGGGTGTTGACGAGCTTGATGCCGGCGCCAAGAAGCTGGCGGAAGGCAGCGATCAGTTCCAGGCGCAAGGCATGGGTCAGTTGAAGGAAAAGCTGGATTTGACGACGGGCGAAGTCAAGACATTGATGGATATTGTCGAGCAGATCCAGGATCTCAACGAGGAGAACTCGACGTTTACCGGCGCTCCAAAGGGCGCGGATTCCACGGTTCGTTTCATTTACCGGACAGAGGAAGTCACAGACGAGGAAGAATAATTGAAAAACGAGTCGAAGCGAAATCGACTCGTTTTTTGTAACCCAACCCCCCCAGATTGTCTGGGGGTCCAAAAAGCTTAAGCGGAGTGATCATGAAAGGCCCTCCTGGTTTAAACTAAAAACGTGGTCTGCCAACTACGAAAGAAGAAACCAGGAGGGCTTTATGCAATGAACACAAAGAATATGTCCAATGACTTACACAGTTTATCACACACAAAATGGAATTGTAAGTACCATATCGTGTTTGCGCCAAAGTATAGAAGAAAAGCATTCTATGATGCAAGACGATTGGAAATAGGAAAGATATTAAGGAATCTATGTGAATGGAAAGGAGTGAACATAATAGAAGCGGAAGTATGTTGTGATCATATCCACATGCTCATAGAAATACCGCCAAAAATGAGCGTATCTGGATTCATGGGGTATTTGAAAGGAAAGAGTAGCCAAATGATTTATGAAAAATGGTCAAACGCAAGATATAAATATCGGAACCGAAGTTTTTGGTGTCGAGGCTACTACGTGGACACGGCAGGAAAGAATACAAAGAAGATTCAAGAATATATTCAAAATCAGTTGAAAGAGGATCAAGTAGCCGAGCAACTGGAATTGGAATTTGAAGATCCGTTTACGGGAAAACGAAAATAAGTGCAATGGGCAGACCATGAAAGCGCGTTGACGCGCAGCTTTGAGAGCAGGGCTATGCCCGCATCTGAAAAACCACCGGCTTAGCCGGTGGATATTTATTGCTATAAAGGTTAAAACACACAAAAAAGTTTTTATCAATATAACTGATAGATTAGAAAGAAAATAAACTTTTTTAAGAAATAATGTCCCTTTTGTCCTCTCTTTGTCGTATATAATAGATATGAAAGATAAAAATAAAAAAGAACGGAAAAGCCTGCGCCGGCAGCAACGGGCGTACGACCGTATGGCGAAACAATGGCTTCGGGACACCCGGCTTTTGTCGTATTTGATCAAAGACGGCGTGCCGCCTCTGGCTTCGGACCCCATCGAAGCCATTCGCGGCTATATCGAAACCGACACCGATCAAATCCCGTACGCGTCGGGCGAGATCGCGTTTAGCTCGGGCGCCTACGTCGAGCCCGACCTGTTGTTTGGCATGAAAAAGAAATCATGGCAGGCGTACGGCAACGCGGATTTCCAAAAGGACATGCCCAAAGCGTACGATTTGGAATCACGAAAGAATTTGTATGTGGCCGCGATGGTATGTAACCAGGTGGGAAAGAAAGTGGACTACAACGCGTTGCGGCCGGTGTATTCGATGTGGGTCGTCAACGATTTCCGGATCAAAAAAAGCGAGCTGGAAATCAAAAAGGAATGGATCGAGAAAACAGAAGGTAGCCAGGTGACAAGAAACGAGCCAAAGGAGGGCATGATGAACCTGGCGACATTCAAAATCGGAAACGAGATCCGGGAAGACGACAAGGATTCACTGAAAGTGCTGCATTATTTGTTTAAGTGCGAAGAGGAAAAGAAAGCCAACGAGAAATTGAGAGCGTATGGATTCACAATGGAAGAAGACCAAAGGAGGGTGAGGAAAATGTGCAACTTGAGCCAGGGATTGATTGAAAAAGGAAGAGAGGAAGGACGAAATGAAGGACGAGCGCAAGGGCGAAAAGAAGGCGCCGTGCAAGCGTCGGTCAAAATCATTCGCGGGATTTCACAGGATTTTGGCATTCCAATCCAACAAGTATACGAAACCCAGAAAGAGAAATTATCACCAAGCGAAGCGCGCCAGGTCGGGAAGCATCTTGGCTTAATGTAAGACAAAAGGACGGAATTCATGGCAATTTTCGTCTTTTTTTATTGCATTGAAACCGGATTTATAGCTAAAATAAAGTAACTAAATATATCGCAAAAGTTTTAGTGGAGGTTTTATATCATGAAAGTGACAATCGCGCAAATCGCCAAGGCGGCCGGGGTATCGCCCGGATCGGTCAGCAACGCGCTCAACAACCGCAAAGGAGCGGTCAGCGAGAAAAAAAGAGAACATATCATTCAAGTCGCCGAAGAGCTCGGCTATTTTAAAAAAGGAAAACGAACCGGGATTATAACCTTGGTTCTTTATGACGGGGGAGAAACGATCGTGCAGTCGGAACAACCGTTTTTCTCGGCTTTGATCCGTGGCATGGAGGAAGGCTGCTATCAAAACGACTACCAGCTGCGCATCCGCAAGGTGAGCAGTCAGGACGACAAGGGAATTTTGGCGCTCGACAACATTAGCGAAAGCGACGGTCTGCTCATTATGGGAACGGAAATGCACTTCAAAGACGTGGAGAAGTTCCGTCATTTTAAAATTCCGTTTGTCATCGTGGACAACGCCTATATTATGGAAAACTGCGACTTTGTCGCCATCAACAACAAAGATGGCATGTACGAGGTGACGAAGCTGCTCATCGACCGTGGGTATCGAACGATTGGACTCATCAACTCGCTGCGCATGATCAACAATTTCAAAGAAAGGAAGCTTGGCTTTTTGCAGGCGCTTTCCGACAACGATCTGGAATTCAACGGCGACTACGAAGTGTTCGTCGAGCCGCACATCGAAGCGGGAAAGAGCGATTTTCACGCGTATTTGCGCCAGCAAAAGGAACTCGATCTGCCCTTGCCGGACGCGTTTGTCGCCATGAACGACTACATCGCCCTGGGCGCTTTGCGCGCGATGAAAGAAGAAGGATGTTTTATTCCGATCGCGGGATTCGACGACATCGAAATGGCGCGGTACAGCGAGCCGTCCTTGACGACGGTGCGCGTCAACAAAGAGGATTTGGGAAAGATCGCCGTGAAACGGCTGATTTCCAAATTCGAAAACGGGGAGCAGTCGATGAAACTTCTCGTGAACACCAGTGTGGTGGAACGGGAATCAACTAAATAAAATAGAAAAACATTTAGTTTAATTATAGATAAATTTTAGCTGAATCGCTTGTATTCAGCTTTTTTTGCGCTAAAATGAAAGCAAGAAAACGGTTACAAACCGTTAGGAGGAGATTATGGACAACAACAAAACCATTGACCGGGTCCTGGAATTCGCTGCCAAGTTTCAGGCCAACATCTATCTTGATTCCATCTCAAAAGGATTGATGGGAACACTGCCTATTACGATGATCGGCTCGATCGCGCTGCTGCTCGCCGTCCTGCCAATCGAACCTTGGACCAACTTTATCGCCAGCATCGGCGTCACGCCTTACCTGCTCGCCGCCTCCACAGTGACGACAAGCTGCCTGTCGATTTACGCCGCGTTTTTGATCGGGTACCGCCTCGCGCACCACTTGCAAGTCGACGAGATCCCGGGCGGATTGATTTCCTTATTCGCGTTCTTTATCGCCACGCCGCTGACCGAAGGTGCGCTGACGATGAGCTACATGGGCGCGCAAGGCTTGTTTACCGCTTTGATCGCCTCGCTGCTGGCGACTCGTATTTACGCCGCGCTCATGAAATGCGACGCGCTCAAAATCAAAATGCCGCCAAGCGTGCCAGGCATGATCGCTGCGACCTTCTCGACGATGATCCCAGCGATCCTGGTCGGCTTGATCTTCATCGCCATCGCTGTCATCTTCTCGTACACCCCTTGGGGATCGTTCGCGGAAATGATTTACTCGATCGTCGCCACGCCATTGATGAACGTGGGCGGAAGCATCTGGTCGCTCGTGCTGATCGTTCTGGTACAAATGATTTTGTGGTTCTTTGGAATCCACGGATCGCTCGTTGTCGGAACGGTTGTCAGCGCGGTCTACATGCCAATGGCGCTTGAAAACATGGAACTGTACGCGGCTGGAACGCCAGCAAGCGAACTGCCGCACATTTTAGGCAACACCTTCTATAGTTTGTACGCCGGGATCGGCGGCGCGGGAGGAACGCTGTCGCTGCTCATCGTCATGTTCCTGTTCGCGAAAGCGAAACAAAACAAAGAGCTGGCGAAACTGGCCGGCATCCCGGGCCTGTTCGTGATCAACGAGCCGATCGTCTTTGGCTATCCGCTCATCCTGAATCCAATCATGGCGATTCCGTTTATTTTAACGCCAATCGTGCAGCTTCTCATTCCGTACTTCGCGACCGTGATGGGACTCATTCCGCCATTGACCGGTGTGCAAGTTCCATTTGGACTGCCGGTTGTCATCAACGGCTTCATGGGAGGCGGCTGGACCGCGGCCCTGATGCAAATTATCGACATCGCTGTCGGCTGCCTCATCTGGTTCCCGTTCTTCAAGATTTCCGACGCCCAGATGTACAAAGAGGAAATGGGCGAGTCCATGGAGGAAATCGCCGAGGAATACGAGGAAAAAGCACAAAAGGTGCAGGAAGCGTAGAAAGGACTTGCCATGATCTGTAAAACGATTCCGCTCAATGAAACAGCGCACTTCGACACATACTTTTTAAACAACTCCAACGAATACAACGTAGGTAAAAAACGCCCCTTCGTCCTGGTTTTGCCAGGCGGGGCGTACGCCTTCACGTCCGACCGGGAGGCGGAGCCCATCGCGCTGCGCTTCAACTCGATCGGCTGTCACGCCGGCGTGCTCTGGTACACGACCCGCGACCTCGTACCCAACGTGCCGCGCAACGCGTTTGAAGAAGCGATGATGGCTATACGATGGGTGCGGGAACACGCAGACGAATATCTCGTCCATACCGACCAAATCATCGTGTGCGGCTTTTCGGCTGGCGGGCATCTGGCCATCGAATGCGCGACGATGTGGCACGAGGATTGGATCGCTAAAAAACTAGGGTGCGATCCCGAATGTCTCAAAGTCAATTTAGCCATACCGTGCTACGCGGCCGGCAAAGCGGAAAAAATGCCAGTCGGTGAGAGCGGGCCGCTCATGATGCGTCCGAAACAAACCGGCAACATGCGATTCTTTGGCAGCGACGATCCAACCGACGAGCAAGTCGAGGCGTACAACTGCCTCAACAAGGTCGACGAGCACACGCCACCCATGTTTATCTGGCACACATACGAGGACCAGCTTGTCGATGTGGGAAACTCGATCGAGCTGGCGTGGAATTTGAAAAAACACGACATTCCGTTTGAACTGCACATTTTTGAAAAAGGAGAGCACGGGCTGGCTTTGGCGGACCGGACGACGGCGCGCAAGGATTCGCACAAAAATCCGCACGTGTACCACTGGTTCGAACTGTGCGAGGAATGGCTGTCCAACTATATCGACGTCGCCGAAGGCATGTACGGCGAGCTGCCGTTCAATCCCGATTTTATGAAAGATTGATTTAGAGCAAAGGAGAATATATGGAAATGAGGGAACTGATTCAAAGCGGAAACGCACTGCGTCAGGACATCGTCACGATGTGTTACGCGTCCAAAGCCGGTCATGTCGGCGGCTCGCTGTCTTCCATCGACATCTTGAACACGCTGTACAACGTGGAAATGAACCACCGGCCCGACGAACCGGACTGGCCGGAGCGCGACCGTTTCGTCTTAAGCAAAGGCCACGTTGCCGAGTCGTTGTTCGCCGTACTCGCGCAGCAAGGCTATTTGGAAAAAGAGGAGCTCGCCACGTTTTCGCAATTTGGCTCCCGCCTCATCGGGCATCCCAACAATAAAATCGACGGCATCGAAATGAACACGGGCGCCCTGGGACACGGGGTGTGCGTTGCCGTCGGCATGGCGATCGCCGGCAAAATGGACGACAAAGACTGGCGCGTGTACTGCCTGATGGGCGACGGGGAGCAAGCCGAAGGCAGCGTGTGGGAAGCGGCCATGGCAGCCGCTCATTACGGACTCGACAACCTGTGTCTCATTCTCGACCGCAACGGTTTGCAGATTTCCGGCACGACCGAGGACGTCATGGCGCTCAAAGACATCCACTTAAAATACGAGGCGTTTGGATTCAACGTGGTTGAAATCGACGGCAACGACTACGACGATTTGATCAGCGCGTTTACGATCGCCCGCCATACGAAAGGAAAGCCGACCTTGATTTTGGCCAACACGACCAAAGGCAAAGGCGTGTCGTTTATGGAAAACATCGCGTCGTGGCATCACGGGGTGCTTGGCGAAGCCCAATACGAGCAGGCAATCAAGGAACTGGAGGAAGCGGTATGAAAAAAGCGAACCGCGTCGCCATTTGCGACGCCTTGATGGAAAAAGCGAAAACGGACAAAGACATCGTTATCATCGTTTCGGATTCGAGAGGATCCGCCTCGCTGACGCCGTTTGCCAACGCGTATCCCGAACGCACGGTGGAAGTCGGCATCGCCGAGCAGGATCTGGTCGGTATCGCAGCCGGTCTGGGCAGCGCGGGAAAGAAGCCGTTTGCCGCTTCGCCCGCCAGCTTTTTGACGATGCGCGCCATCGAGCAAATCAAAGTCGACGTCGCGTACTCCAACATCAACGTCAAACTCATTGGGATCAGCGCGGGCGTCAGCTACGGGGCGCTGGGCATGTCCCATCACTCGCTGCAGGACCTGGCGGTGCTGTCGGCCATTCCGAACATGCGCGTGCTCGTTCCCGCCGACTTTCATGAAACGAAAAAGATGATGGAAGCAATCATGGACGATTCCATCCCTACGTATATCCGGGTCGGCCGCAATCCGGTCGAGGAAGTGCACGAAAACGACGACTTCGATCTGGAAATCGGCAAAGCGATCGAGCTGCGTTGCGGCAGCGACCTGACGATCATCGCGACGGGCGAAATGGTCAGGACGGCATGCGACACCGCCGACTTGCTGAAGAAGGAAGGCGTTGAGGCGCGGGTGCTTGATATGCATACGATCAAACCGCTCGACGAAGAGGCGATCGTTTCGGCCGCCAAAGAAACAGGAAAGATCATCACGCTCGAAGAACACAACGTCACGAACGGGTTGGGCGCCATGGTGGCGAAGGTCGTGTGCGAATACGCGCCATGTAAAGTGAAGGCGCTCGGACTGCCGGACGAGTCGCTCATTACAGGCGAGAGCGCGCAGCTGTTCGCATACTATGGACTCGTGCCGGAAGCCATCGCGGCCCAGGCGCGTGCCCTGCTGGAGTAAGCCGATGAAGCGGGTCACGATTGCGGTGGATCAAAGCACGACGACAACCAAAGTGTATTTGATCGACGAGACAGGGGGCCTTGTGGATGAATCCAGCAAGGCGCATCGCAAATACTATCCGCAGCCGGGTTGGGTGGAACACGATCCCGTCGAGATATGGGACAACGTCAAGACGTGTGTCCGGGATTTGATGGACCGGCATCGAAACGAGGTGGCGGTCGACTCGATTTGCCTTACGAACCAGCGGGAAACGGTCGTCGCCTGGGATCGCGAAGGAATGCCTTTCTACCGCGCGATCGTGTGGCAATGCGCGCGTTCCAACGCGCTGTGCAAGGCGATGATTCGCCAGGGCCACGAGCCGATGGTTGTCGCGAAGACGGGATTGAAAATCGACCCGTACTTTTCGGCGACGAAAATGAAGTGGATTGTTGACCATGTGGATTGCGATACGGATTGTCTTCATTTTGGCACGATGGACAGCTGGCTTCTTTACAAACTGACAAAAGGCGCAATCCACGCAACCGACCATACGAACGCTTCGAGAACATTGCTGTACAATGTAAGCACGAACGCATGGGACGACGAGCTGTGCGCGCTGTTTGGGATCGACCGGCAATGGCTGCCGGAAATCCGATGCTCGGATGAAGTGTTCGGCATGAGCGATGTGGATGGCATTCTCGCCGATCCGGTGCCGATTCGCGGGGTGATGGGCGATAGCCAGGCGGCGTTTTTCGCCCAGCGCTGCACGAATGAATACGATATGAAAATGACATTGGGGACGGGCAGCTCGATCATGATGAACGTGTCCACGCTTCAGCCGCAAATCAACGGACTGGTAAACGTGTTGGCCTATTGTTTAAAAGACGAGCGCGCCTATGGCGTGGAGGGGATTGTCAACTGCAACGGCGAGAGTTTGAACTGGGCTTGTGAGGATATGGACTGGTTTGAAAGCTATGGCGAGCTGGACGACGCGCTGTTTGAACGAAAGACAGAAGTGCTGTTTGTTCCCGCGCTGACAGGTCTTTCCATCCCGTACTGGAACCCGATGGCGAAAGGGATGTTTGTCGGCGTCGACCGCCAAAGCGAGCCACGTGATTTTTTGCTGGGCGTGATTCGCGGCGTCGTGTGCCAGCTTTGCGACGCGCTGGCCTGCTTCGAGCCAACGAGCAAGCCGATCCATGTCGATGGCGGGTTGTCGAAAAACCCGCACATCATGCAGCTGCTGGCCGATTTATCGGGTCGGATAATCGAGGTCAGCCATCATCCGGACTTGTCGGCGATGGGCGCATGGCTGGCTAGTTCGAAAAAGAAGGATTTTGCGCGGGAAACGATCGTTTTCGAGCCGAAGATGGCGCTGCCGGTTCGGGAAGCGTGGCTGGCGCGCTATCATCGGGCGATTGATTGCGCGCTCATGATGGCGAACGTGAAGAAAGGAGAAAGGGAACCATGGAACGAAAATACGATTTAAAACTAGGCGTCGTCGGCACGAGAAGGGATATTTTCAGCAAGGAAGACGCTTTGAAATACAACGGGATGATTTTGGAACGGCTGAACGAACTGGAAGTCGATTTTGTCGACATTATCCATATCAACGAGGAAGGGCTGCTGTTTGACGAAAAGGACGTCGACGCGATCGTCGATTTTTTGAAACACGAAAAAGTGGATGCGCTCTTTTTTCCGCACTGCAACTTTGGCACGGAAGATTTGGTCGCTAAAGTCGCGAAAGCGGTAGGCAAGCCGGTTCTTTTGTGGGGACCGAAAGACGAGGCGCCGCTGGCCAATGGAGCGCGTTTGCGGGATTCGCAATGCGGGCTGTTCGCGACCGGGAAGATCTTGCGCCGGTTCAAGGTTCCGTTTTCCTATATGAATATGTGTCGTCTGGACGATCCGTATTTCGCGTGGCGTCTGGACAACTTTTTGCGGGCCGCGCAAGTCGTCAAGGAACTCGACGGCATGACCATTTTACAAATCGGAACGCGGCCGGCCGGCTTCTGGACGGTCATGGTCAACGAAGGAGAGCTGATCGAGCGTTTCAATGTGCGGGTCCATCCGGTGTCGCTGCCGGAACTGAAAGAGGAAATGGAGCAGGTGGGCGAAGCGGAAATCGACGCGGTCGCGCAGACGATGCGCGAAACGATGCACATCGACGTGCCGGAAACGGCGGTTCGTTCCACGGCGGCGCTGAAATGCGCGATGAAGCGGCTCATGGACCGGTTTGGCTGCAAGGCGGCGGCCATCCAGTGCTGGAACGCGCTGCAAGGGCATATCGGCTTGTTTCCTTGCGTAGCCAACTCGCTGCTCAACGACGAGGGCTATCCGGTCGTTTGCGAGACGGATATCCACGGGGCGATCACGTCGCTGATCGTGCAGGCGGCCACACGGGGAGAGCAAGTGCCGTTTTTCGCGGACTGGACGGTGCCGCATCCGACCAACGAAAACGGGGAGTTGCTCCAGCATTGCGGGCCGTGGCCGGCTTCGCTTATGAAGGAGAAGCCGAGATTTGGCGCGCCGTTCGCGTTTAACTATTCCCATCCGGGGGCGCTGCATGGCGAGATTCGAGGCGGCGACATGAGCATTGTCCGCTTTGATGGCGACAACGGGGAGTACCGCTTGCTGATGGGGCACGCCAAAGGTATCGACGGACCGAAAAACCAGGGCACATACGTTTGGATCGAGGTGGAAAATTTGAAAAAACTCGAAGCGAAGATCGTGGAAGGCCCGTATATCCACCATTGCGTGGGCGTGCATGCCGACGTGCTGCCGGTGCTGCACGAAGCGCTGAAATTCATTCCGGATTTGAAATCGGATTATTACGATACGCAAGACGCGGCGATGGATGCCGTATTGAGAGGAGAGTAAGATGCTGAAAGCGACAAAGACCAATCTTTTAAAAGATGGAAAGCCGTTCTTCTACTTGGCGGACACGTGCTGGTCGGCGTTTACGAACATTACCGACGAGGACTGGATCTATTATTTGCGAAAGCGAAAGGAGCAAGGGTTCAACGCGCTGCAAATCAATATTTTGCCGCAGTGGGACGCCTCGCCGACTTCTCTTCGGTATGATCCGTTTTTGGAAGTGGATGGCAAGTGGGACTACTTTCATTTGAACGACGCGTATTTCGACCATGCGGCCAAGTTGTGCGCCGTCGCGAAGGAATACGGGTTTGAACTGGCGCTTGTCGTCTTGTGGTGCAACTATGTGCCCGACACGTGGGCGAGCAAATTTTACGCCAAAGGGACGATGCCGTTTGAGGCGATCGAGTCCTATGTCGACAAAGTGCATGAAACGTTTACGAAGTTCGATCCGATTTACGTGATTAGCGGGGATACAGATTTCAACACGCCGCTTTGCGAATCGTATTATGTCGAGGCGGCGAACCGTTTGCGGCAGCTCGCGCCGGATTGTCTGTATACGACGCATATCAAAGGCCGCTACACGTACATTCCGAAAGAACTGGAGCAAAATCTGGATCTTCTGTGGTATCAAAGCGGCCACAACCACAACGACTTGGCGATGCCGTACAAGCTCGCTTTGGAGATGATGGAAAAATATCCGGGCAAGCCGCTGATCAACAGCGAGCCTTGTTATGAGGAGATGGGCTTTTCGGGCGGCAAAAGCGGACGCTGGCACCGGGAGGATATTGTCCGGGCGGCGTGGGAAAGCGTGCTTTCGGGCGCCGGAGCCGGCATCACGTACGGAGCGGCCGGAATATACAGCTGGCATTTGGCAGGAACGACGTTTGGCTCCTCGATTGGCGAGGGATTCGCCACGCCAAAGCCATGGCAGGAGGCGATTCATTTCCAGGGGGCCTGGGACTATGGCTATATGGCGTATTTGATCGGTTTGTACGATTTGTACGACTTGGTGCCGGATGAGACGCTACTAGCCAAGGAAAACGAGCGGGTCCGGGTGGCGAAAACGAGCAATGGCTACGCGTTGTATGTTCCATACAATATCGCGTTGAAGACGACGATTTCGCTAAAAGGGTACAAAGAAACGATCGTCGACTTGGAAACGCGCTATATTTCGATCAACGAATTTACTGAGGATACGGATACGCTTCCGATGCATCCGTTCCATCGCGACGTGCTCGTGATTTTGGAGCGTTGACTGGTTTTGTGAATTTACTTTCTTTTTCTCTTGACCGAAGTTTTGCAGAGCTTCGGTTTTTTAATGGTAAAATGAAATCAGGAGAAATACGGGAGTGGATTATGAAGAAAATTTTGACTTTTGATTGCTATGGAACGCTGTTGGATCCGTCCCCTTTGTATGGTTTGATTGGCCAGATCGCGAAAGAACAGGGGTTGTCTAGCGAAAAGGCGATCCATATTTTTTCAAGCTACGAGGATCGGCTCATGTATGGGGAATCTTTTATGAAGTATGACGAATTGCTTTTGCAGGCTCTTACGTATTGCGATATGGAAATGAATTGCGATGGGTTTGCTTCGCAATATGAGCGGGTGATTCTGGTTCATAAAACGTTTCAACCGTTCCCGGATGTGCTGGCTGCCCTTCGCGTCCTCAAAGAAATGGGGTATGAACTCGTTCTTTTGTCGAATACGACGCACCAGATGATGCGTTGGTATGTGGAAGCGCTGGAACATTGGTTTGATGACTGGCTGGTGGCGGAAAATACAAAGTGCTACAAGCCGGATTTGCGCTTTTTTCAAATGGCCGAACAAAAATTTGATTTGAGGACCAGGGAGCATTTTCATATCGCCAAAGGGTATTGGTGGGATATCGTGCCGGCAAGCAAGCTTGGCTGGCGGAAGATATGGGTCAATCGGGCTCATTTAAAAAAGGGAAGGGAAATGGAACAATCGTATTGGATGGTATCGAGCGTATTGGAAGTGCCGCCGATTTTGGAGGCGAACAAGACAATTCGGTGAAATCGAAAGGGTTGAAAAATACAGGAAGGCTTTGAATCGCCTTCTTTTTATGATTATTTCTGTATTTATATTTATAAAATCCATATTTTTTGATAATATAAAGAAAAGGATCGTGGAAATATGGATAAAGTGTATTTATGTATCGACTTAAAATCGTTTTACGCTTCGGTGGAGTGCGCGGCCCGGGGCTGGGATCCGTTTGCGGTCAACCTGGTCGTGGCGGACGCCTCCAGAGGCCCTGGCGCGATTACGCTGGCGGCCACGCCGGCCATCAAGCGCTTTGGCGTGAAAAGCCGGGGCAGGCTGTTTGAGATTCCGAAGACGGTGCCGTATATCGCGGTCAGACCGCGGATGAAGCGCTACATGGAGTATTCGGCAAGAATTTACAAAATCTTGTTAAAGTATGTTTCCAGCGACGATGTCCATGTGTATTCGATTGACGAGGCGTTTGTGGATGTGACATCGTACCAGCGAATGTATCGAAAGAACGCCAAACAAATCGCGCAAATGATGATTGCGGATATTTACGCGTCGACACGAATCGTCGCGACGTGCGGGATTGGCACGAATTTGTTTTTGGCGAAAGTCGCGCTGGATATCATGGCGAAACACGATCCCGAAGGAATCGGTGTTTTGGATCGGCGGCGGTTTTGCGAGGCGTTGTGGCATCATCGGCCTTTGACGGATTTTTGGATGATTGGCCGGGGCATTGCCAGACGGCTGGAACAGCATGGAATTTACGATTTGTATGGCGTGACGCGGTGCGATCCTGAAATTTTATATAAGGAATTTGGCGTCAACGCGGAATATTTGATCGACCACGCGTGGGGACGCGAACCAGTGGAGATCGCGGATATCAAGCGATATGTCCCCCGTTCGCATAGTCTTTCCGCGTCGCAAATTTTATTCGAGGAATACAACGCGGAAGACGCGTTGACGGTTGTTAAGGAAATGGTGGATGACAATGTTTTGAAGCTGACGGAACGGCATTTGGTGACGGGGCATCTTTCTTTAGGTATTGGCTATGCGAAAGGGGCCGGCTCTTCCTCCCATGGCAGTCAAACGCTGGCTGTTTTGACTAGCTCCTACCGCGTGCTGCGGGAGCAATGCGTCGGTTTGTTTTGGCGAATCGTAAAAAAGGATCGTCCTATTCGCCGGTTATGGCTTTCGTTTGGACATCTTTGCGAGGAAGAAATGGAGCAATGGGATTTGTTCACGGATGTGGACGCGTTGGAAAAGGAGAAAAAAATGCAGGAAGTTCTTGTGGAGATCAAACAGAAATATGGTCGCAACGCGATATGGCGGGGAACGGACGCATTGGAAAAAGCGACAGCGAAAACGCGAAACACGCTCATTGGAGGCCATCATGAATAAGGGCAACCGCGCGGCCCGGGCGCAGCTCTTTCAGTCGTTTGACGCGCTGGCTGGCTTCCGGGATTTGCTGGCGCAGCAGGAAAAAGTGATCGTGCCCCCGCGCGTTCTTTCGGAGGATGAGCGGGAGCAGCTGGATGTGACGCTGGCGCAAGTGCGGGTTGGCGATGTACTGCGGGTCGTGTTTCAAAGCGAGGATGTGTTTGTGGAAGTGACAGGGATGGTGTCGCGTTTTTGCCTGGAAGAACGTCGTATTGATATCGTGAAACGGAAAATCGACTTGCTGAAGGTGGTGGAGATGGAGATTGTGGAAAAGTCGAGGATTGAAAACGAAACGGAACCGATCTTATAATGGATAAGGAAAGGTTTTTATCCATGAAGAGAAAAAGAAAAATACACAAAGGAAGAATCGCGCTGGTTGCGGGGGTTGCGCTCGCGTTGACGGGCGGGATCGTTTGGGGAGTCCACGCGTTTGTTTCTTCCCGTTTGACAACGGCGAAGAACGAGGATGTGGTCGAGCAAAAAGAAGAACCGGCGGATACGGCGCGGATCACGGTGACGGGGGATTTGCTGCTGGAGGATGGCTTCGTGAACGCGTTTGGCAATGGAGGCTGGGGCGACTATATGGCGGATCTTTCGCCGTATTTTGCCAACGACGACTGGACGCTGGCGAATCTGGAAGTGCCAATCGCGGGAGAGGCGCTTGGTTTGGCGGGCGCGGATTATTGTTTTAACGCGCCGGCAGAGACGGCAAAAAACATGAAGGACAATTCGATTGAATACGTGACGCTGGCCAACAACCACGCGATGGATCGCAGCGTGGAAGGATTGGAGAAGACGATTCAAAATCTGGACGCGCAGTCCATTGGCCATACGGGGGCGTTTTTGTCACCGGAAGAGCGGGACGCTGTATCGTTCGCGGATGTGAACGGGATCCGGATCGGTGTCGTTTCGTGGACATACGCGACGAACCAGCCGGCGGATACGGACTGGCGGGTCAATATTTTCTGGGACGCGTACAGCGACAGGATCGCGGTGTTGATGGACGATATCGCCAAAGCGAAGGCGCAAAGCGATTGCGTCATTGTGTGCATGCATTGGGGCACGGAGTTTACGTATGAATTGAACGAGGCGCAGACCGTGCTTTCGCAGCAGATCGCGGACGCGGGAGCCGATGTGATCGTGGGCAACCATCCACACACGATTCAGTCGGCGACCTGGTTGACGGGGGCCAATGGTAACAAGACGTTGTGCTTTTATTCGCTGGGTAATTTGATTTCTTCGGCGTATTTGGTGGACCGGGCCGACGAGACGTTTCAGGATATGTACGAAGTGGGCGCGATTGCGCAGTTTACGTTGAAGAAGACGGGTGAAAAACAGGTGGAAGTGCTGGATCCGCAAATCATTCCGATCGTGAATCATTTTGAGGGGGAGTACACGAACTTTCACATTTATCCGTTGAAAGACTATACGGAACAGCTGGCGCAGGCGCATTCGCAGCGGCAGTATTCGACGTTGTTTACAAAACAGTGGCTTGATGAGCAGGTGAATGGCGTGTTTGCTGATTCGGGAATTTCAATTGTGGAATAAGAAGATGAAAACAAAATTATTGATAAGAGGCTTAGTTCGTTTTGTAGCTGGAGTGCTTCTAGTAATAGGATTTTGATTTGGATGTGCCAGAACATCCGGTTATTGTAATGGTTAACTATTTATAGGGGTTTTGTTTATCTCAATGTTTATTGCAGGATTTGTTATAATAGTTAAAAATCCCATGTTACTTGCTAAACGGCTGAAGGTAAAAGAAGAAAAATTGGAACAAAGAACAACGATCGTATTGAGTGGAGTCATGTTTGTGGCTGGCTTTACGATTGCCGGGTTGAATGTGCGTTATCAATGGTTGATTTTGCCAAACTGGGTAATTTGATTTGGAACCCTCTTTTTCTTTGGATTGTATCTTTTGATGCGGAAGTATTAAGAGAGAATATATATTTATCCCCCATCATTGAAGGTCAAAAAAATCAAAAAGTCATTGATGCCGGGTTATATGGGATTGTTCGACATCCGATGTATATGATAACCGTGTTCTTGTTCTTATCAATGCTATTAGTCCTCGGTTCTTCATATTCATTTCTGATTTTTTTGACCTATCCTCTCATTCTGGTGAAGCGAATCGAGAATAAAACGAAGATATTATAAAAAATATCAGATGGATATAAAGAGTACGAGCGGAAAGTAAAATACCATTTGATTCCGTTTGTGTGTTGATGTTATGAGTTTATTTAAAAGGAAAACAAGGGGACCTTATTCTAATCGAAGATACAGATGCGGGCTTACCGAAAGACCGACATGTTGACGGAGTAACGGAATGGAAGATGATTTTAGTCAGTGCTTCAAATAATAGCATTTTTGGTGATCTCGATTATTTTAAAGCACTAGAGAAATTAAAACCAATTGAAGAAAAGGATAAGCAAATCCTAGTAAAAGGCTTGTCATTAAAAGAGTTGGAGTATTTTGATAAATAAGAAGGAGAAAGAAAAAAATGGATGATTTATATGCTCAACATATAGCTGAATTAGGCGTAGAACTTGGAAAAATGGCTGTAAAAGGGACTGCTTCGGCTGTAAGAAAAAGAGTTAAAGTAATAAAAAACGAAAAAAATATTGAAGATATTCGTAATGCATATGATGAAATAATCAGCGAATTACTTACCGAGAGAGAAGAAGCAGTACATATTGCACAAGAGTATAGATCGGAAGTAGAGAGAATTAATATTAGTGAAGAAGATATAAAACATTTACAGGCTACAATTACGAAAGCATTAGATATTTTTAAAAAATTTGGAGAATTTGATGAAAATGATCAACTTAATAGTTTTGAACAAATTAAAGAGTTGATAACTGTCGATACTCTTAAAACAATGCAATTGCTTGGATTTAATTATAAAGCAGCTATTGGCGAACCGTTAACAGAGATTTGCGCTCAAGCTATTCGCAATCTGGGACCAAAAGGAAATAAAAATAAATCAATCAAAAAATGATAGATTATAAAAGTGATACATAGGTGAAGAAAATGGAAGATAAAAAACAGCAATTAAATAAAATCCAATACTATTGGGAGGCGTATAAGAAGTATTTGAACGATAATTATGATATTTTAAAAGGATTTTATTTAGACACTTTCAAATTGAGAACGACGGATAATGTAAATGGGAAGCCAGTAATTTATTCCGAAGATAGATTTGATGAACTCTATAAAAATGATTGTGGTTATGTAAATAGACAAATCGAGTTCTTAAATTCTTTAATTAATTTAGATATTGTAAAAGAAAATATGTTGAGCAAACATATGAATAATTTGATAGATGAATGTATATTACTGTATAATCAATATTTACAATCAGATTATATGCAAAATGAAAATAATCTTCTATCATCTAATGATTCAGAACTGTTAGTATTTGGAAATCAATATATATTTTACGAGTTATTATATTACGAGGATTTATCTAAAATCTTTGCAAGTATAATTTTGTTACAAGATTTTTCGAAATATAAGAATGATATTGTTTTAATCGGCGGTAACGGAAGTGGAAAGACAAGTTTGGCAAATGCTTTAAAAGGTGAAGATAAGCAATATATCTCGGTTATTCCAGCACAAAAAAATTTATTCTTTTCATTGAATGATTCAAATGTGTTGACTACAAGAATGTTAGATTTAGAGAAAATGTTGCTAGAAAATAATATTAACAAAAGCAAAACGTTTAATGATTATGAGTATTTCTGTTTTCAAAATAATCAGTTTACTAAATTAATTATAGCTATGGGAGCAAATCATGTTTCATATTTAACGGAATGTCATGATAAAGGAATTAAATCTGAGAATGATAAAACTGTCTTTGATAAAACAAGAAGGATTTTTAATACACTTTTTCCTAATATTCAATTGAAATATAATCCAGAGTCCTTCCAACATTTATTTTGTGAAAAAGGAGATAAACATTACCATGTGAATGGACTTTCTGAAGGAGAAAAGTCAGTTTTATATTATATCATGAGTGTTCTAATGGCTAAAAAAGATAGCTTTATTGTTGTAGATGAACCTGAAACATATTTAAATCCTTCTTTAACGAATACTTTATGGGATTTGTTATTAGAAGAAAGGAAGGATTGCCAGTTTATTTTTATTACTCATTCAATTGACTTTGTTCTTGGAAGAAATGGAATTCAAATTGCTTGGATCAAAGAGTTCGAATACCCTAATAAATGGGAATTTGATTTTTTAGATAATAACTTTGAACTTCCTCAAACATTAATGACAGAGATATTGGGTAGCAATAAACCAATCGTGTTTTGCGAAGGAGATGATAAATCAAGCTTAGATTATTATATCTACCGAGCTATTTTGGGAGAAAAATATACTATTATTCCAGTGGGAGGACATCATGAAGTTGTGAGATATCGAAGCGTTTTATCTAAAATGACATGGTTAAATGCTGAAGCGTATGGAATAATTGATGGAGATAATCATTCGAAGGGATATATAGAGAATGCCCAAAGTAATAATATAGTAGTTATTCCGGTTAATGAAATTGAAATGCTATTACTAGACGATAGCGTTTTAAATGGTGTGCTGAAGATATTTTTTCCGCAAGACTATAGCGATAGGATAAAAGAATTTAAAAATAAGTTTTTCTCTATTGTAGAAAAAAAAATAGAAAGAATAGCATTAACGAGTACCAAAACTGCAATTGATGAGAAATTAGCCACTCAAAAAATAGAAGAAGATAGTTCTTTAGAAAGGATGAAATCCAATTTGCAGGAGATTACAAATTTTAATATAGAGGGTGTATATGAATCTAAGATATTAGAAATTAAAGAAATCATTCAAGAAAGGGATTATGAGAAACTATTGTTGATTTGTAATTTGAAAAAAGAAATATCAAAAGGACTTGCGAATAAGGAACTTGATAATGATTATATAGAAAAAGCGAAACAACAAATCTTGACGAATGCATCTTTGAAGCTAACATTGAGGAATAAATATTTAAATTTTTAACTTTCTATTCATAAGAAAAGGATTTCACGAAGCCTTTTCTTATCACGAGAGTAATTTGATGCTTTAAATAAATTATTTGTTATATGTATTAGTTTAACCGAGTCGAACAGTATATACTTACTCCGGTTCATCACCAAACATGTTGAAGGTAGAATTGAGGATGATTGTTTTCAATGATTAAGAAACGTCCGACAAGGTCATACCTTTGATTCAAAAGCGAAAGAAGCGGTAAATACAGCCTATAACTATTTAAAAGCGAACGTCAGCACAATGAGCCGTTCCTTGTCCATGGCCAACAATGATTTTGTTTTGAATGTGCAAGACTTGCAAGGCATTGGGATGACGGATACGTTGTCGTTATCGGCGACGATTTCCTTAGTGTCGATTGGCTTAAGAAAATCAGTCATCAGCGGTACTGCTGTTCTTGGCGATATTTCGATTGCCGGAACCCTCCATAAAGTGGATGAGCTCGCGCATACGTTGCAGTTGTGTTTGGATTGCGGAGCCAAAAAAGTGTTGCTTCCCATCGTATCGGCTGCGGATCTGGCGTCAGTACCGGCAGAACTGATTGGTCATTTTCAATTAATTTTTTATACGGATCCGAAGGACGCGGTATTCAAAGCGTTAGGTGTAGAGTAATTGGAATAAAAGTGGTAGAAATTTTCTTTCTTTAAAACCGGAGAAGAAAGATGGATGCCACTTTTTTTACGCGATTTTCCCCTAGAAAAGTGTGAAATATGGTTAGACTTTCCCCTAGAAAAATGTAAATCAGCTTTAAATAAAAGGGAATTATTTGTGTATGATAGTTTGCTGCGATTGACGGTGTAAAAGGTGTATGATCAACACCTCTCTTTCCTGTAGTTGGAAAGTAATTTTTATTTATGATGGACTACAACATTTAGATCCAAGATATAGCGGGTACTTGATCATTAGGCCAATCAAGATAATTCATCATCAATTATTCTTTAAAGCGCTTACAAACCCTGCTATAATATTTAAAAAAAGTAATACAAAAATTACGATATTTTGTTTCACAATAAGCAATGATGTTCGCAAGAGGATGATTGTTGCTTATTATTTTTTTATAAAGAGAGAAATAGGATGTGAAAATGAAGAAAACGATGGCTCAGAAAAACAAAAATAAATATCAGCAGGGAATGAAGAAAATGTGGAAGTTTCCATCCATTCATCAATCTATGGAAGTTGAAATAGAATCTCTTGGGCAATATGAGGCAATCGTGCAAAGAGACATTATTCTACAGGATAATTGATCGAGGATAAACAAGATGAAAATCGTTTATAACAAGCTGGTGCGTGACCGGATTCCGGAAATGATCACGAAAGATGGAAAAACTTGCCAGATATGCAGTCTGGATGAAACGGCATATCGAAAAACGCTCAAGCAAAAACTGTTAGAGGAAGTGAATGAGCTCAGGGATGCACCTTCAAAAGAAGCGATGATTTTGGAAATGGCCGATGTGCTCGAGGTGTTGGAAGCGTTGCAGAAAAGCTACGGATTGGATTTAAATGAGATCTTGTCAACCAAAAGACAAAATCGAATGGAAAGTTTGAAAAGAAGATCTTTTTGGAATATGTGATCGAGGAGTAAACGATGACCGATTATATCAATTTGTGGCTGGACATTATCGAGAACATGAACAACGAGAACACGTACAAGCTGGCTTGGGGACGCGCATTGATCGAGATCATTTATGAATCGAAAGATGAAAACCATGATCTGGTAATTCCATTTGTTCAAATTGCCGAGAAGATGCTCAAATACTATTGGAATCAGACATATTTTTTCAATTTAAAGCAAAGTCCAAATCCAAACAAAAGGCCGATCCTTGTGCAGGAAACGGAAAAATGCATCGAGTTTGTGAAGGATTTGCGACGTTCGAATATTCCAGTATGGTTTGACCGGGCGCAGCAGGACTTAATGTCGAATCCTGCTTTTTACGCGGAACGCATTTCACAAATCGCGAAAACATTGAAGGTGGATGTGTGCTGGCGGTTTAAAAACACGAAAAAGGATGGAAAGACTGTCGAGAACGAGATTTACAAACTCGACCGGTCAAACATGCATGTCATGTTTACTCGAAAGCAGGTGAAAGAAATCAAAGAATACGCGTTCATTTTGTCACAGCTTTTAAACTACAAGTGGGCCCAGTTGCTTGAAAAGTTCAATAGCGCGCCCAAAATCGCGTTAAAGGTAAAAGGAATTTCGGATGCCAAAATACGACGAAACAATCTCTCGAAGTTCAAGCACATTTTGTTGACGCAAACGGAAGACGGAAACATCATTGACCTCTATACCGGAAAAGTTCTTGAAGCCAATGACATTTCCATTGACCATGTCATACCGTGGTCCTTCATGTATAGTGATGACATTTGGAATTTGGTCATTACATCAAAATCGGTCAACTCTTCCAAAAGCAATTCCGTCCCTTCCGAGGAAGTCATTCGAAGACTGGAAGAAAGAAACAAGGGGCTCGTAGAAATCGTAAAGGATCCAAAATATCATGAGAAGTTACAGGTGGCGATGGACAATAACTATGTACAGAAGTTTTATGTGGCATTGAGGTTGTAAGAAGGTTTTTATAAAAAAGGAGAATTTTTATGGAAAGGAAAAAAAATGACATTACCTGGTTAAAAGTTTACTTTATGTATAAACTGTTTGAGAAAAGAAAAGCTGAGGAAAAATATAAATGGAGGTTAAATTGCGAGGATGGTGATATATATGGTCTTGATCCAAATGATTATGAAACGGAACAAGACTATGAGGACGATCTTTATGAAGCAAAGTATGGTTGGCGTGAAGATTATAGCGATTGCGATCTTGATCCAGAAGACTATGAAACAGAGGATGAATTTTTAGAAGCTTTAGAAGAGGAAAGAACAGCCTGGCGAAATTACTGTGAAATTGATTTGAATTACGATGTTGATCCGGAAGATTATGAAACCGAAGCAGAATACGAGGAAGCTCTGGAAAAGGCGAAGTATGGGTGGAGGGACACATGCGATTATGAATGGTCGTATGAGATCGACCCTAAAGATTATGAAACGGAGGAGGAATACAACGAAGCGCTTTATGAAATGAAATACGGCTGGCGCGAAGAACGGGAAGATGACTGCTTCTTTTTTGCCGACCTTGATCCGGAAGATTATGAAACGGAAGAGGATTACGATGAGGCGTTATACGAAGAAAAATTGGCTTGGTATGATTCTCATGATTCAGCGTATATCGACTATGAAATCGACCCAAGTGATTACGATTCTGAAGAAGAATGTGAGGAAGCACTTTATGAAGCGATGGAGGAATGATGAGAGAGTTATAGAGAAATGATTGATCAATTTGACTGCTCTTCTCAGGAATTAAAATCCTCGAGCTAGATGTGCCATTTTAATTTATAAAAATAGAGATAATATTCAAAAAATCATAAATAGCAATAAAGAAGAATTTACTTATGGAGAGGAAAAAGGTTTAGAATTTGAATATGTTTTGAGTTTTACAGATGAAATGTCAAACAATGAAAAATACATATCTTACACAAGAGCTTTAGATTCTTTAGGTATAGTACACGCCAAGGATTAGAGGAATATGTAAGAAGTCCTAATTGACAATTCTCGCTTTTTCTGATGCGATATTCATAGACAAAAACAAGTTATTAAAAAATGCTAGAAAGTATCTTTGATAAAATCCCTTGTTTTTCAACCCATATCCGCTAAAATCAGAACAGGGATAGAAAAAAATAAAGGGGAAGAAGATATGTTTCTAATTCAAAAAGTCGAAGAGCTCGTCGTCACGTACGATGACGGCCGCAAAAACATTGGCGAGTTTATCTTAAAAAACATGGACACGATCCACACGTATTCGATCCAGGAAATCGCCACCCACACGTACACATCCAAGGCATCCATCGTCCGGTTCGCCAAAACGCTTGGCTACGAAGGATGGAAAGACCTCAAAAAAGATTTGATTCGGGAAGGGCAAGTCGAAAAGGAAATGGCCGATGTCGACTTCAACTATCCGTTTCAAAAAGGGGACACGACCAGCGACATCGCCACCAAGATCGCCAGCCTGCAAATCAAAACGATCGAAGACACACGCGACCATCTCGACCTCGACCAGGTCGTTCGCTGCACGAATTTGATCGTCCGCGCCCGCCGCGTCATGATCTTCGGCATCTCGCCCAACACCGGCGTCGCCGAACTCTTTCGCCGCAAGATGCTCTCCATCGGCAAAGTCGTTGAAATTTCCAATTCCCGGGAAATGGGCATGCAAGCCATGCGCCTCGACCAGCACGACGTCGCCATCATCGTGTCGTATTCCGGCAACAACGCCAGCGTCGAGCCCCTCAACATCGTGCCGTATTTACGCGAAAACAACGTCCCGCTCATCGGCATCACAAGCGGGGGCGACAACTTGCTGCGCCAAAGCACCGACACGATCCTGACCATGTGCTCGCGCGAGCGCCTCTACACCAAAGTTGCCAATTTCTCGACCGAGGAATCGCTCAACTACGTATTCAACGTCCTGTTCGCGTCCGTCTTCGAACGCCAGTACGAAAAAAACGACGCGTACCGCCAGCGCAGCGCAAGACAGCTCGAACAAGGGCGCCTCAAAAACACCGATCTCAAAGAATGATTGGTGTTTTTTTTTCGCGAAGTTTCGTCAAAAGACCGCGCTGAAATCGTTTTCATAAAACAAAGTTTTAAGTGCTCCTTCGTCTGTTTTCTCCGCTGTTTTCCTTTGGTATTTTATGGGTGTCAACAAAGAGAGGAAAAAAATTATGTCGAAAAAGTACACCCAGCTCGCCGAACAAATCATTGAAAAAGTCGGCGGAAAAGAAAACATCAACGATGTGTATCACTGCCAGACCCGGCTTCGCTTCAAACTCAAAGACGAATCGAAAGCCGACACGAAAGCGCTCGAAGCGATGGACGGCGTCGCCAAAGTCATGATCAACGCCGGCGTCTACCAAGTCGTCATCGGCACCCACGTCGCCGACGTCTTCGAGGAAATCGAAAAGAAAGTCGACCTCAAAAAAGGAAACGACAGCCAGCCCGTCGAAAAGAAGGGCATCGTCAACACGATCATCGACTTCGTGGCCGGCACGTTCCAGCCCATCATCCCCGCGCTCTCCGGAGCCGGTATGGTCAAAGCCGTGCTCGCGCTGCTCGTCGTCTTCAAACTCATCTCCAACGAGTCGCAAACGTACGCGCTGCTCAACATGTTCGCCGACGCGATCTTCTACTTCCTGCCGGTCCTGCTCGCGTTCACCGAAGCCCAGAAGCTCAAATGCAATCCGATCCTGGCCGCCGGCGTCGCCTGCATCCTCATGCACCCGACATGGAACGCGTTCGTAACCGCCCAGGAAGGGGTGCGCTTCTTTGAAATCATCCCGTTCCCGCTTGTCAGCTACGCCAACAGCGTCATCCCGATCCTGCTGATCGTCTTCGTGCAGTCGTACGTTGAAAAGTGGCTCAACCGCGTCGTGCCTAAAGCCATCAACCTCGTCTTCGTGCCATTGCTCGTCTTCCTCATCATGGGAACGCTCGCGTTCTCGGTGCTTGGGCCACTTGGCAACATTGTCGGATCGTGGCTCGCCGTCGTCTTCAACTACCTGGCTGAAAACGCCGCCTGGGCGCCCGCGTTGCTCATCGGCGGGCTGCTGCCTGTCATGGTCATGTTCGGCATCCACAACGGCGTCGCGCCTCTAGGCGTCATGCAAATGGCCAACCTCGGCTACGACTCCATCTTTGGACCCGGATGCGTCTGCTCCAACATGGCTCAGGCGTCCGCGGGACTGGTCGTCGCCTTACGCACCAAAAACAAAAAGGAAAAACAAATCGCCACATCCGGCTTTATCACCGCGTACATGGGCATCACCGAACCGCTCCTCTACGGTGTGAACCTGCCTAAGAAATATCCGCTTGTCGCCAGCATGATCGGCGGCGCGTGCGGCGGATTGTACGCCGGCCTGACGCACACCCACCGCTTCGCCACCGGATCGAGCGGCCTGCCCGCCGTGCTCTTGTACATCGGCGACAACACGATGACGTTCTTCTACAACATCATCATCGCCATCGTCATCAGCTGCGTCGTCTCCGCTGCGCTCACCTACATCTTCTCGCTCCATGCAGAAAAGGGACAGGAAGCGAAAACGATCGAAGCTATCCAGACGCATACGAAACCCGGCGTCGCCGCCGCGCCGCTAGCCGGTCTTGTCAAACCGCTCTCGCAAGCCAAAGATGAAGCGTTCGCCAGCGAGGCGCTCGGCAAAGGACTCGTCATCGAACCGGAATCCGGCGACGTGTTCTCACCGGTCGACGGCATGGTTAGCGCGCTGTTTCCAAGCAAGCACGCCATTGGCATCACGGCCGAAGACGGCATGGAAATTTTGATCCACATCGGCATCAACACCGTCGAACTCAACGGAAAACACTTCGAAACGTTTGTCGAGCAAGGCGAACACGTCCAAGCCGGACAACCGCTCGTCCATTTCGACCGCGAAGCCATTGAACAGGAAGGATACAATACGCAGACGATGGTCATCGTCACCAATTCCGCTATGTATGAAGACATCGAACTCGTCGGGCAGGGCCGCGTTGAAGCCGGGCAGGACGTCTTGAAAAGAAAGGGGTAAGTTTATGTTCCACACCACACCAAAACCATTTCCAAACGACTTTTTATGGGGCGCGTCCACATCCGCCTACCAGGTCGAAGGGGCCAGCGAGAGCCACGGCAAAGGGCCATCCATCCAGGATCTGCACCATCCCGCCGATCTTTCCGACTTCTCGGTTGCCAGCGACCACTACCACCACGTCGAGGAGGACGTGGCGCTCATGAAGGAGCTTGGCCTCAAGGCGTACCGGTTCTCCATTTCGTGGAGCCGGATCTTTCCAAAAGGGAAAGGGGAAATCAATCCGGAAGGCGTCGCGTTTTACCACACGCTCATCGACCGACTCGTCGCCAGCGGCATCGAGCCCGTCGTGACCTTGTACCACTTCGATTTGCCGCTCGCCCTGTATGAAAACGGCGGCTGGAGCAACCGGGAAACGATCGACGCGTTCGCGCAATACGCCAAAACCCTGTTTCAGGAGTACGGCGACAAAGTGAAATACTGGCTGACCATCAACGAGCAAAACGTCATGATCAACCATCCCGCCGCGATGAATCCAGGCAAGACGCCAACGAACAAAGAGCTTTACCAGCAAAACCACCACATGCTTTTGGCGGGCGCGATCGCGACTAATCTATGCCATGAACTCGTGCCCGAAGGCAAAATCGGCCCGGCCCCGAACATCATCGCCGTGTATCCGAAAACGTGCAAACCCGAAGATGTCGTCGCCGCCGACAACTGGGAAGCCATCCGCAACTGGCTGTATTTGGACGTCGCCGTCAAAGGCGTCTACAACCCGATCGCGTGGGCGTATATGGAGGAAAAAGAACTCGTTCCCCGCATGGAAGCCGGCGACATGGATCTTTTGGCAAGCGCCAAACCCGATTTTCTCGGCGTCAACTACTACGCCACCGCGACCGTGTCCGCCGCCAAAAACGACGGGCATGACCGGGCGCCGCGCAACGGCGACCAGCAGACAATGGTCGGCGAGGAAGGGGTGTACCGGGCCGAGACGAACGACTTGCTCGAAACGACCGAGTTTGGCTGGCAAATCGACAGCGTCGGTTTGCGCACGACGCTGCGCCGCGTGTACGACCGCTACCATTTGCCCATCCTCATTACCGAAAACGGCATCGGCGCAAGGGATGCGCTCGAAGACGACGGCACCGTGCACGACGCCTACCGCGTCGACTACTTGCGTCGCCACTTCGAACAGGCCCGCCTCGCGTTCAGCGACGGCGTCGATTTGATCGGGTATTGTCCATGGGCGTTCATGGATCTGGTCAGCACGCACCAGGGCTATCAAAAGCGGTACGGCTTCGTGTACATCGACCGCCAGGAGAAAGATCTCAAAACGCTGCAACGCGTCAAAAAAGACAGCTTCGCGTGGTATCAAAACGTCATTGCAACTAACGGATCCCGCATGTAAAAGAAAAGGACCATCGCGCGATGGTCTTTTGATTATTCAGCCGGCGTGTAGGGAATCGGCTTCTTTCCATACGTTTCCCCCAGACTGGCTTGCTCGGATTCCGGATAGACGATCGTGTCCGGATCGCCGTCCGAAATGTAGCGCGACGTGTTCAGCCGGTCGAAATTCATTTGAATGTCGAAGTTCTCGCCGTTGTTGTCGTAAGCGCGGATGCGTTTTAAAAACGTCGGGTTGAACGCGTTCGAATACGGGGAAGCGTCCGCCTCCCACGCCACTTGCAGCGTGCTCTTGGTCGTATACGGCTTGCCGTTGAACGTTCCCTGGAAAATGGAAGCCATGTTCGGATGCTCCAAATCGTAAGGCGAGCCAAACGGCAGCGCCACGATTGGCACGTATTTTCCCGGAATGATTTCCTCCAGCTTTTCGTACACGCCGCCGACTTCCTGCTCGGTTTGCGCCTGGTCGATCGTTAAAAAATCGGGATGGTTCATCGTGTGGTTGCCCACGTCGTAGCCATGCTCCACGAGCCATTTCAAGATCTTCTCGTTGTATTCCGGTTGCGAAAACAACCCCTGGTTCACGAAAAACGTCGCCGTCACGTTCATGTCCGGATGCTCCTTTTTGAACGCCTCCAAAATGCCGACGGCGCTGTTGGGGTCGATCTCGATGTTGCCGTCCTTGTCCAGACCGGTCACGAGGATGTTGTTGTCGAGGCCGTCGTCAAACGTTAAAATGAGCGGGCTCTTTCCCGGTTCGACATCGACATTGCCATCCACGTAGTCGCTCAAACGAATCATGCGGTAGCCCTGGTCGTAGTAAAACCGCAAATCGTTGCGAAACGCCTCGGCCGTCCGCTGGTAGCCGTCCACGTCGATGTTGCCGCCTGTATAGGGGGTGTCCGCGTTGCTCATGTTTTGAATGCCGTGGTACATCATGATCGGCACGTTGCCGAGCTCGTTGACGTTCGCCTTGGCGTATTGCGCGGCGGTGAGCGGCTCATACGCTCTTTCTTCTTTTTTGTCTTGTTTTTGTTTGGGTTCGTCCTTTGTCCTTCCAAGGCGCGACAAGCCAAAGCCAGCCGCCGCGACGCATGCAAGCGCCAGCCCCAAAAAGGCCAAATTGCGAATTTGTTTTTTTCGATTGATTTTTGCCATACCTTTATCTTAACGAAAAGAAAATAAAAATAAAAGGATTCTCTTTCTTATTTCTGCATGTTCCATTCGCAAAAGAAAAATTAACTGTTATACTTAAAGCCAAGGGGAAATTCGTCCGCGAGGACGATGAATTGAAGCATGAAAAAAGTAAAAAAAATCCCGAAAGGGTCGAAGATAAAGAAAAAAATTGAATCGCTGACACCGCGGCACTGGGTAGGCATCGTCCTGGCCGTCGCCGCCTTGCTTATTTTGGGTTTCGTTTATTGCAACAAGCCAAACGAGCTGGACAAAATCACGCAGGACTACATTGAAACTATCGACACCAGCACGATCCGGGGCGAAGTCGAGCGCCAGTTTGACAACGAATACAAAGCGCAAGACTACTTGTTTTACGGAGAAACGCTTTCGATGTTCGGCAACCCGTACGACGCCGAGCAGGAAAACCTCGATCCGTTCATGGGCAAAGCGCTCGTGTTGCGCAACATTGAAACAGGAAAAGAATACAATTTTACGTTTTCCGGCAGCGCGGATGGCGCGATCCCGCTTGGGCAGCTCGACGAAGGCGCCTATGAGGTGTTCATTTACGACCAGTACATCAAAAAGCGGGTTTATTTTGACAAAGCGTTCACATCCAAGCCGCTTGTCACGATGCGCCGCGGCGGAAAAGTCAAAAACATCACCTTGGAAGCGGATAAAGACATTTTCCGCAAATTCAATGTGGAGCTTGCTAACAACTACGCGTTTTTAGTCGTGAAAGACACGATTCCGCAAAGCGAGATCGTCGACGTGGTCATCGACCCGAGCGGCAACGTCTTCAACGAGCTGACCCAGGAACTGGAGCCGGGGTTCGCCAGCGGCCAAATCAGCGAGGCGCAGGCATCTTACGAGCTGGCCCAGAAAGTCAAAACCGAGTTGGAGCGCTATGGCCTCAAAGTGCTCATCAGCCGGAATCCGGACTCCACGCCAAGCTACTACGGCGAGAACGGACGCGTCGGGCAAGGCTATGAGCATCAAGCGAAGGTGTTCCTGAATTTGTCGATGTGCGATGAAGAGAGTGTCAACCGGCCGTTCTTTATCGTTTCGCCGCTGACCAACGCCTCGCTCGCCAACGAGATGGCCTACATCATGACGCAAAACGGCATCGAGCTCGACTATCCATACACGACAACCGACTTGCTGGCCAATGGCGTCATCTTTGACACGAACATCGTGGACAACGAGTACAACGTCACGCCGTTTACGATCAATCCCGCCATCCGCGAAAGCGGAGGGAAGGCGACGTACGCCGGACAATACAACCAGGTCGGCAACGGAACGTACGCCAGCCACGACGGCATGTACGGCTTGATGTTCGAATACGCCAACATCGCCAGCAGCGATAGCGTGGACTACTACCAGGCCAACCAGGACAAGATCGCCAAGTCGCTCGCGCAAGGTCTTGCCTCGTATTTTCAATTAAAGGAGGTTGATTCGGATGAAGCTGCAAGCGAGTCATCTATATAAATCTTTTGGAGCCCAGGACGTGTTGTCCGACGCTTCGCTCACCGTCAAAGGAAACGAGAAAATCGCGCTCGTTGGACGCAATGGATGCGGAAAAACGACGCTTTTGAAAATGATCTGCCATTTGGAAGAGCCCGATCAAGGCTCGGTCGTGATCGCCAGCGGAACGCGCATTGGCTACTTGTCCCAAATCACGTTTGAAGACGAGGAGCGAACCGTGTACGAAGAGCTGCTCACCGTTTTCGACGAGCTGACCACCTTGCAGGCCCGTCTGGAAAGCCAGGCGCTTGTGCTCGAGCACGACGCGTCCAGCGCCCAGCTGGAAAAATACGAGAAACTGCAAAACCGGTTTGAAGCGCTTGGCGGATACGATTACGAATACGAGCTAAAAAACGTGTTTTTTCATTTTCAGTTCGAAGAAGCCGATCTGCATAAAAAGCTTCGCGAGTTTTCCAGCGGACAACGGACCCGGATCGGGCTTGTCAAGCTGCTGCTCACCAAGCCGGACGTTTTACTGCTGGACGAGCCAACGAACCATCTTGACATCGAGTCGATCGAGTGGCTGGAAGGCTATGTGCGCCACTATCCCGGCGCCGTCATTCTCGTCAGCCACGACCGGATGTTTTTGGATCACGTGGTGGACGAGATCGTCGAAATCGAGTTTGGCAAAACGATGCGCTTTCCCGGATCGTATTCGCACTATGTCAAAGCGAAAGAGGAGTACATTGAGCGAAACCATGACGCCTTCGTCCGCCAGCAGGAGGAAATCGCCCGCATTTCGGCTCTTATCGAAAAATTTCGCTACAAAAAAAACAAGGCGGCTTTCGCCCAATCCAAAATCAAGTATTTGGACCGGATGGAAAAAATCGAGGATGTCAAAACGGATCAAAGCGCGATCAAAGCCCGCTTCACCAGCGGACGCAAAGGCGGAAAACGCGTTTTGGAAGTCGACCACCTGCAAATCGGCTACACCGATCCGCTTTGCGAAGTCGATTTGCTCGTCATGAAAGGCGATCGTCTAGGCATTGTCGGTCCGAACGGAATCGGAAAGTCGACCTTCATCAAGACGCTCGTCGAAAAACTTCCGGCTCTGGGCGGCAGCTTTCATTTCGGCCATCAAATCGACTTAGGCTACTTCGACCAGGACAGCGCGCAAATCACCTCCAGCCAAACCGTGCTGGACACGTTGTGGGACGCGTATCCGCAAACCGACCAGACGCAGCTGCGCAACACGCTGGCCAGCTTTTTGTTCACCCAGGACGAGGTGTTCAAAGAAGTGTACAATTTATCCGGCGGCGAAAAAGTCCGGCTCGCCCTGGCTTGCCTGATGCTGGCCCACGACAACGTCCTACTGCTCGACGAGCCAACCAACCACCTCGACATTCCCGCCAAGGAGGCGCTTGAAAAAGCGCTGGAAGCGTACGACGGAACGATTTTATTCGTCAGCCACGATCGAATGTTTTTAAAAAAGATGGCCAACCGCATTATGGAAATGGGCGCCACAAGCAAAGTGTACAACGTCGGCTACGAGGAATATCTTGAAAAGAAAGCGCAGCACACGCTTGTCGAAGCGGCCAGGGAAGCCGTTGCGGCTCCGGCGCCAATCAAGCAGGAGAAGCTTTCTTTCAACGAAAGCAAGGCGCTCAAAAACCGGGTCGCCAAGCTGGAAAAGCTGCTGGAGGAGGCGGAAGTTGATTTGGAGGCGCTGCGCGAGCTGCGGTTCGAGCCCGAATACTATCAGGACTATCGAAAGATGGAGGAGCTGGACGCGCAAATCGACGAAAAGCACAACGAGATCGCGGCCTACACGAAAGAGTGGGAAGAAAAGATGGAGAAGCTGGAAGGCGAGGCGTCTTGAGCCGGCTTGGATAAACTTGTGCAAATTGTTATAGGAAAAGAAAAACATTGAGTACAATAGAGATACATGGAAATGAGGTGTATCACAATGGAAAAAACCGAATTAACAGCACAACAGGAAATGATGGAAATCCCAGCCGAGAAAATGGCGGAAATCAAAGATCATATCGTAAAATCGCAAAGCGTTTTGGAACTCGTTGCTGACTCTCTGGAAGAAAAACTGCAGCCGGAAGGATCGGACATCACGACGGAGCTCAACGCGCTGACGACAATTTACGATCAGCTGGAGCACGCCTATCAGGATGCCGAGGACGTGGAAGCGTTCTTGAAGCAAACCGAAGCCGTCGACAAGAAAAACGCCTAAAAGAGGCAGGCAGAAAACCGCAAAAAGCGGTTTTTTTTTGCGAAAAGTTTCTTCTGCGGGAATCGTGCGCTAAAATAAAAGAGGAAAAGAAAGAGGAACGATGATGAAAGTTTTATTGTTGAATGGCTCGCCCAAAGGGCCCGCCAGCAATTCGATCCAGCTGGCGAACGCTTTTTTGCAAGGCGCCCGGGAAAAACAAGAGCTGGAAATCCAAACCTACGACATTTACGCGATGGATTTGCGTGATTGCCGCGGCTGCTTCGCGTGCTGGAACAAAACGCCGGGCCAATGCGTGATCCACGACGACATGACCAAAATCTTAAAAGGCATTTTAGAGGCGGACTGGATCGTATACAGTTTTCCGTTGTACTACTATTCGCTTCCTTCCCGGCTTAAGCTCGTTTTTGACCGCCAGCTTCCGTTTCGGCTTCCATTCATGGATGCGCAAAACGAATACGGTGGCCATCCCGACCGTTACGATTTATCGAAAAAGCGATGGATCTTCATTTCGACTTGCGGCTTTTATACCGCCCAGGGCAATTATGAAACCGTCACGAGCCAGCTGGACCGCCTCTATGGAAAAAACGGCTACACGACGATTTTCACCGGGGAAGGGGAGCTCTTTCGCGTACCGGAGCTGAAAAAGGAATGCGCCCGCTATTTGGACATCGTCCGGCAGGCGGGGCGCGAATTTGCCGGCGGATCCATTTCGGAAGCCGTCCGCCGCCAGCTGGAGGAGGCGATTTTGCCGCGTCCGGTGTTCGAACGTCTGGCCGACGCGAGCTGGGGCGTCGAACCGGAAAGCGGACACATCCAATCCGAGGCGTATCAATTCACCAGACAAATGGCCGGGTTGTACAATCGCGACCATTACGATAAAGACCGCGTCGTCGAATTCGAATACACCGACCGAAACGAGCGCTATCAAATCGTCTTGACCAAGACGGACGCCCAGGTGAAAAAAGAAGATTTTCTGCCATACACGACCCGCATCACGACGCCTTTTGCCGTTTGGCAATCCATCGCCAGAGAAGAGATTCGCGGGGACGAGGCGCTCATGCAGCATCTGTACACCGTCGATGGCGATTTCGACTTGCTTTTGCGCTGGGACGATTTTTTTGGAACCGGTGCCGCGCACGCGCCAAAGGGCCCGCAAACGAACATGCTGTATTTTCTCGTTCCGTGGATGGCGCTTTGGATTGGCGCGCCCGTCGCTTCGCGGATCGGTTTTGGCTTGATAAGCGCGGGACTCGCTCTTTTGTTTTTGCTAAGCCCCCAGCTGAATTTGACGAAGTATGACCGGCTAGGCTGGATCGTCTGCGCCGGACTGGCCGGATCGCTTGTCGCGGGCGTGTCGTTTCCACTCGTCATCCGGTTGTCGTATTTGGGATTTGGCTTGTGCTGGCTGGTCAGCGCATGCCAGAAAGTGCCGCTGTCCGCGTGGTATTCAATGAACGAATACGGGGGACCGGATGCCTGGAACAATCCGATTTTTATGAAAACAAACCGCATTTTGACGGTTAGCTGGGGCTTTTTGTATTTGCTTTTCTTTCTCGTGCCGGCTTTACCGCCAATGGTGGCGTGGATCGCGCCGGCTTTGCTGGGCGTGTTCACGTTGTGGTTTCAAAAGTGGTACCCGACGTTTGTGGCCAGGGGGAAAAGAGAATAAAAAAACGGCTTCGTTTTAATCCGTTCCTTGTCTATTCGACACGGGAAACAGGAAAAACGGGGCCGTTTTTTATAAGTTCGAGTTTTTTGGAACGAGGAAGCTGCTTGATCGCGTATTCTCTGCGCAGCGCCATCCCTTTTTCTTCCCACGTTTCAAAGTAAACAAGCATGACCGGCGTCCGGGGCCGGGTGTATTTCGCGCCTTTTTGCGCGTTGTGGGCTCGCACCCGTCTGGCAAGATCGGTCGTCCAGCCCGTATACAGCGTGCCGTCGGCGCAGCGAACGATGTAGACGTAGTGCATCGGCTATTTTTCGTAATAGCCAAAGTGCTCGAACGGATAGACGACAAGGAAGTCTTTCGCCAAAATCGAAGATTTCTTGTAAGGGCCGGTATCGCGCGAATCCATCGAGATGGGCCGGTTGTCGCCCATGAGGAAATACTCGTCTTCCTGAAGGGTGACCGGATCGAAGTTGTAGTTGAAATAGCCATTCGTCTCTTTCCACTCTTTGGCGTAGTCGTTGTCCAAATACTCGCTTTCGTCCAGCGGCTTTCCGTCAATATACACTTGCTCTTCCTTGCATTCGACCGTTTCGCCCGGCAAACCGATGACCCGCTTGATGACCGTCGTCGGCTCGCCTTTTTCGGTGGTCGTTTTAGCCAGCACGATATCGCCGCGCTGGATGCCTTCCACGCTGACGCCAATCACGTTGGAAACGCCGCGGTCGCCGTTTTGAAAATTCGGGTACATGCTTCGTCCTTGAATCAGCGCCGGCTTGAATAAAAAGGCGGATACAAGAATGATGAGGATGGAAACGACAAGAAAGGTGCTGACAAACGATAAAATGTCTTCGCCAATCGTGCGTTCATCGTTTTCGTTGTAACGAAAATTGGTTCGTCTTTTTTTTATATTTTTTTTCTTTTTGCTCATTGATTTGATCTCCAATGGTTTTATTTTAACAAATATCGCCGGAAATACAAATCCGACCGCTTAACGACGCAAAGAAAAAGAGGTGAATTTAAATTTATCGTAACGATGGCGGGAAAATGAGTACTCAAACGGGATCCCGTTGTCCAAATAGGCAATCTGCTCCACTTCGAGCACCGGCTCGTTTTCCTTCAAGCCAAGCACTTCGTGATCGAGCGCGCTGGAAATGTCGGCCCGGCTCGTTTGCTGGGCGCTGGCGATGTGCATGTTGAGATCGTGTTCGATATACGAATAAATCGACTTGTTGAGCACATCCTCGGTAATTCCCGGAATCAGGCTGACAGGCATGAACGTATGCTCGAGCACGTACGGCTCGTCGTCGTAAAGGCGCAACCGCAAAATATCGTAAACCGGCTCGTTTTCCTTGATATGCAAGGCGTGCGCCACGTCCTTGGAAGCGAAGCTGAGCTTGAACTCCAGGATTTTCGACTGGACTTCCTCGTGGCGGGTACGGTCGAATCCGCCAATCGGAAACTCCTCCATCTGGTACGGATCGGAGGCGAGCGCCTTGTTGAGCACGAAACTGCCCTGGCCCTGCTTTCGATAAATCATGCCTTCCTCAACTAAAATATCCAGCGCTTTTTTCACGGTCATCCGCGAGCAGGCGTAAATTTGACAAAGCGTGATCTCGTCCGGCAGCTTGGCGCCCGGCCCGTATTCACCATCTAAAATCGCGTCTTTCAGCTCGTCGTAAATCATTTTGTATTTTGGGCTCATCGTTTTTTCCTCCTTGGATTATAATTTAAGTATATTCTATATGGGTTCCATAGGAAATGTCTAGACTAATAGAAAAAATCAAAAAATATGTCTAGACATTTATTTGAAAACCATTTACAATTTAAACGAAAAGAGGACGATGAAATGAAGAAGCAAAAAGTACAATTTCCGGACGATTTCTGGTGGGGTGCCGCCACGTCCGGTCCGCAAAGCGAAGGATGGTTCAACAAACGGCACGAAAACGTGATGGATTACTGGTATCGCGTGCAAAGAAACGATTTCTTTAACGGGGTTGGTCCAGATGTTGCCAGCGATTTTTACCATAAATACAAAGAGGATTTCGCGCTCATGAAGCAAGTCGGCATGAACTCGTTTCGCACGAGCATCCAGTGGACGCGCCTGATCAAAGATTTGGAAACCGGCGAGCCAGATCCGGAAGGCGTGCAGTTTTATAAAGACGTGATCGCCGAGGCGAAGAAAAACGGCATTACCCTGGTGATGAACTTGCACCACTTCGACATGCCAATCGAATTGCTTGAAAAATACGGCGGATGGGAAAGCAAGCACGTGGTCGACTTGTTTGCCAAGTTCGCCAAGACGGCGTTCGAATGCTTTGGCGACGACGTGCGCTACTGGACCACGTTCAACGAGCCAATGGTCATTCCCGAAGCGGGATATTTGTACGGGTTCCACTATCCAAAATTGATTGGAAAAGGAAAGGAAGCTGTTCAAATCATATTCAATATCAATCTGGCTTCCGCCAAGGCGATCGAAACGTACCGCTCCATGAAACTGGATGGTGAAATCGGCATCATCTTGAATTTGACTCCGGCATATCCACGCAGCGAATCGAAAGAAGATCTGGAAGCCGCCCGGTTCGCGGACGATTTCTTTAACAAGGCTTTTTTGGATCCGGCAGTTTATGGAACGTTCCCACCGGCGCTCGTCGATCTTTTGAAAAAAGACAACGTGCTGTGGCAAACCGATGAAAAGGAACTCGATACGATCAAACGAAACACCGTCGATTTTCTAGGTGTCAACTACTATCATCCAAAACGCGTCAAAGCGCCGGAAACAAAACGGGAAGGCAACTGGATGCCGGATTGGTATTTTTCCGAATACGACATGCCGGGCAAGCGAATGAACCCGTACCGCGGCTGGGAAATTTTCCCGAAAGCCATTTACGACATCGCGAAAAACGTCCAAAACGACTATGGAAACATCAAGTGGTTCATCTCTGAAAACGGCATGGGCGTTGAAGGAGAGGAAAAGTACCGCGATGAAAACGGCCACATTGAAGACGATTACCGCATCGACTTTTACGAAGAGCATCTGGCGTGGCTGAACAAAGCGATGCAGGAAGGAAGCAACTGCTTTGGCTATCACGCCTGGACGGCGTTCGACTGCTGGAGCTGGAACAACGCCTACAAAAACCGGTACGGATTCATCGCGGTGGATTTGAACGACCAAAGCCGCACGATCAAAAAATCCGGACGCTGGCTCAAGGACGTGGCCGACAACCACGGATTCGAATACGACCTCGACCTCGTGCAAGAATAGGAAAGAAGGAAGACGTATGCTGAAAATCGCGGACGGTTTTTGCGATCACATGCTTTTGCAGCGACAACACCCCATCCTTGTATGGGGAACAGGCGAACCGGGCGAATCCGTCACGGTGCAGCTGGCAAACCAGGTCGGGAAAACGTTGGTCGACGCAACGGGAAGCTGGACGCTTTCGCTGCCGCCGATGGAAGCGGGCCGCCAGCTGACACTCACGCTTTTTGGCGCGGATACGACGATTCAAATCGACGACGTGGCGATTGGCGACTTGTATTTGGCCGCCGGCCAATCCAATATGGAATTCGCGCTGGGCAGCGAGGACCATTACGAGCAAGCGAGAAAAGCGGCGGACGGCAAGGATTTTCGCTGGATGGGCGTGCCCCAGGTCGAATACGAAGGCGACGGCCGGGACGAGCCGCTGGCCTGGCGCGTATTAAACGCCCAAAACGTTCAGGACGTTTCCGCGGTCGCCTTGTACGCCCTGCTGGAAATCGCGACCCACACCGATGTGCCTCTTGGCGTGATTGGCTGCTACAAAGGCGGGACGAGCGCGAGCTGCTGGATTCGCAAGCAAACGCTTATGGAAGATCCGGAGCTGCGGCAGGCGTTTTACGAACCGTATTGGGACGGGCTGGAAACGCAAAGCGAAGCCGAGGAGGACGCCTGTCGGGCGGCGTACCAAAACGAGCTGGAAACGTACCAGCGGGCGGTCGCCGACTACCAGCGCGCCTATCCTGAGCGCTCTCTTTCCCAGCTGAAGCACGAGCTTGGCCACACGCCATGGCCGGGACCGAAAGGAAAAAAGGACTTTGGCCGTCCGGGCGGATTGCGCGACACGATGCTGCGGCGGGTGCTGAACCGGCCCTTCAAGGCGGTTTGGTGGTATCAGGGCGAGGAAGACGCGAAATCGGCGTGGCAGTACGAGCATTTGCTCGGCACGCTCATTGACGAATGGCGCCACACGCTAGGGGCCAATGTGCCGTTCTTTCTCGTCCAGCTTCCAGGATATAAAGAGGAAACGTACGTCGAAACCTGGCCGATCTTGCGGCAGGCGCAGGCGATGCAGGCTTTGGCCAAGCCGAACGTCGATTTGATTTGCACGCTCGACCAAGGCGACTCGTACAATATCCATCCAACGAACAAGCAAGTCGTGGGCACCCGGCTCGGGCAGCTTGTCAGCCGCGTTTTTTACGATCCCGCGCTCCGGGCCTTGTATCCGAAGCTGCGCCTATGGCGGCATGGCGAGGAAAACGTCGAGCTTGTTTTTGAAAACATCGACCAGGGATCCATCCGGCTTTGCGTCGACGATCAAACGATCGAGGCGCCGATTCGCGAAGGGATCGCACGCGTGGCGGGGAAGGCGCATACGATTTCCTACGCCTGGCAAAACGACCCGGAATGCCTCACATGGAACGCGTTGGGGCTGCCGATGTTTCCGTTTCAAATCGAAATCGAATAAAGAGCACGCGAAAGAATTTTTACTCTTTCGCGTTTTTCTTTGGAAATAAGGTAAAATAAAAGCGGAGACGAAAAAGGGATTTTGGAGGAGAGAAGGATGGAAAAAATCATTTATTTGGACGCGGACGGGACGCTGTTCCACCATGAGGGCTACGTTCCCGCTTCCGCGTTTCGCGCCATTGAGCAGGCGCAAGCCAACGGACATAAAATCGTTTTATGCACCGGAAGGCAGCTCGTCGAGATTTATGGCGATTTGAAAAAAATTGATTACGACGCGATCATCGCCGGTGCGGGCGGAACGGTTCTTGTCAAGGACAAGCTGCTGTTTGATGGGCATTTTTCCCAGGCGCAAATCCATCGGCTGGCCGCGTATTTAAACGAACACGCCATTCCGGCCGTCTACGAAAGCCGCCTTGGTGTGTTTGGCGACGCCATGACCAAGCGGGCGATGAAGGCGCGCTGCGAGCAGGTGTGCGCGGGACTGGATGAAAAACAGGCCCGGACGCATGGAATGACGTTGTTTTACAACAGCGTGGAAGAGCTGGATCCGAAGGAGATTTTCGCCAAGCCGATTTCAAAAATCAGCTTTTTGGAAACGAAGAAGCCGTATCGGGAAATCGAAGCGGATCTTCGCGATGAATTCGACTTGATCCGGGCGACCTTCGCCCCACTGGGACCTGAAAGCGGGGAAATCGGCTGCCGGGGCATTTCGAAGGCGACCGGCATGGACCTCGTCAACCGCTACTTTGGCGTTTTGGCTTCGGACACGGCGGCCATTGGCGATGGAGAAAACGACTTTTGCATGTTTGAGCGCGCCGGTGTCGCGATCGCGATGGGCAACGCCAGACCGGCGGTGAAGGAAAAGGCCGACTGGGTGACAGCCGACCTGGAAGAAGACGGGATCCTTAAAGCGTTTGCCTGGCTGGATCTGCTATGATTTGAATGGACTCGTAAGGCTGGGAAACGCCCTGGGCGAGTCTTTTTTTCTGAAAAGCCAAATTGAGGTCGTACAAGACGTCCCAGTACAACTCGGGAAGCGTGTAGGCGTAGGCGGTCACGACGATGCCCTGGCCGCTGGCGGAAAACGAAGTGAGGGCGCAATGCGGCGCCGGATCCTTGAGCACGCGCGGATCGTCTTTCATCAACGTGTTCAGACTCGCTTGAAACGCCTCGACATCGGTGTCCAGCGGGACGGGCAAAGCGATCGCCATGCGACGGTAAGGCTCGCGGGAGTAGTTGACAATGATCTCGGAAACGCATTGGGCGTTGGGAATGATGACTTCTTGTCCCGCGTAGGTGACCAGCGTCGTGAACATCGTTTCGATTTTCGTCACCGTGCCTTCGTTGGTTCCAATCGAGATGTAGTTGCCGACCGCGAATGGCTTGGTCAAAATAATTTGCAAGCCGCCCGCGACGTTGGCCATGTTGTTTTTGAGGGCCAGGGAAATGCCAAGGCCCAATGCGGAAAACGCGCCGACGATCACGGTTGTATCGACGCCCATTTGACCGAGGGCGACGATGATGCCAAGTGTTTTCGTCCCGATGGAGCAAAGGGAGCCGATGAAGGTCATGGCGCCCATCTCGGTCGGGTTTTTAGCGCATTTTTCAATGATGCGTTTGATTTTCGGCCCAATCAAAAACGAGAGAAAGACGATCAGCCCGGAATAGGCAAGCTTGATGAGTAAAGAGGGGAGTGCGCTCATATCCATAAAAGAGCTCCTTTCTAAAAAGAAAAACCGGTTTAAGCCGGTTGATCTAAATCGAGTTCAAGACGGTCGATGCCGATTTGAATGCGGCGAAGCGCCTCGTCCTGACCGAGAATATACGCGATTTCAATCGCGCCGCCCGGAGTGAATTGTTTTCCTGTCAAAGCGGTGCGGACAGGCCAGAGCACCTGGCCGTTTTTCATTTCCAGCTGTTTTGGCAAGGCCAGCAGCGTTTCGTGGATGGATTGCTCGCTGGACCAGTCTTCCTGGGCAATCAGCGCGTCTTTGACCGCGTAAAGCGACTTGAGGGCGATTTCTTTCGTCGTTTTCATTTTTTTGTGCTTGTACATTTCCAAATCGTATTCAACGAGCTCGTCAAAGAAATCGACGGAATCCGCGATTTGATCGAGATGGTCGATGCGCGGCTGGATGATCTTGGCGATTTCCCGCAAATCGTAGTCGCCATGGATGGCTTTTTCCAAATACGGACGGACGGTTTCAAAATACGTGTCTTCGTCCATCGCGCGCAAATACATGCCATTCATCCAGGTCAGCTTGTCGATATCGAAGATCGCGGGCGATTTCGAGATCCGGGAAATTTTGAACTGGTCGATCAGCTCGTCGAGCGAGTAAATTTCTTGTTCGGTTTCCGGCGACCAGCCAAGCAGCGCCAGATAGTTGATGATGGCTTCCGGCAAGTAGCCTTTGGCGACAAGATCCTGGAAGCTGGCGTCGCCGTTGCGCTTGGAAAGCTTGTGATGCTCGTCTTTCATCACCGGTGGCACATGGACATAGCGCGGTCTTTCCCAGCCATAGGCGTCGTAAATCAAATTGTATTTCGGCGTCGACGACAAGTACTCGTTGCCGCGAACCACGTGCGAGATCTGCATCTGGTGGTCGTCGATGATGTTGGCAAAATTGTACGTCGGGAATCCATCCGATTTGATGAGAATCTGCTCGTCAAGAAGGTCGCCGTCAAATTCGATGTGGCCGTATACTTCGTCTTCGAACGACGTTTCACCGACGTTTTTGATCGTCTGGCGGATGACGTAAGGCTCGCCGGCGTCCAGTTTGGCCTGGATTTCCTCGGCGGACAAATGCTTGCAAGGGTCTTCGAATTTAAACGAGAGGCCAAGGCTTTCCGCTTCCTCGCGCTGGGCCTGGATTTCCTCCTCGGAGCAGAAGCAGTAATGGGCGCCGCCCAGCTTGATGAGCTCTTCGGCGTAGCCTTTGTACATCGGCAGACGTTCGCTTTGCACGTAAGGGCCAAAGTCGCCGCCGATATCCGGTCCTTCGTCCCAGTTCAAGCCGCATTCTTTCAATGTTTTGTAAATCATTTCCTCGGCGCCTTCGACTTGCCGCTCCTGATCGGTGTCCTCGATTCGTAGCAGGAAGTCGCCGCCATCGTGTTTCGCGATCAAATATTCGAACAGGGCGGTTCGCAAATTTCCGATATGCATATATCCCGTTGGGCTTGGCGCGAAACGGGTCCGTGTTTTTTTCATGATTAATCATCCTTTCGCTTTTCTAATGATATAACGAATAAGGATGGGTTTCAAGAAATGAATTTTCAAAAAAAGGTTGCATTTTGGAAAAGGGCGTTGTATTATTTAGAGGCTGATTGGGGTATAGCCAAGCGGTAAGGCACCAGACTCTGAATCTGGCATTTCCTTGGTTCGAATCCAAGTACCCCAGCCAATTTGAAATCAAGACATCCTCGGATGTCTTTTTTTTGCGATAGACAGATTTTTCGCATACAGGTACAATAGGAATTATGAATATATATAGTTATTTTCGCGAACCGGCCGAAAACTTGAATGTGCCGGGAAAAAACGAGGCGCTGTGGAACTGGATCGTGGCCCAGACGAAAATCTACAACTGTTCGTCCCGGCAGCAGCGGGAGCTGCTGACGCGCTATCACGCCTTGCTGCAAAACGACGAGGATTTGAACGCGGAGGCGATTCGCGGCGAGGTGCGCGCCATCGTTGGCAAAAACGTCAAAACCGCTTCGTTTTGGAAGGCGGAACTTGGTGATTTGTTTTCTTTTTTGTTTGTGTACTGGGTGATGGTGGAACAAGTGTGGCCGTATGTGGGGGCGCGCTTTCTTGCGCATCAGCCGATGATCGGGACGCTGCCGCTGACGTGGGGAACCGTGCTGAAAGTGGTGTTCGTCTATTTCGTGCTGAAGCTGGTTCTTGCTTTTTTGTCCCTGCATTCCCGACGCGACACCGTTTCGTTTTGGGTCGGTTTTATCGGATTGTTCCTTTTATATTTGGGACTCATTTACGTGGCGAACCGGTTTTCGAACGCGGGAATCGTGGAGTATCCGCTTCTGGGAGCGGTCGTGGTGTGCGGTGCGCCGTTTTACTTTGAGTGGAACGCGCAGCGCCATAAAGAGAAATAGAGGTGCTGGAATGGATTGGTTGACCTGGATGGTGATTGTCGGGATCGCGGTGCTTTTGTCGCTGGTGCCGATCAAAGACTTGCGAAAAGCGACATCCATCTTTACGTTTAAGAAATTCGGGATTCGGAAAAAAAAGCGCTGGAACGCGCTCATCGACGATCTTGGCAATTTCTTTTTGCTGATTAGTTTTGTGTTTTGCTGCGTGTATTGGCTCGTGCCGTATTACCGGCAGATCTTCGCGGTGTGGATCATGTTCACGATGATTTGCGCCCTGTCGCGCTCCGCGATCATCACATCCAAATATCCGCGGGACTGGAAAGGGAAGACGAGCGCGATCATAGTCAACACCGGATTGTACTTGGTGGGAGCGATTGGCTTGGCCGGCGCGGTGGGCGTGTTCAACAACAGCATGTTCCTTTCGGGCGTCGCGCGGTTCACGCACGATTTGGAGAGCGGAAGCATCCAGTCGTACATGTATTTTTTGACGAATCCGTCGATCTTTTACGTGCTACTGGAAGGGCTTTTGATGTTCATTCCGCTGATGTTTTTGTGGAACAACTTCAAGTATATGCGCACGGAACGCATGATCCGCGCCGCCAACGTCGTCACGTTCACAATCAAGCTGCTGCTGTTGTACGCCCTGCTCGTGACTTTGTCGTATTACGGCTTCGATTTTATCAACATGATTTACTGCGTTGACGCAAAAGCCGTGTAAAAGCCATCCACTGTGTTTGGACACAGTCGAGCGTCAGGCTCGGATACAAAGGAAAGAAGGATATAAATAGATGGAAACGATTCAAGAACGCCTGCGGGCGCTGCGCGAGGAAATGCGCAAAAACAAGGTGTCGGCCCTCATCGTGCCAACCTCCGATTTTCACGACACGGAATATGTCTGCGACTATTTCGGCGCCCGGAAATACTTGTCGGGATTTACCGGCAGCGCGGGAACGCTTGTCGTCGGCCTGGACTCGGCCGCGCTGTGGACAGACGGCCGTTATTTTATTCAGGCGGCGTCCCAGCTGGAAAACACCGGAATCGAACTCATGAAAATGGGCATGGAAGGCGTGCCAACCATTCCGGCATACATTTGCTCGATTTTAAAACCAGAGGAATGCGTGGCGTTTGACGGCCGGACGGTCAACGTTGGCGAGGCCCGTCGATACGACCGGATCTTTCGCGCCAGCGGATTGCGCGTTGAAAGCAATCTGGATTTGATCAGCCCGGTTTGGCCGGACCGGCCGGCTTTGCCGCATTCCAAGACCTTTCATTATGGAGTCGAGCATACCGGCGCGGAAATGGATCAAAAGCTGGCGCGTGTTCGCGAGCGGCTGCGCGAGGAAGGCGCGGATCAAATCGTGCTGACAAAGATCGACGAGATCGCGTGGCTTTACAATTTGCGCGCCAGCGACATTCCAAGTTTTCCTGTGGCGCTGGCGTATTCGATCGTCTTTCAAGACGGCGCGGTTCTTTACATCGACGCGACGCGTCTGGATGACGAGTCAAAGGCGCTGTTCGCCCGCCATGGTGTGCGGGTTTGTGATTACGACGCGATTTACGACGAGGTGAAAACGCTGCAAGGGACGACGTGGATCGACCCTTCGACAATCAACGCGACGCTGGTGTCCGGCATTCAGGGAGAGCGGTTCGAGCAATTCAGCCCGATCGTGAAAATGAAAGCCGTCAAAAACAAAGTCGAGCTTGAAAACACGCGCGAGGCGCATTTAAAAGATGGCGCGGCGTGCACGAAGTTTATGTACTGGCTTAAAAACGGGATCCAAAAGCAGCCGATGGACGAGCTCAGCGCGGCCGCTTATTTGCAGGCGCGGCGCAAGGAGCAGGAAGGATATTTGGAGGATAGCTTCAACACGATTTGCGCGTATGGACCCAACGCCGCTATGATGCATTACGCGGCGACGCCTCAATCCTTTTCCGCTCTGGAACCCAAAGGGATGCTGCTCGTGGATAGTGGCGGCCACTATTTGGAAGGGACGACCGATATTACGCGCACCTACGTGCTTGGTCCGCTTACCGGGGAGGAAAAAGCGTGGTTCACCAAAGCGCTGCGTTCGCATATTCGTCTGGAAATGGCGCATTTCCTTTATGGATGCAGCGGATTGAATCTGGATATTCTTGCCCGCGGACCGCTCTGGAACGAGGACATGGACTACCAATGCGGAACGGGGCATGGCGTCGGTCATTTGTTGAGCGTGCACGAAGCGCCCAATGGATTCCGCTGGCGAATCGTGCCGGAGCGCAACGACTCGGCCGTGCTGGAAGAAGGCATGATCCAGTCGAACGAGCCAGGCGTGTACGAGGAAGGCAAGTTTGGCATTCGCCATGAAAACGAGATGGTCGTGCGCAAAGGAGCTAAAAACAAATATGGTCAATTCATGGAATTTGAAAACCTGACGTTTGTTCCATTTGACCGGGACGGCATCGACCCTTCTCTTATGATGGATGACGAGATTGCCTGGCTCAACGCGTATCACCGGCAAGTGTACGACAAGATCTCGCCGCGCCTGAATGAAGAAGAGGCGGCCTGGCTGCAAGAGGCGACAAAGCCGATTTCCAAGTGAACAAACGATTGTTTTCGATGACTTGCCCTTATTGCGATCATCCGTTTGAGATATTGAAAGAAACTGTTTTGATTGCGGGCATGGATCCGGGGCAGGAGGAAAGAATTCAAAACGGGACGTATTTTTCGCATGTTTGCTCGCGCTGCGGTCGTTTGTACGCGCTGGCGTATCCCTTTTACTATCGCAAGCCGGGCTCGTACGCAATCACCCTGGCCTGGGACAAGCCCGAGAAAGAGAGTCCGGAGCGGGTGTACTCGTGCGCGACGGGGGAGCAGTTCACAAAGCTGTTTCGAATTTTGGAATCGCAAGCCGACTGGCGCGTCGTTTTTCGGCTTGAACGTTTATTAAAACAAAAATATAATAAAAGTGTTGTGTTTGAAAGCTTTGATTCGAACAAGTCGATGTATTATTTTTTCGTAGATTCGGATTTGAAAGCGATTCATTGCAAGACAAAGGAGAAATAAATATGAAAATTTTAGTGACAGGAGGAGCCGGCTATATTGGTTCCCATACGTGTGTCGACTTGCTGGAGGCGGGATACGATGTGGTCGTGGTGGACAATTTATCCAATTCCAGCGAGGAGGCTTTGCGGCGTGTGGAGCAAATCGCGAAGCGGCCGGTAACGTTTTATAAGGCAGATATTTTGGATCGCGAAGCGATTCGTGCTATTTTAGAAAAGGAAAATGTCGACGCCGTCATTCATTTCGCCGGCTTGAAAGCGGTTGGGGAATCGGTGGAAAAGCCTTTGGAGTACTACACGACGAACATCGCCGGAACTTTGGTGCTTTTGGAGGAAATGAAGAAGGCGAACGTCAAAAACATCATTTTTTCCTCATCGGCAACGGTTTACGGAAGTCCGGCGGAAATGCCGATCACGGAAGCGTGTCCGAAAGGAACGTGCACCAATCCATACGGCTGGTCGAAATGGATGATCGAGCAAATGCTGATGGACGTGTACACGGCGGATCCGTCCTGGAACGTGATGCTGTTGCGCTACTTCAATCCGATTGGCGCGCACGCTTCCGGATTGATTGGCGAGGATCCAAAAGGCATTCCGAACAATCTGCTTCCGTACGTGGCGCAAGTGGCGATTGGAAAGCTCAAGGAAGTAGGTGTCTTTGGCAATGACTACGATACACCGGATGGAACCGGCGTCCGCGACTATATCCATGTCGTCGATCTCGCGAACGGACATGTCAAAGCGCTGGAACAAATCAAAAAGAACGCCGGCTTGAAAGTATACAATCTCGGTACGGGAAGAGGCTACAGCGTGCTGGATGTCATTCACGCGTTCGAGAAAGCGTGCGGCCACGAGATTCCGTACGCCATCAAACCTCGCCGGGCTGGCGATATCGCCATGTGCTACGCGCAATGCGACTTGGCGAAAGACGAGCTGGGCTGGCAGGCGCAGTATGATCTCGACGAGATGTGCGCGTCAAGCTGGAAATGGCAGACGATGAATCCGGACGGATATCTTTCCAAGTAATCGAGGAGGAGAGCAATATGAAAAAAACGATGAACGAATTTAAGGAATTCATCGCGAAAGGCAACGTCGTATCCATGGCGGTCGGCGTTGTGATGGGAGGCGCGTTTGGCACAATCGTCAAATCGCTGACCAATGACATTTTAATGCCGTTTGTAGGAATTCTGCTGGGAGGCATTAATTTTAAAGGACTTATGTTTGAAATTGGAGAAGCCCAAATTGGATATGGCGCTTTCATCCAAAGCGTGATCGACTTTTTAATCATTTCGGCGTGCATGTTCTTCTTTGTGAAGGCATTCGCGATTTTTCAGAAAAAAGAGGAAAAAGTGGAAGAAGTCGAAGAAGGTCCTTCGGAAGACATCGTTTTATTGCAGGAAATCCGCGATCTGTTGAAAGAGAATTCCCAATCGAAGTAAATTTGAAAGCAAACCGAACCCGGGTTTGCTTTTTTTTTGGGTGTTGAAGGCGACTTGCCCGGCATTTTGGATATAATAGGGGACATGGATAAAAAAATGGAACAGGGAACGCCGGCCTCTTCGGCCGGTGTGTCACTCAAACAAACGAACACGAAATGGAAAACCGTCGTGCTTGTGTTTGGCACGATTTTGCTGGCGGCCATCGTGCTTTTTTTCTTTCAGCACAATTATTTCAAAGATCCGCAGCGTTTGCAGCGGCTGATTGCCAAGGCGGGACCGTTCGGTCCGCTTGTGTTTATCATCTTCCAGGCAATCGAGGTCATCGTGCCGATTTTGCCGGGCGGCGTGTCGGGATCGCTAGGGATGCTGTGCTTTGGAACCGTTGTCGGTTTTTTGTATTCCTATATTGGCGTGATCATCGGCTCTTGCGCGGCGTTTTGGCTCGTTCGAAAGTACGGCGTCCGTCTGCTGGCAAAGCTGGTCGATCCCGCGCTGTTCAACAAATACTACACAAAGCTGCACGATTCGAAAAATTTTAAGAAGCTTTTTGCGATCTTGATTTTTCTGCCCATCGCCCCGGACGATTTGTTGTGCATGATTGCCGGCTTGACGAAAATGAAGTTCAAGACGTTTCTCATCATCATTTTGCTGGGAAAGCCGGTTTCGTCATTTTTGTATAGCTATATTTTAGTCAAAGGCATGGCACTCATTTAGAAAACAAACAAAAGAAGCGGACCGATGTCCGCTTTTTACAAGTCGAAAAAAAAGCCGAATCTTTCACGATTCAGCTGTTGTTTTTTTAATGGCAGGGGTAGCAGGAGTTGAACCCACATCAACGGTTTTGGAGACCGTTGTTCTACCATTGAACTATACCCCTAAGTGCCTACTAATAATAGCATCAAAGAAAAAGGAATTCAATACGGAAATGAAAAAAATTCGATTTTTTTTGATTGTGACGAAATGGAAAGAAGAGCGTGACTTGGACTTGTGGTGGTTTTGCGTCCATTCGAAAAGGATGGGACATTCTCTATTTGACGAATAAATTTGGAAGGCTTAAAATGTTACAAAAAGGAGAGAAATGCATGTCACGTGGGTTATTGATCATTTTGAGTGGTCCCAGCGGGGTCGGGAAAGGAACGATACGGCAGTATTTTGAAAGCAATGCGCGTTTAAATCTGGCGTATTCAACGTCGATGACGACAAGAAAGCCAAGAAACAAGGAAGTGGATGGAAAGGATTATTTCTTCACAACCCGGGAAAAGTTTCAGGAAGCGATCAAAAAAGGCGAGTTGCTGGAATACGCGGAATTTGTCGGCAATTTTTACGGGACGCCTTTGAGTGAAGTGGAGCGGCTGCGCGACGAAGGAAAGAACGTTTTGCTGGAAATCGAGGTCCAAGGCGCCAAGCAAGTCCAGGAGAAATGTCCGGATGCGATTTCGATCTTCATTATTCCACCTTCGATGGAGGAACTGGAAAAGCGGATCCGGGGGCGCAAGTCCGAACCGGAGGAAGTCATTCAGGAGCGTTTGGCGAAAGCGGCCAACGAAATGAAAATGGTTCCCAACTACAAATACATCGTTTGCAACGACGATCCGAAACTCGCGGCAGAGCTGATCGAAACGATCATCCTGCGCCATATTGAACTGGAAGAAAACAAATGAGTGCCGGTACCGAACTTGCAACAGCAAGGGATTTGTGGTACATTTCTAGTGATAGGAAACGAGGAGTGGGTAAAACCACTCCTTCAATTTTGAAAAGAGGAGAGTAAATGGACAATTTAAGACAGTGGATCGAGGAAGCCCTCGAACAATATGGATGCCGTCTGTATGAATTGGAATGGCTGCCCGACGAACCCACAGCCATCCTGCGTGTTTCTGTCGAAAAGCCCGGCGGAACCGTTGATTTGGATGTTTGCACGTTGTGTTCGGACGCCATTTCCGCCATGCTCGACGAAAAGGACTGGAACGACAAAGAGTATATGCTTGAGGTTTGCTCGCCGGGAGCCGAACGGGAGCTGAAAACTTATGAGCAAATCGAAGGGGCCCTGCATTCGTATGTGTACGTCAAACTCAAGGACCCGAAAAAAGGCATCGACCAAGTCTTTGGCGATTTGATCGAAGTGAGTCCCGACCACATCGTTGTCGCATATAAAGTGAAAGGCCGTCCGAAAAAAGCGGAAATCGACATGGAAAACATTTCGCTGATCATGACAGCCGTTAAGTTATAGGAGAAGAAAGAAAATGAAATTGAAGGTAGAGAGTCTGGCGAACGCCTTGCAAGGGATCGAAAGCAACCATCAGCTCGATCCGGCGATCGTGGAAGACGCATTGAAGGAAGCACTGACGAAAGCGTATCAAAAACAAATGAAGGCGCACTCAAAACAAACCGAGCTGCGCGACGTGCAAGTCAAAGTGGAGATCGTCAACGGCATCGTGCACATTTATCAAGTGCGGGAAGTCATGAACGATGACGACATCACGGACGACGAACTGGAAATTTCGCTCGAGGAAGCCAAAGCGATCGACCCGCGGGCGCAAATCGGCGATACCATCGACGAGGAAGTCGACTTTACGCAATTCGACCGCGCCGCGGTTTTGCTGGCGAAAAACGTCATGAAACAAAAAATCCGCGAAGCCGAAAAACAACAGGTTTATGAAGAGTATTGCGATAAAGTCAACGAAATGGTTTCCGGCGTCGTGGAAACGGTCGAAGACAAATTCATTATTGTCGATATCGGAAAGACGTACGCCATCATGAAAAAAGGGGACCAGATCCCGACGGAACAATACACGGAAGGACAGCGTCTGAATGTGGTCATCACCGAAGTCAACAAAGAAACCAAGGGGGCGCAAGTCGCGGTGTCCCGCGCCACGCCGGTTTTCGTCCGTCGTCTGTTTGAAAAAGAAGTGCCGGAAATTTACAACGGAATCATCGAAATCAAGGCCATCGCGCGTGATCCGGGCGAACGCTGCAAAATCGCCGTGCTGTCCCATAATGAAAACATCGACCCGATTGGCGCCTGCATCGGTCCGCGCGGGGCGCGGGTGCAGGCGATCATCAACGAATTGAACGGCGAAAAGATCGACATCTTCGAATGGTCGGACAACATCGCCACCCTGATCGCCAACGCGCTTTCGCCTAGCGAGGGAATCGCGGTCATTCCAAACGACAAAGTAAAAGATGGATTGATCGTCGTTGTTCCGGATAATCAGCTGTCGCTGGCGATTGGAAAGCGCGGCAAAAACGCGCGTCTGGCTGTCAAGCTGTCCAACCATAAAATTGACATCAAATCGCAAAGCGAAATGGAAGAGCTCGGCATTGACTACATGGCGATCGCGGCGCAAATGCAAGAGGAATACGAAGCGAAGAAAGCCGCGGAACGCGCCTACAAGCAGCAGGAAAAAATCAAAGCTTTGAAAGAAAACCAGGAAGAAATCGAAGATGTCAACATCGCCGATTTTGACTTTGGCGAGGACGAGGACGACAGCGAGCCAATGATCGAATCGTTGTACGCGACCGAAGAGGAAAATTTGCAGGCGGCGCAGGAAGGCGAAAAAGTCGTGGATGAAATGGAAGAAGCGGCCCGTTTAGCCAAAGAGATGCGCAAAGCCAACCAGGAGCACGCCGTAAAGGAATACACGTCAAAATTCGAGAAACTGGCGGACGCTTCGAAAAAAGAGGAAATCCAGACGCCGAAGAAGGAAAAGACGCTGGGAGAGCTGATCGAGGAAAAAGAGGAGAAGGCGCCTGTGGCGAAAAAGAAGCCGGATTTTGACGCGATGAAGCCAATTTATTCCGACGAGGAGCTTGCTGAAATCGAAGAGGACGAAATGGAAGACAACATCTGGGACGATGATGTCGACTACGAGCAATACGACGAATACTACGATGATTAAGGAGGGATGCCGATGAAGAAAATTCCGATGCGCAAATGCGTCGTCACCAACGAGCGTTTTCCAAAAAAGGAACTTGTCCGGATTGTCCGCACGCCGGAGGATACGATCGAGATCGACTTGAAGGGAAAACGAAACGGGCATGGCGCCTATATCCAGAAGTCGATGGAAACGCTGGAAAAAGCGAAGCGCTCCAAAGCGCTGGAACGCGCCCTGGAAGCCCCGATCCCGCAGGAAATCTATGACGAATTAGAGGCGATGCTTCGTGCCTAGTCAGCTGATATCGAAAATTCAAATGGCGATGCGCGCCAGACAGTGCGCCATTGGCGACCAGCTGCTGCGGGCGATTCAGTCGCGACAGGCCAAGCTCGTTTTGTTTTCGAGCGCCTGCGGAGGCAACCGCCAAAAAAAATTAAAAGACAAATGCGCGTATTACCAAGTGCCGATCTTTGAAATCGACGCAGAGCAATTCGAGCAGATCTCGCAAAAACCAATGATGTCCCTGGCGATTTTGGACGACAATTTCGCCAAAGGGATCGTGAAAGATATGAAAGGATGAGTGATCAAATGGCCAAACCACAACAAAGAAGAAAACCAGCCAAAAAAGGGAACAGCAACAATCGCAACAACAACCGTTCCCGCAACAACGCACCACGCAGACAACAGGAGCATGTCAAGGACATCACGTACAGTTCGGCGTTAAGCGTTGGACAACTCGCGGAACTCATGAAACGAAACAGTTCCGAAATCATCAAATTTTTATTCATGATGGGGAATATGTCCACGATCAATACGGTCCTTTCGGATGAAGAAATCGAATTGATTTGTATGGAATTCAACGTGACGCCGCATAAGGAAGTCGTGATCGAAGAAGACGATATCGAGGAACAAATCGGAAGTCTTGAATTCGACGAGAAAGACTTGAAGCCGCGCCCGCCGGTCGTTACGATCATGGGACACGTCGACCATGGAAAGACGACGCTTCTTGACACGATTCGAAAAACGCATGTCACAAGCGGCGAGTTTGGCGGCATTACCCAGCACATCGGTGCGTACCAGGTTTCCGTTGGCGGCCGCAAAGTCACCTTCCTTGACACGCCGGGCCACGAGGCCTTTACCGCGATGCGGGCGCGTGGCGCGCAAATCACCGACATCGTTATTTTGATTGTCGCGGCGGACGACGGCGTCATGCCGCAAACGAAAGAATCCATCGACCACGCCCGGGCGGCTGGCGTTCCAATCGTTGTCGCCGTCAATAAAATCGACAAGCCGGGCGCCAATCCGGACAAAGTCATGGCCGAATTGTCGGATCTTGGCGTCATGCCGGAAGAATGGGGCGGCGATACGATCTTTACCCAAATTTCAGCACGAAGCGGCGAAGGCGTCCACGACTTGCTCGAAACGTTGATTTTAGTCGCCGACATGCAGGAGCTGAAGGCCAATCCGGATACGAACGCGTCGGGAACCGTCGTCGAGGCGAAACTCGACAAAGGCCGCGGACCGGTCGCGACGTTGCTTGTGCAGCAAGGAACGCTTCATTCCGGCGACAGCGTCGTGGTAGGAACGAGCTTTGGCCGGGTGCGTAAAATGACCAACGACAAAGGCATGGAAATCAAACAGGCCGGACCATCGACACCAGTCGAAATTATCGGTTTGAACGAAGTGCCGCGCGCCGGCGACGTGTTCATGACGTACGCCTCGTACAAGAAAGCGAGCGAGATCGCCGGACATCGCCTTGAAAAACAAATTGAAAAAGAACGGAACCAGACTTCCGCCATGTCGCTGGAAGATCTGGCCCGCCAAATCAACGAAGGCGATGTGCAGGATATCAATATTTTGATCAAAGCAGATGTGCAGGGATCTGCCGAAGCGCTCAAGGCAAGCATGGAGAAGCTCGATGTGGATACCGTCCGGGTCAATGTCATCCGCTCGACTGTCGGTACGATTACCGAATCGGATATCATGCTGGCTAGCGCATCCAACGCGATTATTTACGGTTTCAACATCCGTCCAACCGCGGCGATTCGAAAGAAAGCCGAAGAGGAAGGCGTGGAGATTCGTCTGCACAATATTATTTATAAAGCACTCGAGGAACTTGAATCGGCGATGAAGGGTATGCTCGCGCCGGTTTACGAGGAAGTCGTCATTGGACAGGCCGAGGTACGGCAAACCTACAAAGTTTCCAAAGTCGGCACGATTGCCGGCTGTATGGTCACCGATGGCGCGGTTCGCCGCGATTGCTCTGTGCGGCTGATTCGGGATGGAATCGTGATTTATACCGGCAAGCTTGGCTCGCTGCGTCGTTTCGAGAACGATGTAAAAGAAGTGACGAGCGGCTACGAATGTGGTATGACGATAGAGAACTTCAACGATATCAAAGTGGACGATATCATCGAAGCATTCGAAGATCAGGAAGTGGTTGAATAATGGCAACAGTAAAACAGGATCGCATGGACGCGATTCTTATGAAGGAGATTTCCCGCATCCTTCAGTTCGAGTTGAAAAACCCGAAACTTGGATTTGTGACGGTAACGGATGTTCAATGCACCCGCGACATGTCGCAGGCGAAAGTGTTTGTCTCGTTTTTAGGACAGCAGGATCGCAACGAGGCGGGAATGAAGATCTTGAATCAATCCAAAGGATTTATTCGATCGACATTGGCGAAAAACGTCAAAATGCGAAAAGTGCCGGATTTGATTTTTGTTCAGGACAAATCGCTGGAACGCGGACGTAAAATCGACAACATCATTAAGCAAATCAATGAAAAAGAAGATACGAAGACAGAAGAATCGTAATCTTCTTTTTTTTGTGGCGCAGGTGTTTTCAGGTATAATGGAAAAAAGGAGAAAAACAATGAAGCGTTTCTTAAAAGCTCTTGGAACGGGGGCGGGAACGGCGCTGCTTGTCGCGACCGGATTGTTTGCGCTGGCGTACGGAATCAGACAAATAGATCCTGTTCTTGATCAAATTCATCTCGCGCCTCTTCTGCTGCGGTTTTTAAGTCCGGAAATGATTGGCGCCTGGTCTTTGTTCGCGGCCGTTTTCGCGGCGCTGTCGGTGATGCTGGAGCGGCACCGGCTGGTGCGCTTGCTCGTTTTCGGCTTTTTGCTGATTGGGATTGGACAACGCGTCCTTCCGCGCTGGACGGCCATCGCCGAGGACGAGTTGCGGCAGCAAGTGCGTCAAACCGCGATGATGGAAGCGCAAGCCCAGGTCGATACGCTGGACGCGCAAGTTTTTGAATACAGCGGCTTGCCGACGATTCGTTTCGTCCAGACCGAGCCGGTAAGCCAGGAAGAGGCGGACCGGTTCGCGGATACGGTTGTTCGGGCGCTGCCATCGTTTTTGCTGGAGCGATGCACGTCGATCATCCTGATGGAAGACACGTTTTTCTTTCAAGAGGAACCGGCGAAAAACCATGAAAACATGATTGGATACGCCAACAGCGCGGATATGGCCGTCCGGATTTTGCGAAGCGACCTAACTGGGCCGTACATCGACTTGTCGATGCCCGACCGGGTGTTGCAGCCGCAAGACTACTACATTCACGCGCTCGCCCACGAGCTGTCGCATATATTTGACTACCAGTGGGCGTACAACGAAGTGTTTTTGAGCGACAGTCCGGCGTTTCAATCTTTATACGCGGCCGAAGGAAGAAGCTTGAACGACTACGCCTCCACGAGCGTGGCGGAGTTTTTTGCGGAAGCGTCCAAATACTACCTTTTGTACCCGGACGAATTGCTGGAGAAAGCGCCGCAAACGTTTCAATATTTTCAAAATCTTTACGGGGAGGGAACACAATGAAGAAAATCGTGTTGACGGGTGGTCCTTGCGCTGGAAAAACAACCGCCTTGCCCATCTTGAAACAACGACTGGAACAGCGCGGGATGCGGGTCGCGCTGTTTCAGGAAATCGCGACCGAAGTGCTGGAGGAAGGAATTTCGCCATCCAGCCATGGCGTGTACGCGTTTCAAAAGGAGATTTTTGAGCGGCAGCGTCGAAGGGAGGACGCCGAAGCCGAAACGGCGGATTTGCTGCTGCTGGATCGGGGATTGATGGATCACAAGGCGTATTTGCCGGCGACGTTGTTTGAAAGACTGCTCCACGAGGAGGGGGAGAGCTGCGAAAGCCTTCTTGGGCGCTATGATGGCGTGCTCCTTTTACAAACGGTCGCGGGGCATGGCGTCTATCGAAAGGAAACGAATGCCCATCGGCTGGAGAACGAGGAAGAAGCGAGCGCGATGGATCAACGTTTCGTGGAATCCTGGTGCCGCCATCCCGGTTTTGTTCGAATCGAGGCGATGGACGACTTTGAACAAAAAATCAACCGGATGGAGGAAGCGATCATCCGCATATAAAAAAAGAGCTGTGACGCTCAAGTGATTTCTAAAAATCATGGATTCGTTGCAGCTCTTTTTATTTTGAATATTAGTCTTCGCAGTTTTTAACAATGACAGCGACACCCATTCCGCCGCCGATGCAAAGAGAAGCCAAACCATATTCCGCTTTGCGCTTGATCATTTCATGCAGCAGGGAAACGAGGATCCGGTTTCCGGATGCGCCAACCGGATGGCCTAATGCGATCGCGCCACCATTGACGTTCGTGATTTCCAGCAGCGCTTCGCGGTCGATACCTGTGTTTTCAATCAGTTCGTGAACAACACCGAGCGACTGCGATGCGAACGCCTCGTTCAACTCGATCAAGTTGATGTCTTGCAGTTTCATATCCGCGTCTTTCAATGCGTTGAGGATCGCCGGCGTAGGACCAAGACCCATTACGAGTGGATCGACGCCGCCCTGACCGCAGCCAATGATTTCAGCGATTGGTTTCAGGTTGTATTTCTTAACAGCCTCTTCACTGGCAACGATGACCATCGACGCGCCATCGTTGATTCCCGAAGCGTTTCCTGCGGTAACCGTTCCATCCTTAATGAATGCCGGGCGCAGCTTCGCGAGTTTTTCCATGCTTGTCGCACGTGGATGCTCGTCGGTATCGAAAACCGTAACGCCTTTTCTCGTTTTGATTTCGATTGGAACGATCTCGTCTTTGAACTTGCCATCCGCGATCGCTTTCAAGGCTTTTTCCTGGGAAGCCAGCGCGAACTCGTCTTGCATTTCGCGGGTAATGTCGTATTTCTTCGCAATGTTTTCGGCTGTCACACCCATGTGGACATTGTTCATCGCGTCGGTCAGCGCGTCGTATGTCATCGCGTCGACAACGGTCTGGTTGCCCATTTTCGTTCCGGTACGGTTTTTGCCATTGAGCAGGTAAGGGGCGGCAGACATGTTTTCCACACCACCGGCAACAAAGATGTCTCCCCAGCCGGCATGAATACGGATCGTCGCTTCGATTACGGCTTCAAGACCGGAACCGCAAACCATGTTGATCGCGTGCGCTGGAACGGATTCAGGGATTCCCGCGTCCAATGAGATATGACGGGCGATGTTTTGTCCCAACCCCGCCGAGATGACGTTTCCGATAATAACTTCGTTGATATCGGAAGGCTGGATCCCCGCTTCCTTGATGGCTTCTTTCAGAACCGTAGCTCCGAGTTCAGCCGCTGGAACCGTCGTCAAACTACCAAGAAAGGTTCCGATCGCGCTACGTTTCGCAGCGACAATATAAGCTTTATTCATTTCTAATAACTCACTTTCTACTCATTCATTTGAGATTTCTACAGATATATTAGGTCATCTTTTTGTGGGTGTCAACAGTTTGTGAAATAATTAACGAATGTTGTCACGCCACCTTTTGACCGTCGATGAAAACGGCTTTGATCTCGTTTTGGGGATCAAGCAAGGATGCGCTGCATAAAATCAGGTCCGCGTCTTTGCCAATCCGGATGCTTCCGACCCGGTCGTCGATTTTCAAAATTTTAGCCGGCGACAACGTGATCGCCTCGATGCACGCCGCTTCCGGCAAGCCTTCCTTGTGCGCCAAAGCCGCGCACAATGGCAAGTATTCTTGCGGAACGACCGGCGAGTCGGTCGTAATAGAGAAAAGAATTCCCGCGTCGTGGATGACTTTTGGCGTCTTGAACGATTTGGACTGGAGCTCGTACTTGGATTTGTGGGTGAGCGATGGTCCGACGATGCAAGGGTATCCGCTTTTTTTGATTTGATCGACGATGACGGCTCCGTCGGTGACGTGGTCAAGCGTGACATCCAAGTCGAATTCCTTCGCGATTCGAATAACCGTCAAGATGTCGTCGCTGCGATGGGCGTGGCATTTGAGCGGCATTTTCTTTTCTAAAACGGGAATCATCGCTTCGTACTGGATGTTGAATGGCACATCGTTTCCCGCCGCTTTCTTTTCCATGTACTCTCGTGTTTTAAACAGCAAATTGCGCAGCAGGGCGGCGATGTTCATTCTTGTCTTGATTTTCGAGTCCTGGTAAACACGCTTTGGATTTTCACCAAAAGCGGCTTTCATGGCGACGTTTTCCACGATGGCCATGTCGTCGATGCAGTCGCCAAACGTTTTGTAGCAAACAAACGTTCCGCCCACGACATTGGCGCTTCCCGGTCCGGCGGCCACGCAGGTGACGCCGGCTTTTCGGGCGTTCGCGACACTTTCATCCCGCGGATAGCAGCCGTCGATGCCCCGGACTTGCGGGGTGAGGGGATCGGACATCTCGTTGACGTCGTCGCCTTCGCTTCGAATGCTGCTTTCCTCCATACCCAAATGGCAATGGGCTTCCACCATGCCCGGATACAAACGAAAACCGGTACAGTCCACGACTTCCTCGCCTTGTTCGGGCTGCAAGTCGACGCCTATCCCGGCAATCTTTTTTCCCGTGACGCGGACATCGCCGACAAAGGGGTCCGTTTCTACAGGGAACACATGTGCGTTTTTAAATAGCATATCAAACTCTCCTTTCACATATTCCTTCACACAAATTCTATTGTATCACTTGTTAATTATTTAACAAATAGTATTGACTTCATATCGTTTGGTTTGTAAAATAGATTCGTATGAAAACGTTGATCATTTCATGCAATCCACATTAAAAAGTTCAATTATTATGGGAAAGGAGAACTTCATTTATGGATTTCAATTTAACGGAACAACAGAAAATGATGCAGAAGTTGTTCAGAGAAGTTGCAGAAAACGAAGTGAAAGAAAATGCTGCAGACGTTGATGAAAACGAGCGTTTTCCAAAGGAAAGCGTCGAAGTCATGCGTCAAAGCAAAATGTTAGGGATCCCTTATCCGCGCGAATACGGCGGAGCCGGGGCTGATTATTTAAGTTATATCTTAGCTGTCGAAGAACTCAGCAAAAAATGCGCGACGACGGGTGTCGTATTGTCCGCGCACACCTCGCTAGGATCTTGGCCGATCGCGCAGTTCGGTACGCCGGAACAAAAGGAAAAGTTCCTGAAACCGCTGGCGAGCGGCGAGAAACTGGGCGCCTTCGGTTTGACGGAGCCTAACGCTGGTACCGACGCGGCCGGACAGCAGACAACGGCTGTTCTGGATGGCGACGAGTACGTGATCAACGGAACGAAGATCTTCATCACCAATGCCGGCGAGGCCGACATCTATGTCATCTTCGCCATGACCGACAAGTCCAAAGGAACGCGCGGTATTTCCGCTTTTATCATCGAAAAGGATACGCCGGGCTTCACGATCGGTCTTCATGAAAAGAAACTGGGAATCCGCGGCTCCGCGACGAGCGAGTTGATTTTCAACAACGTGCGGGTTCCGAAAGGAAACCTCCTTGGAAAAGAAGGACAGGGATTCAAAATCGCCATGCAGACGCTGGATGGCGGCCGTATCGGTATCGCGGCGCAGGCGCTGGGTATTGCGCAAGGCGCGATCGACGAAGTGATCCCTTATGTAAAACAACGGAAGCAGTTTGGCCGGCCAATCGCCAAATTCCAAAACACGCAGTTCCAGCTTGCGAACATGCAGACGGCCGTTGACGCAGCCCGCCTGCTCGTATACAAAGCTGCGATGGCGAAAGAAAACGGAGAGCCATATTCCGTTTTAGCCGCTGAAGCGAAACTGTTTGCCGCAGAAACAGCCATGGACGTCACTACGAAAGCGATCCAGTTGATGGGTGGTTACGGTTATACTCGTGATCTTCCAGTTGAAAGAATGTTCCGCGATGCGAAAATCACCGAAATCTACGAAGGAACTTCCGAAGTACAGCGGATGGTTATCTCCGGAGCAATGCTTAAATAATAGAAAGGATCATGAAAGATATGAAAATAGCTGTTCTTGTAAAACAAGTACCTGACTCAACAGAAATCACTGTTGATAAAAATACCGGAACTCTCGTCAGAGACGGCGTTCCTAGTATCATCAACCCTGATGATTTAGCCGGTTTGGAAGCGGCGCTCGCTTTGAAGGACAAAGACGACACCATCGAAATTTCCGTGATTTCCATGGGTCCTCCGCAAGCGAAAGCCATGCTTCAGGAAACGATCGCCCGCGGGGCGGATCATGCGTATTTGCTGACAGACCGCCGGTTGGGTGGCGCGGATACGTGCGCGACGAGCCGTACGCTGGCAGCCGCTTTGAATAAAATCGGCTACGACTTGATCATCGCCGGCCGTCAGGCAATCGACGGAGACACGGCGCAGGTTGGTCCGCAGACGGCGGAGCGTCTTGGAATTCCGCAGGTCACGTATGTGGACGAGATCATCGAACTGGCACCGGATCATGCGGTTGTAAAAAAAGCGCTGGAAGACGAGGAGCAAATCCTTGAAGTGAAGCTGCCTGCCGTATTGACGACGCTGTCGGGTATGAACAAGCCTCGCTATATGAACTGCTTCGATATCGTGGATTCGTTCAACAATCCGGTTGAAATCATGACGTATGACGATTTGATGGATGTTCTTCCACAAAGCGAGATCGGTTTGGCCGGTTCGCCGACAAAGGTACATCGTACATTCACAAAAGACGTTTCCGCGGCGACTGAAACTTTCAACATGCCTGCCCAGGAAACGGCGGAATTAATTGCTAAAACTTTGAAAGAAAAGCAATTAATCACGAAGTAGAAGGGAGAACGAACAATCATGGCAAAATTTCCTGATTATAAAGATATCTACGTATTCGTAGAACAAAAAGACGGGGTTCCGGCAGAAGTTGGATACGAACTGATTTCCGAAGCCCGCAAACTGGTGGCGACGATTCCTGGAATGGATTTCAAAGTTGTCGGCGTCCTGCTTGGCAGCGACATCAAAGACAAAGCGAAAGACGTAATCGCCCATGGAGCGGACAAAGTGATCGTCGTGGACGATCCGCTGCTGAAAGACTACTCGACGCAGTTTTACACAGACGCTTTGACGCAAATCATCAAAGAATTCAAACCGGATTCCTTCCTGACCGGCGCAACGGTTCTTGGCCGCGATTTGGCACCACGGGTTGCCGCGCGCATTGATGCCGGTTTGACTGCCGACGCGACGAAAATCGACATTGACCAGGACAAGGTAGCCGATGGTGAGGCGCTGCTGCTCGTGACGCGTCCTACATTTGGCGGAAACTTGTTTGGTACGATCGTTTGTCCGGATACGCGTCCGCAGATGGCGACGATTCGTCCGAAAGTGTTCGATATGGCTCCAGTGGATGAAAGCCGCGAAGGCGAAATCGTTGAATTCAAGCCTGCATGGGAATCGACGACTCCGCTTGTTGAAATCAAAGAAACCGTTGCGAAACCACTGGCTGGAATCGACATCACGAAAGCGAACATCCTCGTTGGTGCCGGTCGTGGCGCCGAAGGCTGCCTCGATGTGCTGAAAGAATGCGCGAAGGAATTGGGCGGCGAAGTTTGCGCCACTCGTGCGGTTGTCGAAGACGGATTTATGGATAAAGATGTGCAGGTTGGCCAGACAGGTAAAACGGTTCGTCCGGCGCTTTATATCGCTTGTGGTATTTCGGGTGCCGTTCAGCACGTGGCCGGTATGGAAAAAGCCGATATGATCATCGCGATCAACCGCGATCCGGAAGCGGAAATTTTCAAAATCGCGAATATGGGATTTGTTGGAAACGTAAACGAAGTTCTTCCTTTGCTTGTGGAAGAAATCAAGAAAGCAAAAGCTGCTTAAGGAGATATAAAAAATGACTAGAAAAGTTGGAGTTGTAGGCGCAGGAACGATGGGCCAGGGCATTGCCAACGCCTTTGCGAGCGCCGGAAATGATGTAACAGTTGTTGATGTGAAAAAAGAATGGGCGGAAAATGGCGTTGCCAAAATCTGCGCAGGAAAAGACAAACTGGTGGCGAAAGGCAAAATTTCGCAAGAAGACGCCGACGCGGCGAAAGCGAACCTGAAAGCCGGCGAATACGAGGATCTGGCGGACTGCGATTTGATCGTTGAAGCCATTTTGGAACAAATGCCAGTGAAGAAGGACTTGTTCAAAAAACTGGACGAAATCGTGAAAGACGGCGCGATTTTCGGTTCGAACACGTCTTCGCTTTCGATTACTGAAATCGCCAACGGCATTCAGCATCCGGTAATCGGCATGCATTTCTTCAACCCTGCAGACCGGATGAAACTCGTCGAGGTTATTTCGGGTGCCAATACACCGGACGAAGTCAAAGACGAAGTCATCGCGATTTCTAAAGAAATCGGCAAAACGCCAGTTGAAGTCAACGAAGGCCCTGGTTTTGTCGTAAACCGTATTTTGATCCCGATGATCAACGAAGCGACGTTCATCCTGCAGGAAGGAATCGCTTCCACGGAAGATATTGATACAGCAATGAAACTTGGTGCGAACCATCCAATGGGACCTCTTGCCTTAGGTGACCTGATTGGTTTGGATATCGTGCTTGCGATCATGGATGTATTGTACACAGAAACCGGAGATCCAAAATATCGCCCTTCGACGCTCCTGAAGAAAATGGTTCGCGCCGGAAAACTCGGACGCAAAACCGGAGAAGGTTTCTACAAGTATAACTAATGATATGAAAGGCGAATCCAATTCGCCTTTTTTGAAAGGATAAAAAAATTATGGAAAACGTACTCTTAGAAAAAAACAATCATGTGTCGACGATCACAATCAATCGTCCGAAAGCGTTGAATGCGCTTTCTACGGAAGTGTTGAAAGATTTGGAAGAAGCGGTTAACACCGTGAAAAACGATCCGGATACGTATTGCGTCATCATCACGGGCGCGGGTGATAAATCGTTTGTCGCCGGCGCGGACATCGCGGAAATGAAAGACAAAACGGTTGAGGAAGCGGCCGAGTACGGCGCGTTTGGAAACAAGATCTTCCGTGAAATCGAAACTTTGCATTGTCCGGTTATCGCCGCAGTTAACGGATTCGCCCTGGGCGGCGGATGCGAATTGGCCATGGCTTGCGACATTCGTCTTGCGAGCGCGAACGCGGTTTTTGGACAGCCGGAAGTTGGCTTGGGTATCACACCGGGATTTGGCGGAACACAGCGTCTGGCTCGGCTGGTTCCGGTTGGAATCGCCAAAGAAATGATTTTTGGCGCCCGCAACATCAAAGCGGACCGCGCCTATCAAATCGGTTTGGTCAACGCGGTTGTGGCGCCGGAAGAATTGATGGCCGCCGCACAGAAAATGGCGAACGGAATCGCGAAAAACGCGCCAATCGCTGTTGAAAAAGCGAAAAAAGCAATCAATGATGGCCTGCAAGTGGATATTGATGGCGGAATCAAAGAGGAAGTCGAAGATTTCTCGGCATGCTTTGCCAGCGAGGATCAGACGTACGGAATGGATTGCTTCTTAAACAAAGTAAAAGAAAAAGAATTTAAAAATAAATAGCGAAAGAAGATGGAGGAGTAACATGGCAAAAGTCATTACACCGGAAGAAGCGGCCGGTCTAATCAAAGACGGGGACCGCGTCGTCATTAGCGGGTTTATCGGAATGTGTTTCCCGCAGGAAGTTGTTTACGCGGTGGAAGACCGGTTTCTCAAAGAGGGGCATCCAAAAGACATCGACTTGTTTTTCCCAACCAATGTAGGCGACGGAACCGACAAACTCGGGATGAACCATCTGGCTCACGAAGGATTGCTTCGTAGCGTTGTCGGCGGACACTGGAATTTGATTCCAGCCATTCAAAAACTCGTTACGGAAAACAAAGTCCAGGCGTACAACCTTCCAATCGGAACGCTGGCGCAGCTGCTTCGGGAAATCGCCGCCAAGCGTCCTGGCGTCATTACAAAGATCGGGCTGAACACGTTTGTCGATCCACGCCTGCAAGGTGGAAAGATGAACGAAATCACGAAAGAGGATCTCGTGGAAGTCATGGAAATCGACGGGGAAGAGTACTTGCGTTACAAACCGTTTAAAAAGATCCATGTCGGCATTATCCGTGGCACGTACGCCGATGAAAACGGCAACTTGTCGATGGAAAAAGAAGCGGCATTCCTTGAAGCGCTCGCGATGGCGGAAGCGGTAAAAAACACAGGCGGAATCGTTATTGCCCAAGTGGAAGATGTTGTACAAAACGGAACGCTGAATCCAAAAGACGTCAAAGTGCCGGGTATTCTTGTGGATTATATTGTCAAGGGCACGCCGGCCAACTCATGGCAGACGTATTTGGACCCATACAAACCGGAATACTCCGGACAAATCAAGAAGCCGTTGAACGCGCTGGAGCCGATGCCTCTGAATGCGCGTAAAGTCGTATGCCGAAGAGCGGCTATGGAACTGACGCCAAACGCCATTATCAATCTTGGAATCGGTATGCCGGAAGGCGTGGCCAACGTCGGAAACGAAGAAGGGCTGCAAGGGCTGAAAATGACAGTTGAGGCCGGAAACATCGGCGGGGTTCCCGCATCGGGCGTCGGATTTGGCGCAAGCACGAATCCGGATTGCACGATCGACTCGCCTTCGATGTTCGACTTCTATGACGGTGGCGGATTAAACCAGGCGTTCCTCGGATTGGCGGAATGCGATCAATCGGGAAATATCAACGTGTCCCGGTTTGGACCTCGGATTGCCGGATGCGGCGGCTTTATTAACATTACGCAGTCGACGCCGGTTGTCGTGTTCTGCGGAACGTTTACCGCGAAAGGGCTGAAAGAAAAAATCGGCGACGGAAAACTGGAAATCGTCCAGGAAGGCCAAATCAAAAAGTTTAAAGAGGCGGTCGAGCAAATTACCTTCTCGTCGGAATTCGCGACCAAAGCCGGTCAAAAAGTGTTATACATTACCGAACGCGCTGTTTTCGAGCTTCGCGACGGGGTGTTTACTTTGACGGAGATCGCGCCGGGCATCGACTTGCAAAAAGATGTCTTGGATCAAATGGAATTCAAGCCAGCCATCGCAAAAGATTTGAAGCGGATGGACGAGCGGTTGTTCAAAGACGAACTCATGGGATTAAGCCAGTAAAATCAAAAGACCATTGTGCATTGCGCATGGTCTTTTTTCTTTGTTTCTAAAAAGCTTTTCGACCGATTTTTTTGTTTTTCGAGGCAATTCAGGTATAATAAGGATCGGAAGAGGTGAGAGAATGTTGTTTTTTAGAAATGACTACGGACAAGGATGTATTCCTGAAATTCTTGCGCTGCTCGAGCAAGCCAATCAAGTGAGCTGCAACGGGTACGGACAAGACGATTATTGCGAACAGGCTTCCGCCTTGATCCAATCCAAGATGCCGGACACGGAAGTGGACGTCCATTTTGTGATGAGCGGTACATTAACCAATCAAACGATTTTAAAGCATATTTTACGGTCATTCGAAGCGGTGATTTCCCCCGATACCGGGCACATCGCCACGCATGAAACCGGCGCGATCGAAGCGACAGGACACAAAGTCGTGATTGTTCCAAACTCCGCCGGAAAGCTCAATGCGGCAATGATTCGAAAAACATACAATGGGCACATGCTTCAATACGAGCATATGGTGTATCCCAAGGCCGTCTACATTTCCAACGCGACAGAACTTGGAACGGTGTACACGCGCAAAGAGCTGGAGGAAATCCGGGCCGTATGCGACGAACTGGATTTGTATTTGATGATGGACGGGGCCCGAATCGGATCGGCGCTCATGTCCGGCGTGGATTACACGCTCAACGACATCGCGAAGTGGTGCGATATTTTCTCGATTGGCGGCACGAAAAACGGCGCGCTGTTTGGTGAGGCGGTTTGTATTTCCAATCCGCTGCTGAAGCCGTACTTCCGTTTTGTCATGAAACAAAACGGCGCGATGCTGGCCAAAGGCTGGCTGCTGGGACTTCAGTTTATCGGATTGTTCCAAAAAGACGCTTTCTACAAAGTGGCCGCGCATGAAAACAAACTCGCGCAACAGCTTCAAAGTCACGCGATGGAGCTTGGCTATCCGCTTTTTATGAAGAGCGATACCAACCTGGTTTTTCTCGTGGTGACGCCAGCGGAGCTGGAATATTTGAGAGCCCGCGTCGATTTTGAAATTTGGGACTATTGGAACGACGATATCGTCATTCGATTCGTCACCAGCTTTCACACCACCCCGGAAGAAGTCGAATATCTGGGCGTTTATTTGGAGGAAGCGAAAGAAAAAGAGCCAGATTAACTATTTCGGCTCTATATTTTTTTTATCCGTCCATCCTAAAACGCCATCTTTTTTAATTTGCATTTTTTCATCGTAGGAAAAAACGATTTTTACGCGGTCGTCTTTCCTTAACGGCATTTCATAGTTTGTGTAATCCGTTCCCTTCACACGCGCTTGTTCGCACTGCAAAAAGGCGCGGTCGATCCAAAACGAGCGATTCAAATACGGGGAATGGACAAAGCACTGCTTCGCGGCTTCCTTTAAAATGTCCACCTCGCCATTGTTCCAGTTGATAAAAAACGGAATTTGTGTCGAAGGCGCGACATCGCGGACCACAGTTCTTTCTTCCAACGTATCCGCACGCGCCGTACTTGCGGCCGAACCATCAAAAATCAACGCGTTCAGCTGTCCGGCATGTTTGACGACATTGCCCCCGTCGATACTCCAGACGTTTCTTTCTGCGTCGTACAATGGATCAAAGCAGGCGATTTTAGAGCAGTATTCCGTCACGGGCATATGACCGACCACAACGGTTTTTTGAAAACGGATCTTTCGCTTCAAAAACATCGGCATCGCCATAACCTCCTTGAAATCGTCGCCGTAATTATCCTCGCTTCGGATGGCGGCGTGGGCGTAAATGCGCGAATCGCTTTCCAAAACGTGCGGCAAGTCGTTCAAAAACGAAAGCTCAGGTAAAAAATGGAGCCTTAACTGCTGACAAAATTCATCCATCGGCATCTCTTCCATGGAAATCCTGATTTGTTTTGCCATCTCGTGAATGAGCGAATGCTCGCGAAACCGCAAAACGTGCTTTAAAAAGTCGAGCCGGTAACTGTATAAGACATTTTTCGCGATGAAATCGCAATTTCCCATGACGCACCACACGTCTTCGTTTTGCGTTTGCTTCATCACATACCGAACCATTTCCAAATTCTGGGTTCCTTTTTCAATGAGATCGCCTAGAAGAATGAGCCGGTCGACACCCGGCCGGTAATCAATTTGCCGAAGAAGCCGACGGTATAAATCCAAATTGGCGTGAATGTCGCTGATCACGATTTCCCGGCCTTGCTTCAACGCCGGAAGGCGCTTCACGACGACTTGCCGGTTCATGCCGACTCCAGAAAGCGCAAAAATGTCTCGCTTTCCTTATCCCAGTCTTCCTCGCAGTGCCGTCCAAGCGGCTTGACGTTGAACTGAAGCCGGGTGCCTTTTTTCAGAAGCAAATTGGCGATATCGGTACAGCATTTCGTTTCCATCACAAACTCATGCATGTCGTTTCCCTCCTGGGCGCCCCAGGACATGTACACAGCCGTTCCAGGCCGTATGTAGGTGGACGCGATATCCGCCATAAGCAAATTGCATGTCGGCACCAAATAGGGAGAAAGCACAAGCCCCTTGGAGTAAATGTGCGAATATTTGAAAACGGCATACAGCGCCATCAACCCGCCGCAACTCGACCCGCCAATCCACGTATGCTCGCGTTTTGGCGACGTCGGAAAATGGGCGTCGATATACGGCTTCAAATCGTTCACAAAAAATTCCATCGTCAAGTTTCCTTTGCCATGAAACGCGCCAAAAGCACAATCATAAAAAGGGTAGGGGGAATATTCATCCAGGCGCTCATTGCCTTCATGCGAACATTCCTGACCTACCACAATCAGTTCTTTGCCAAATCGTTCAATCGCTTCCGCCAATCGCCAGGAGCGGCCAAACGTCGCGTCTTCATCGTAGAAAAGGTTGTGTCCGTCAAACATATATAAAACTGGATATTTTTTGTTTTGGACCAGATAGTCATCCGGGAGATACATGTGGATCTTCCGATACACATCCAGTGAACGCATATATACGTCGAACTTTAAGATCAAACTTAATCACCTAGTCTTTCCAATGCGGTTTTAAAAAACTCCTCCCGTCGCTCGTTGGACGTGAAGCGGGCCTTAATTGTCACGTTGCCCATCGTGGCTGTGTACGCAGGCGGCAAAAGCTCCGTTCCTAAATGCTCGTCGTTGAACATGGTTTCAATTTCCTGCGTGTTGTAGCGATACGGAATGCAGTCGCGCCGTCCCGCGAATCCAGCGGAGAATTTTCGAAGTTTCGAGTAGGAAGCGCTCTGACGCAACAGGACTTCCGCCCACAACTCGTAAACGTCGATATCGTTGGAATAGTTCATCAAATCCGGCGCGAATCCTCCAGGCGGACGGAAGTTCACTTCCAGGCCGATGAGCGTTCCTTTCTTTCCAAGGCCTTCGATGTCCTCGGTCAAACGGAAATACTCGCCATGGAAAAAACGGTTTTTCAATTCAAACGCGTCAATCACGTTTTGAGCGATTTGTCGATATTCCTCGCTGATGTTGAACGTGTAGAAGCAGCCAATCGAGTCCTGGTTCAAAACCGATTCCATGCAGTTGCCCACATATTCCATGCTTCCCAAAAAGCGGATCTTTCCTTGGGCGTCGCAAATCCCATCCAACGTGATGACATCGCCTTTTACGTACTCTTCCAGGATCATGCACAAATCCTTCGTGTTCTCGTAGTATTTTTCCAAGTCTTCCATGGAATACAAACTGTAGGTAAAGCTCGCGCCCACGCCATGATCCGGCTTGAGCACAAGAGGGAAGCCGATTTGTTCGGCGAACGCCTTCGCTTCTTCCAAAGAGCGGGGTAGACAATAGCGGGCCACAGGGACGCCGGCTTTTTCATAGTATTTCTTCATCGCGGCTTTGGACTGGAACTCGTTGATTTTTTCCAGCGAGAAACCGCTGCGCACATTAAAGTCGTCGCGCAGACGGGCGTCTAGTGCCAGCCACGCTTCGTTGTTGGATTCGATCCAGTCGATTTTGCCATATTTAAATGTAAAATAGGCGACGGCTTTCAGCATTTCGTCATAGTTGTGGAAGCTTTGCACCACATAGCATTCATCCACATTTTGTTTAAGTTCCGGACGTAAACTGTCATACGGCGCGTCGACAATCGCCAGCACTTTGGCACCGTATTTTTTCAGTCCACGGCAGAACATCCAGTAGTTTTCCGGATAGTTCGGGCTGATAAAAATAAAATTCACGATCAGTTTCCTCTTTCTCTCTCTTTTTCTATTACTGCATATTGGATCGCGACCACCGTCTTTGCGTCTTCGATTTCGCGATTCCGTACTTTTTCATACGCTTCGTCAAGCGGAAGCCAAAAGGAATCCAGGTCCTCGTCTTCGTCCTGGGCGAGTTCATGAACCGCTTTTCGCGGATTGCACGCCTTATAAATATAGATCCTCTCGTCGCAAAAACCCGGTGTGGACACGATCGTTTCGATCAACTCCAGAGAATCCGCCTCCAGGCGCGCTTCCTCGTTGAGTTCCCGCATTCCGCACGTCATCGGATCCTCGCCGTATTCCAGCTTGCCGGCCGGAATTTCAAGCGTTTCTTTTTCAATCGCGTGGCGGTATTGACGAACGAGCAGCACGCGCTCGTCTTTCACACACAAGACGCCGACCCCGCCAGGATGGCGGATGATTTCCCGTCGATAAGGTTTTCCATGGATTTCGACCTCTTTTTCAACCAGGTCGAAAATCATGCCTTTATACAAGTTTTTTTCCTTCATAAAATCATTCCTTTGCGTGCATTATATCACACTCGCTATTTGGAGAAAGAAAAAAATTGACGTTCATGAAAAAAATCCGGCGCGCCGGCCGGATCGTTACTGGATTTCATTTAAAAACGCGTTGGTAATCGCCTGGCCGATTTTTTCCTGGTAATCCGGATCCGTCAGGCGGGTGTAGTCTTCCGGATTGGATAAATAGCCAAGCTCAATCAAAATCGTCGGAATGTTTCGGTTGGAAAGAATCGAAAAATTGGAATAGTGATCTGTGTCGATTCCTTCGTAATTTGAAAAGTTGATCGCCACGAGCTCCTGGCCGATTTCATTGGCCAAAGCCACGTTTTGCTCATCCGGTCTTGTGAAGATGGTGAATCCCTTCATCAGAGGATCCGTCGTGTTTCCGGATTGGAAGCTGAGCAGGAAATCGACGTCCTGCGCCTGCATGTCGCTTAGACGCTGCGCGTTCACGAGATCCTCGCCGCTGGCGTCCACGTTGTCATCTTGTCGCGTGTACACGACTTCATATCCCGCGGCCTGAAGCTTCCGGCCGACTCGAAGCGCCAGTTCGAGATTGATTTCCTTTTCCGGAATTTCATTGTTTCCGACATAGCCCAGATCGGCGCCGCCATGGCTGGCGTCGATGCCGATGCGAATCTTCGATTGGGAAGACGATTGCGTAATATCCTCGTTCGTCACCGGGGCGCTTTCCCCGATCTGGGGAACCCGGATGTCTTTTTCGTTGGAAGAATTGGCGATATTAGGCTGGAGGACCAGCGCGATAAACAAACCCACACACAAAAACAACAGTGCACGTTTCACAGTATATCCTCCTTATCTTGTCCATATTAACACGAACCATTCCATTTGGCTATGGAGTGGACGAACAAACTTTGTATGCGGGCGACAAATTTGGTATAATCCATGAAGGTGATATAATGGAATTTCAAATCTCGATCGACCAGTTCGAAGGACCACTCGATCTCATGCTTCATTTGATCAAAACGAATAAGCTTGATTTGATGGATCTGGACATGAACACGCTGGCGACGCAATACATCGCGTATATCGCGCAAATGAAACAGCTCCAGCTTGAAATCGCGAGCGAGTATTTAAGCGAGCTGGCCAGTTTGATCGAATACAAAAGCCGAAAGCTTTTGCCGCGCAGCGAAGTGGCGATCGAAGAAGAATACGAGGAAGACCAGCGGGAAAAACTCGTTTCCCGCTTGATCGAATACCAGAAATACAAAGACGTCAGCGGACAGCTCAAAGCCCGCTACGAAGACCGCCAGCGCCATTTCGCCAGACCGGCCTCGTCGCTGATCGACGCCTGGGCCAAGCCGAAGGAAGACGGCGTCTTGCGCAATCAAAGCGTATACGAGCTGTCCAAGGCGTTTGAGCGCGTCTTGCACCGGCTCGCCTTGCTGGAGCCCTACGAAACCAAAGTCAGCATCAAGGAAATTTCCGTCGAGGAGCGCGTCGAGCAAATCGAAGCGCAGATGCGCCGCTTTGATTCAAGTCGCGTGTTCTCGTTTCAGGAGCTTTGCCAGGACTGCGTCAGCCTTCATATGGTTATCGTAACTTTTTTAGGGATCCTGGACATGATCCACGATCGAAAGTTGACGTTTCATCTGGGCGAGGATGATACGATTTATGTGCAGAAAGGAGCCATCGCATGAACAGCCGCAAAGCCATTGTGGAAGGTTTGATCTTCATGGCCGGAGAAGAAGGCTTGTCTTTGCTTCAGCTCCAGTCGCTGCTCCAGGAAGTAAGCCGGACAGAACTGCTGGCGCTGCTGGAAACCATCAAAGAGGAATACAGCCACGACGCCAAAGGAATCGAGCTCGTGGAGTACGCCTCCCGATATAAATTTGTCACAAAAGAATTTGTGTACCCCTACGGGGAAAAGCTGTTTGAGCAATTCAAAAAAGCGACGTTGTCGCAAGCGGCGATGGAAACATTGGCGATTATCGCGTATCGCCAGCCGATCACCCGCGTCGAGATCGAGGAGATCCGCGGAGTAAGCTGCGAGGTGATGCTCAAAAAATTGCAGCTGCGCGGCTTGATCGAGGCCAAAGACCGGCTCGATGTGGTCGGCAAACCGCTGCTCTATCAAGTGACCGGGGAATTTTTGGACGCGTTCGAACTCGAAACGCTCGCCGAACTCCCCGAACTCGAAACCAAGGAAGTGCAGGAGGAATTGTTTGTTCAAAACAAGGAGGAACAATAAATGGAACGTCTTCAAAAAGTAATCGCGCAAGCGGGGATTTGCTCGCGCCGAAAAGCCGAGGAGCTCATTCAAGCGGGAAAGGTGAAAGTCAATGGCGTCATCGTCAAAACGCTTGGCGTCAAAGTGAGCGGCGGCGACGAGGTGGTCGTCAATGGCCGTCCGCTGACAAAAGAGGAAAAGGTGTATTACGTCATCAACAAACCGAAAGGGACGATTTGTTCCGTTCGGGATGAAAAAGACCGGCAAACCGTGCTTGACTATTTGCCAAAAGGCATCCGGATTTATCCGGTTGGACGGCTGGACTACGACACGAGCGGCGTGCTGCTTGTCACGAACGACGGAAAATTCACGAACCGCATGATCCATCCCAAATACCATTTGCCAAAAACATACATTGTCAACTTGCAAGGGATGCTCAGCGGCGAGGATATTTTCCGCCTGAAATCCGGATTAAAGACAAAAACGGAAAAATACGCGCCAGCCAAAGTGTCCATTAAACAAAAGGATTACACGCGCGACCGGATGATCGTGGAACTGACGATCCACGAAGGAAAAAACCATCAAGTCAAAAATATGATGGAAGCCCTCGGCCACCAGGTCCGGCGGCTTCACCGGTCCAGATTCGGAACGATCAGCGACGAAGGACTGCGTCCGGGAGAATACCGGCGGCTCAAACCGTATGAAATCAAACAGTTGACGGCGATGAGCGATAACGAGGGAGACGACAAAAAATGAAGCAAGTCTTTACCGATGCGAAATGCGCGCTAAACAACGAATTTTGCCTCGATGAAAAACAAGCTCATCATATTTTCGACGTTTTGCGAACGAGGGAAAACGAAACGATCCGCGTCATTTGCGATGACGAGGTGTTCCTGGCCCATCCGGCGAAAAAACCGTATTTGTACGTTTTCGGAAAGGAAGAAACGGAACCAAGGCTTGTCGACGTGACTTTGTGCGCGGCGCTCATCAAATCCGACCGTTTTGAATGGATGCTGCAAAAAGCGTGCGAGCTGGGCGTCAGCCGAATCGTCCCGTTCGTTTCCCGTTATTCCATCATCCAGCTCGACGATAAAAAGGCGCTGAAAAAAATGGAACGCTGGAACTCGATTTTGATGGCCGCCTGCCGCCAGTGCAATCGAAGCGACAAAGTGGAGCTGCTTCCGGTGACGACGATCGACAACCTGGCGGAATACAAAAGCCGATGCAATTTGGTCGCCTATGAAAAAGAAGACGAGCCAAGCCGCCATCTGGCCAATTTCCTGCAAAAAAATCCAAGCTCGGTCACGTTTTGCGTCGGACCGGAAGGCGGATTCACGCCGGCGGAAATCGAGCGGCTCAACGAACAAGGGTTCGCGAGCTGTTCGCTAGGCAACGATATTTTGCGGGCGGAAACGGCGGTATGCTATGTGCTCAGCTGCATCGAGTACCAAACGCACTGTCAAAACTGGGAGGTTGAATCATGAGGTTTTCCATCGTGACGCTTGGCTGCAAAGTCAACGCGTATGAATCGCAATTTTACGGCAAGGCGCTCAAGGAAAAGGGATGGACGGAGGACGACGAGAATTTCGACGTCATCGTTGTGAACACGTGCGCGGTGACCAACACCGCCGCCGCCAAATCGAGACAAATGCTTCATCGCGCCAAAAAGAAAAATCCAGACGCCTACGCGGTCGTGATTGGCTGCTACGCGCAAGTGGCCACGCCGGAAGAAAAAGAAAAAATCGGCGCCGATTTGCTGATTGGATCTAAAGATAAAAAGAAAGTGGCCGATTTGATTGAAAGCCACATAAAAACAAGAGAGCGGTTCGAAGACATTCAGCCGGTGGGCGAGCGCTTTGATTTTGAGGCGATGCCCATCGAGCGGTTCGAAACGAAGCACCGGGCCTTTTTGAAGGTGCAGGACGGATGCAACCAGTTTTGCTCCTACTGCATCATTCCCTACGCCCGCGGAAGGGAGCGCTCCCTGGCGCTGGACGAAGTCGTTTCCATCGCCAAACAGCTGGAACAAAAAGGCCATTTGGAAATCGTGCTGACCGGGATCCACACCGGCCGCTACGACGATGGCGAACACGATCTCGTCGACTTGCTGGAAGCGCTTCTCGCCAATACAAGCGAAAAGGTCACATACCGGCTTTCCAGCATCGAGATCACGGAAATCAGCGACCGGTTTATCGCGCTGATGGCGCGCGAGCCGCGAATTCTCCACCATCTTCATATCCCGGTTCAGTCGGGATGCGACGCGACCTTAAAACGAATGAACCGTCCGTACACGATACAGGAATTTCAAGATCGAGTCGAAGCGATCCGCCATTCGATTCCGGATGTTTCCATTTCCACGGATGTCATCGCCGGATTCAAACAGGAGAGCGACGAGGAGTTCGAACAGACAATGGAAAATTTAACGGCGATCGGCTTTTCGTTTCTGCACGTTTTTCCGTACTCCATTCGAAAGGGGACGGCAGCGGAAAAAATGCCCGGAACCGTCCATGGAGCCGTGGTCAAGGAACGCGTCGAGCGGCTTTTGGAGCAATCCAGACAGCTGCGTGCCAAGGATATGGCCCGTTTCAAGGAAGGGGATGTGCTCATTGAGCAGCAAGAGGGGGACGAATGGACAGGCTACACGAACCAGTACCATCCGGTTCGAATCGAAAGCGAGATCCCTCTGTCTGGACGTCTGCATGTGACGTTCGATTCGATTGAAGACGACCATTATCAAGTCAAAGTAAAAAAGGAAGATGAAAATGCGATTAAGTAAGCTATTTAAAAACGCGCCGACGGTCAATGTGAGCGGGCTGTGTTTCGATTCTCGAAAAGTCAAGAAAGACAATGTGTATTTCTGTTTGCCTGGCCTGACTTTTGACGGTCACGATTTTATTGACTCCGCCATTGAAAACGGGGCGATTTGCGTCGTGCACTCCAAAGAAATCCAGCACAAAAAAGACGGTGTCATTTATATCCGCGTTCACGATGTCAACGAGGCGATGAACCAGTGCGCCCGGATTTTTTACGGCAAGCCTTCGGATAAGATGACGATGTACGGCATTACCGGCACGAACGGAAAAAGTACGATTGCCAACATCATTCGTTCGATTTTGGATCCGATCGAGCCATGCGGCTACATCGGAACGATCGCGATCGAATATGGCGACGTGAAGCTGATGCCGGATTTGACGACGCCCGACGCGCTGTTTTTGCAGTCGAAGCTCTCGGACATGGTCAACGCCGGAATGAAGGCGTGCGCGCTGGAAGTCAGCTCCCACGGTCTTTCCCAGGGGCGTGTCAACGGCATCAATTTCAACGTGGCGATCTTCACCAACTTCACGTACGACCACCTCGATTTTCACGGGACGCTGGAAAACTACTTTGACGCCAAAAGCATTTTGTTCAAAGACCGCGTCCGAAGCGACGGCGTGTGCATCCTGAACAAGGACGATCCAAAATACGCCGAGCTGGCCGCTCTTTGCGCCGCCCGCGTCGTGACATACGGCATTGAAAACGAGGCGGACTACCGCGCAATCCATATCCAGATGAACAACGAGGCTTCCCATTTCGATTTGGTTTACCAGGGCAAGTCGTATCCGGTAATGACCAATTTGGTGGCGACGTACAACATTTACAATTTGCTGGCGGCCATCGCGGCGCTGCATGAAACCGGAATCGAGCTGGAAAAAATCATCGCGGCGTGCTGCCAGATCCCGCAAGTGCAAGGACGTCTGGAGCAAATCAAGGAAGGGCAGGATTTCAACGTGATCGTCGATTTCGCCCACACGCCGGACGGCTTGCAAAAAGTGATGGAATTCGGACGTTCCATCACGAAGGAAGACGGCAATTTGATCGCCGTGTTTGGGTCGGCCGGCAAGCGCGATGTCGCCAAGCGAAAGGTGTTTGGCGAGCTGGCGGACAAGTATTGCGATTTTATCATTTTGACAGAAGACGATCCCCGGGACGAGGATCCAAAAGAAATCGCCGCGCAAATCAAGGAAGGTATTCAGGAAACGACGAACATCTTTATCGAAGACCGGTACGAAGCCATCCGGCAGGCGGTGGAAAGCGCGAAAACCGGCGATACGATTTTGCTGCTGGGAAAAGGCGACGAAGTGTTCATTTACCGGGAAAACGGACGCGCGCCATGGGTGGGTGACCATATGGCGGTGCGAGAGTGCATCCACAAATACCGGGGACAGTAAAAATGGAAGTCATCCGACAGGCGAAACCGGCCGACTCCGACGCCATCCGCGCTCTTTATGGCGCCATTCACGAAGCGATGAAAACGACAGGCGAGGCGATTTGGGACGACGTGTATCCGATGTGTATGGTGGACGAGGACATCGCCCACCAGCGCGTCTTCGTGCTTGAAGCCGGGGAGGAGATCGTTGGCGTGTATGTTTTGACGGCTAGCGAAAAGACGGATCTTGCCTGGGAACACGCTGGCGAGCAGAGTGGCACGCTGGCGCGTATGGGTGTGCATCCGTCGCGCTGGAATCGAGGCGATGGCCAGCGTTTGCTTCAGAGCGCGAAAGCGCAAGCCGCCAAACAAGGGTATGTCGCGTTGCGGCTTCTTGTCGTCGACTGGAATAGACGCGCCATGCACGCCTATGAACGGTGCGGCTTTCATCTGGTGGCGGGCGTACACTCTCTTGATACGGGGGAGCGGATCTTAAGAGAAACCGGCTACGAATGCCTCTTGAAAAAATAAATCAATTTCCTTGAAACAGGACTTGCTTTCTTGGAAAATCTTGATATAATCTTAATGTACAACTCGGGAAGGGAGGTTTTGTTCATGCCAAAAGTTGTTCTTAAAGAAAACGAACAATTAGATGACGCTTTAAGAAGATTTAAACGTCAAGTATCTCGCAACGGCACCCTTGCTGAGGCCCGCAAAAGAGAATTTTACGTTAAACCTGGCGTGCGCAGAAAATTAAAATCTGAAGCTGCACGCAAAGCTCGTAGAGGTAAATAATCTGCAGTTCTGCAGATTTTTTTTCTGTTGCACAAATGGAGGTATTTCTTGTCTTATCAAACATTGGACTATTCCGGGTATTCTTTTGACGACATGCAGACGCTGATCGGCTCTCATGATTGCCATATCCGCGCTATCGAGAAGGCTTTCGATACGGAAGTCGTCGTCCGCGCGCAGAAAATCAAAGTGGAAGAGGCGCTCGCGCCCGCAATCGAACTCGTGATCGAAAAGTGCCTGGAACGCATTCAGGATCGCGGCCGGTTATCGGAAAGCGACGTGCTGTATTTATGCGATTTGGCGAAAAAGGGAGAATTGAAGACATTCTCGATCAAGCGCGACGCACCGGTTGTCAAAACGAAGAGCGGGAAATTGATTTATCCGAAAACGATCGGCCAGACGATCCTTTGCAGCGCATTGGAAAACAACAACATCGTCTTTTCGACCGGTGTGGCGGGAACAGGAAAGACGTATCTTGCGGTAGCCTATGCCGTTTCGGAACTGAAAAAAGAAAAAGTGGAGAAGATCATATTGACCAGACCCGCCGTCGAGGCCGGGGAGTCGCTTGGCTTTTTGCCCGGCGACATGAAGGAAAAAGTCGATCCGTATCTTCGGCCGCTGTATGACGCCCTCAACGAAATGCTTGGCGCGGAAATCGTCGAAAAGTATTTGGAAAAGGAAATCATCGAAATCGCGCCGCTCGCGTTTATGCGCGGACGGACGCTTAACGATGCGATCGTGATCCTGGATGAGGCGCAAAACACGACGAAAGCGCAAATGAAAATGTTTTTGACGCGAATGGGGCGCAACGCGAAAATGATCGTGACCGGCGATATCACCCAAATCGACCTGATTCGAAAAAAGGACTCCGGCCTGACGCAGGCGTGCGAGATTTTGGAAGGAATCGAAGGAATCGAGATCGTCCACCTGCATGACAGCGACGTCGTCCGCAATCCACTCGTTCAAAAGATCATTGAGCGCTATGCGAAAGTTGAATAAAGTCGATTCAACTGGTATACTGAAAAAAATTAGTGAAAGGTGAGATAGTATGGGAAGACACTTTGAGGTCCGTGCTGCCGCGATGCAGAAAACGGCCAATCAAAAAGCAAAAGTATATTCTAGATATTCGAAAGAGATCCTGGTCGCCGCCAAAAACGGGGATCCGAATCCGGACATGAACCAGACTTTGAAAAAAGCCATTGAGCGCGCCAAGGCCAACAACGTGCCGGCGGACGTTATCAAGCGGGCGATTGACAAGGCGAAATCGAGCGCGGATGAAAACTTCTCCTCCGCCCGGTACGAAGGATTTGGTTCCGGTGGCGGAAGCACGATCATTATCGACTGTCTGACCGACAACGCCAATCGGACGATCGCGAACCTGCGCGCCTGCTTCAACAAGAGCCACGCCAAACTCGGTGTGGGCGGCTCGGTTTCCTTTGGCTACGAGCATCTTGGCGTCATCGTCATCGAATACGCCGACGAGGAGGCGATGATGGACGCCATGATCGAACACGACATCGACTTGAACGATGTCGAAATCGAAGACGGATACATGACGATCACCGTGGATCCTAACCAGCTCGACGACGCGAAAACCGTCGTGGAAGAGCTGATTCCGGATGTGAAATTCCTCGTACTTGAAGATAAAATGGTTCCAAACGAAACCGTGGAACTCGAAGGGGAAGACAAAGACTTGTTCAAACGTCTTGTCACTCTTCTCGACGACGTGGACGACGTGCAAAACGTTTACCACAACGTCAGCAACTTAGATGACTAAAAATACGATCCAATGAAAAAGAGACGGATCCAGGCGTGTTCACAGAGAGAAATGGGACGCTGAGACATTTCAACACAAATGGAAACGGGACACTTTGGAGGAATCAGGAGGAAATGCCTGATCGTTCGTCGCGTTAAGACTAGAGCGCTTACAAAACGTAAGAAATAAGGTGGCACCGCGCAACCGCGTCCTTATATCGTTTTCGGGCGCTTTTTTTTATAGGAGGAAAATAAAAAATGAGCTACCAGATCCCTCGAGGCACGCAGGATATCCTGCCCGCCTCCTCATCCAAATGGCAGGCGCTGGAGCAGACGCTTCGTCATTTCTGCTATTTGTATGGATTCAACGAAATTCGCACCCCGTTTTTTGAACACACGAACGTGTTCAAGCGGGACAACGACTCCAGCGACATGGTCAACAAGGAAATGTACACGTTCCAGCTCGCCAACTCGAGCACGTCGCTGACGCTGCGCCCGGAAGGAACGGCGGGCGTTGTGCGCAGCTTTGTCGAAAACAAAATGTACGCCGATCCCGATTTGCCAATCAAAATGTACTATATGGGGCCGATGGCACGGCACGAGCGGCCGCAAAAAGGACGGCTGCGGCTCTTCAACCAGTTTGGCGTCGAGTCGCTTGGTGTTAAAGATCCATACGCGGATGTCGAAGTCATCGTCCTGGCGTATTCGATTTTGAAAGCGCTCGGTCTTAACGACATCAAAGTGCTGCTGAACACCTTGGGCGACGACGAGAGCCGGGCCGCGTACCGCAACGCGCTGCGGGAATACTTTGCGCCGTATGTCGGTGATCTTTGCGCGGACTGCAAACGTCGCTACGAACAAAATCCACTCCGGCTTCTGGACTGCAAAATCGACCACGACAAGGAATGCATGAAAGACGCGCCGCGCATGGCCGACTATCTCAACGAGGAAAGCCGGCGTTATTTTGACACGGTTTGCCAGGCGCTGGAACAGCTGGACATTCCATACGAGATCGACAGCAAGCTCGTCCGCGGCCTGGACTACTATACGCATACCGTGTTTGAAATCGTGTCGCTGAACAAGGAAATGGGCGCGCAGTCCACCGTGCTTGCCGGCGGTCGCTACGATGGCTTGATCCCGTATTTTGGCGGACCGGAAGGCATGAGCGGCATCGGCTGGGCGCTTGGAATGGAACGGCTGCTGATCGCTTTGGAAGCCGAAGGCATCAATTTGGAAGAAGACAACGGTCTGGACGCCTATGTCATGGTTCTGGACAAAGAAGCGCGCGGGTACGCGTTTGAAGTGCTGACGGAGCTGCGCGCGTATGGCTATCGCAGCGAAATGGACTTGATCGGGCGCTCGTTCAAAGGCCAGTTCAAAACGGTCGACCGCAAGCACGCCAAAACCGCCTTTTTGATTGGCAGCAAGGAAATGGAAGAACAAAGCGTGACAATCAAACTGCTTGAAAAACGGGAACAAGTTAACATTCCGGTGGCGGACATGGTCGCTTTCCTGGACCGGCAGCTGGTGGAAGAGGAAGAAGAACACCATCATCACCATCACGAACACGAGGAGGAATAAACGATGTACAGAACGAAATACAATGGAACATTGCGGGAAGCCAACGTCGGCGAGCGGGTGCAGCTTGTCGGCTGGGTTTCCAAAAAAAGAAATTTCGGGCAGCTTTGCTTTATCGACCTACGGGACACGACGGGCATTTGCCAGCTTGTGTTTGACGAGCAAATCGCGCCGGAAGTCAAAGACGTGCGCAACGAGTACGTCATTCAAGTCGAAGGCGTCGTGGAAAAGCGAAAAGATCCCAATCCCGCCATGCCAACCGGGGCGATCGAAGTTCTCGTTGACAAGGTGAACATCATCAACACCGCCAAGACGACACCGCTCATCATCGCGGATGAAACCGACGCGCTCGAAGACACGCGGATGGAATACCGCTACCTGGATCTTCGCCGTCCGATCATGCAGCAGCGGCTGAAAACCCGCCACGCGGTCAGCCGCTCCTTGCGCGACTATTTAGACAACCACGGTTTTTTGGAAGTGGAAACGCCAATGCTTGGCAAATCGACGCCGGAAGGCGCGCGCGATTACTTGGTGCCTAGCCGCGTCCATCCCGGATCGTTTTACGCTTTGCCGCAGTCGCCACAGCTGTACAAGCAGCTGCTCATGATCGCGGGACTCGACAAGTACTATCAGTTCGCGCGCTGCTTCCGCGACGAGGATTTGCGGGCGGACCGCCAGACGGACTTTACCCAGGTCGATATTGAAACGTCGTTTTTAAGTGAGCAGGAAATCATGGATTTCACCGAGGAAATGCTGTGCAAGACGATGCGGGAAGTCAAAGGCATCGAAGTCGAACGTCCGTTTTTGAAGCTGACCTGGGACGAGGCCATGAACAAATACGGATCCGACAAGCCGGACAACCGGTTTGGCATGGTGTTTGAAGACTTGACCGAGCAATGCAAAGGAATCGAGTTTCCAGTCTTCCAGTCGGCGGAAACGATCAAAGGCTTTTTGGCGGACGACTTCCACGCTTCCAACAAGGAAGTGAAAAAGCTAACCGACCTTGTGAAGAAAAACGGCGGCAAGGGACTGGTCGTTTTCAAAATGCAGGATGGCGTCCTGTCGGGACCGGCCCGCAAGTTTTTTAGCGACGACGACGAAAAGGCGCTCATTGCAACTATGGGCGCAAAAGACGGCGACACGATCTTTATCGTGGCGGACACGTGGCGAAAGGCCTGCACGGCGCTTGGCGCGCTGCGAAGCGAAATCGCCCGGCAAAAAGGGTTGAAGAAAAACGACGAGTTCTCGTTTCTTTGGGTCGTGGATTTCCCGATGTTCGAATGGAGCGAGGAGGAAGGCCGCTACGTGAGCGAGCACCATCCGTTCACGATGCCGAAAACAGAAGACTTGCCGCTGCTTGACACGGATCCTTCCAAAGTGAAGACCAACGCCTACGACATCATCCTGAATGGATACGAGCTGGGCGGAGGCAGTATGCGGATTTACGACAACGACTTGCAAAAGAAGATTTTCAAGATTCTTGGCTTGAGCGACGAGGACATTCAAAACAAGTTCGGTTTCTTCGTGGACGCCTTCCAGTACGGAACGCCGCCGCATGGAGGTCTGGCGCTCGGGTTTGACCGGGTTGCCATGATTTTGGCGGAAACGGATTCGATTCGCGACGTGATCGCCTTCCCGAAAAACGCGGCCGCGAAATGCCCGATGTCCAAAGCGCCGACGCCGGTGGATCCAAAGCAGCTGGACGAGCTCCACATCGCCGTGACGGAAAAAGAATAATGGCAAACGAAGTGCGGGTTTTCGGGACATTTGGCCCGACGCTTCACACGTGCGGGCAAATCGAGACGATGATCCGTCTTGGAATGACGGGCATCCGGCTCAATCTTTCCCATTCCTCCCTGGAACAAAGCCGCGAATGGATCGAGGCGCTGCGGCTCGCGGAGCAAAAAACCGGAAAAAAAGTCGAGCTCTTGATTGACATGAAAGGGCCGGAGCTTCGGGTCGGCCGCATCGAAAACGGGATCCATTTGCTGTGCGGGGACATCGTGCGCTTTGGCGAGCGCGTTCCGGTGCCGCCTGTCGTGGTGTCCGCCGCTGAAAAAGGCGACCGCGTGCTGCTGGATGACGGCAAGATTTTAGCCGAGGTCAAACGGGTCGGGGAAGGCTTTTTCGATGGCGAGATCATTTTGGGCGGCAAGCTGACATCAAACAAAAGCGTCGCGATCGAGCACAAGGAGCTCCGCCAGCCGCCGCTTTGCGCCGAGGATCTCGAAAACATCCGGCAAATCAAGGCGTTTGGCGTCGACAGCGTCATGCAGCCGTTTGTGCGGGACGCCAGCGATTTGGTCAAGGTCAGGGAAACGCTGGACCGATTCGGGGCGAATGTGAAAGTGTATGCCAAAATCGAAAGCGAAAGCGGATGGGAAAATCTGGAATCTCTTTTTCCGGTTTGCGATGAAATCGTCATCGCCCGGGGCGATTTGGCCAACGCGGTCGGCCTGGACTGGATTCCAATCGTCCAGCATGACATCGAGCGCCGCTGCAAGACGGCCGGCAAACCGTATATGGTCGTGACGCAAATGCTTGACTCGATGATCGAGCGGCCGGTTCCGACGCGTGCGGAAGTCAACGATGTCTTTCACGCGGTGTACGATGGCGCCTCCTCGATCATGTTGACGGGAGAAGTCGCCAATAGTAAAAACGCGCAGCGGGCGATGAAAATTTTTACCGATATCGTAAAAAATACGGTACAATATACGAGGAAGGAGAAATGAGAACATGAAAACAGCGTTAGTCATTATGGCTGCCGGTCTGGGTTCGCGCTATGGCGGCGGGATCAAGCAGCTGGAAGGCGTGGGACCAAACGGCGAAATCATCATGGATTATTCGATCCACGACGCGATCGAAGCCGGTTTCAATAAAATCATCTTTATTATTCGAAAGGACATCGAACCGGACTTTATGGAGGTCATTGGCGACCGAATCGAAAAAATGTGTGCGCAGCACGGGGTGGAAGTCCAATACGCGTACCAGTCCCTGACGGATCTGCCGGATGGAATCCAGCCGGTTGGGGAGCGGAAAAAGCCATGGGGAACCGGACAGGCGGTTTTGGCGTGCCGCGAATTGATTCAGGAGCCGTTTGTCGTCATCAACGCGGACGACTACTATGGCAAGGAGGCGTTCGTCGCGATCCAAAATTTCCTGCAGCACTACGATCCGAAGCATCCGGATCATTACTGCATGGCGGGATTTTTGTTAAAAAACACGTTGTCGGATTTTGGCGGCGTGACCCGTGGCATTTGCAAGGTGAACGACAACATGGAACTGGTTGACGTCCAGGAAACGAAAAACATCGTCAAAACGAAGGACGGCGCCGAGGCGGATGGCAAGCCGCTGGATCTCGATTCGTTCGTTTCGATGAACATGTGGGGCTTGACACCGGAATTTGTCGACCGGCTTTCCAAAGGATTTGTCGACTTTTTCGAGCAAAACAAAGGCAACGAGAACAGCGCGGAGTTTTTGCTGCCGATCTTTATCGGGCAGGAATTGCCTAAAGGGGAGTTTGACGTGAAAGTGCTGCAAACCAACGATAAATGGTTTGGCGTGACGTTCAAGGAGGACAAGCCGCAGGTCGTCGCCTCGTTTGAAAAACTCATCGAGGATGGCGTGTATCGAAACGACTTGTTTTCGGATTTAAACAAGGAGCAGGAAGAGAGCTGAGCGCTCTCTTTTTTTGAATGGAGAAAAGAAAAAGATATAGCGCAAGCTATACCTTGAATTTACTCGGGCATCATCAACAAGGCGCAAAACCCGTCCTCGGGCTGGTAGCACTGGATAGCGCGCGGAACCGAGAGAAATTGAAATACGCGCTGTCCTCCGTTTAAGGCGACATCCGCGATTAAAACCAGGGTCTTTTTCTCGATATTGAACAAATAGAGCGATTGATTCAACACGTTTTCCTCCTGTTTGTCAAACAAACGCAAACAGGCGTCGTTGGCATAGTGAACGATATAATCGAGTTCGTGGCCGTCGTGGTCGTATTCGATTCCGACCAGCGCGAACGGCAAAGGGCAATCGTCGAAAATCGCGCATTGCGCGTCGATTTCGAGCTCCTGGCTTTTTTTCGAGGTGTTGAATTTCTTTTCGTGCTCGTATTTTAAAAGGCGGGGCATCCGCGCCCTCCCTTTAAATATGCTCCCGTCGCGCATCGTGTACAAATCGTCCTTGATGTTGACGATTCGGCAGGTGGCGGCGACGATTCCTTTGTTGATGGAGAGAAATTCGTCGACCGGCAGCTCGTCCACGATCGCCTTGAGCGGCGTGTACGTCTCCACAATCCGCCCGTCGATGAGGTAAATACAAGTCTTTCCCTCTTCCCGTTTGATGTATTTGATTTCGGTTGGTTCAATATGATTTTTCAGGAAGAAGCGTTGAATCTTTTTTTCCATAAATACATTCTTTCTTTCTTTTGAATTCATTATAAACCTTTATCGAAAAAAAATCGAAAAAAATATTGAAAAGAACAATACATTCAAAAACGATTCTGCCACTTGCATTGTCCGACGACATTGGGTATTATAGGAGTTGCCCAAGGATATTTAATTTTTCCTACAAGTTGAGATAAGGGAGAACGGATGTTGGTCATTTGTGTTGAAGACCCGCTACGCGTGGGGATCCTAATTTTGATCACAGTTCACCCACCTGTATATACAGGGAAAAGTCTCTGTTCTTGGGTATCATATGATAAAAAGCGGCACTGCCGCTTTTTTTATCGCTTTTTTTGCGCCAAATAGCGCGTCGCTTTTTTCGCCTGGGAAAACTGATCCATCCGCCTGATGGTGTACAAGATGTTGTCTTTCACAAAGTGGGTTCCCGTTTGATGAAAAGAGAAAGCCACGCCATTCGCCTTGGCGTCCTGATAAATTCGCTCGATCCACTCAAACCGGCAAGGCCGGGCGTACCGGCCGTTCTCGCCGGAAACGGAAACGAGTTCAATCCGCATTTGGGAAAACCAGACCCGAAAATCAATCGGCTCCAGCAGCGGCGCCGCGAAAACCGCCTTGTGTTTGCACGGAATCTTCGAAAACAGGTGCAGCCGCTCATCGGCCCGACGCTGGTTTTCACAACTGACGGCGATCATGACATGCTTCCAGCCTTCGCCCCAGTCCGCCGGCAGACATTGCCCGATTCGCTCCACCCGCTTTGTGGCAATCAAAAAACGCAAATCTTCGCGAAAGCGAATAATCGACCACGCCTCATCGCGCCAAAGATCCGCCTCCTCCAAAAAGAAGTCCGATGTAAAACAAACCGCGACCTCGGTTCCGGACGGAATTTTCCAAAATCCGTTCCGGTCTTTGCGAAGCGGCAAGTCGAACGCGGAGCTGGATTTGCATACAAGCTCCGGATCGCGCCCATGCCGCAAATCGGAGGTGTGCATGAAACAGTATTTGCAGCCTTCCGAAAGCTTATGGCAGCCATGCCACGGGTTCCATCCCGCCTTGTTCATTGAAATACCTCCTCAAAATCCAAAGGGAAGCAGCGTCGCAAATCTTCCGCCTCCAGCTCCACCACACCCGGATCGGGCACTTCCTCTTTTTGGGCGATGGACTCGATGAGCGCAAGCAGCGCCTGGCCATCGACCATTTGCACATGGGTACAGCGGGCAAACGAAGCTGCCTCTTTTGTAAACGAGCTCGTCGTCACAATGAGCAGGTGAGGCGCCTGGAAAAGCTCGTTGGCGCCAACGAGCTTTTGGACGACGGGCCGGGAAATCTTGGACGAAGGCTGGTACAGCTTACATTCCACCAGACCGAACAGCGCGCCATCTCGCTCAAGCCGCAAGTCAAACCCGCCATCGTTGGATGCCGGCGTCTGCGTAACGGTATAGCCAAGCTTTTCAAAGAGCGTCGCGCAATACGTTTCAAAACGGATGGGATCGCGTTCAAAGCGTCGAATGAGCTTTTGAAGCGTGATGTCGGCAAACGACTCGCTCCATTCCTCGCGCCGTCGTCGCGCTTTTTCGCGCTCCTCCTTGCACAAGTCAATCTCCCATCCCTGGGCGCGAAGCTGTTTTGCAAGCCGAAGCAAAAGGGCAGGCTGTTCGCATATGATCCGAAACGATCCGATCCAGAGCACGCTTTCGGGATAGATCATTTCGTTTTCTTTTTTGCGGCGGTCCTTCGTGCCATCCGCCTTGGCGTGTTTCCAATACGGAAAGCGTAGCACGAAGCGGCCCGGGGAAACGACACGGCCTGATTCCTGCGCCCGGCATTCGTCCGGCAATTCGACGCCGTAGATCGTTTCAAATCGTTTTTTTCTCTTGGTGTTTTGCCAATTCTCGATCCATCCAGCCATAAAATCTGTCCTTTCTTTTAAAAACTACATAAATTTTATCATATTTTTGGAAAGAAGAACACATTCCAAGCCGGGAAACCGCTTGCCGGACCCGATTTCTTTCGTTACAATGAAAAAAACGGAGGACTTTTATGATACGGACAATCATCCATGACGAAGCGATTCTTTCCCGGCCATCCAAACCCGCCATCAAGGCCGATCGAGGTATCGGCCAGGATTTGCTGGATACGTTAAAGGCGCATTCGCACCATTGCGTCGGCATGGCGGCTAACATGATTGGCGAGCTGAAAAACATCATCGCCATTCAGGACGGGGACGACTATGTGCTCATGTACAACCCGGTCATCACCAAAAAAAGCATCCCATACCAGACGGAGGAGGGATGCCTGTCGGTGCGCGGCGTGCACGCCTGCACCCGCTACGAGCTAATCGAAGTCGAATACAAAGACAGCCGATTCAAACGGCGGACGCAACGCTTTGCCGGCTTCACGGCGCAAATCATCCAGCACGAAATCGACCATCTGCACGGCGTCCTGATTTAAAGACGCAGCCACGACGAATACGTCCGGTCGATGAAAAACGCGCCCAGCGGAGCGGTGACCAAAATGGCGGTGACCGCGATCGTCAAAATGGTTTCCCCGCAAGCCAGACCCATGGAAAGCGGCACGGCGCCAATGGCCGCCTGCACGGTCGCCTTGGGCATGTAGGCGATCATACAAAACGCTTTTTCCTTGCGATGGAGTCCCGTGCCCAGCAGGCAGCACCAGACGCCTGCCATGCGCACAAGCAAAACGCCTAAAATCAAAACGAGAGCCGGCAGAAAACTACGCGTGGCGAACGCCACGTTGACCGAGGCGCCGACAAGCACAAACAGCACGATTTGCGCCATCGTCCAAATCGAGGAAAACGAAGTCGAAAGCGATTTCGCTTTTTTTTGATTTTGGCGTGCGACGACCATGCCCGCCGCCATCGTCGCCACCAAGCCGCTAAACGCGACCGGCCCGTTGAGCGTGTCCTCAAGCGTTACAAGCAAAAAGCACACGCTCAAGTACACGAGCACTTCCTCGACGGGATTGAGCTTCCAGCGCTTGAATCCTTGCAGCAGCAGCCAGCCTGTCGCGATGCCGCCCGCGATGCCCAAACCGATTGACGTGGGAATGCGCCAAAACGTGGACAAGTCGACACCCTGGCCCGACTGCATCGAAAGGACGACACTAAACAGGACGAGCACGACGATGTCGTCGGCGCTGGCTCCCGCCAAAATCATTTGCGGAATGCTTTGTTTTACGCCGCGGCCCGATTCCATGACTTTGAGCATGTGCGGCACGATGACCGCCGGCGACACCGCCGCTAAAACGCAGCCCGCCAGCGCGGCGTCCAGCCGCGAGAGCGGAAAGACGAGCGGCGCGAGCAGCGTCGTCGCGGCGATTTCGAAGACAGCCGGAACGAAACACATCAAGATCGCCGGCCGTCCGGCTCGTTTTAAATCGGCCAGATCGAGGTTCAGCCCGGCCCGGATCAAAATCACGATGAGCGCGATCTTGCGTAGCTGCGCCGAAATATCCAGCACGCTTTTGTCCAGCGCGTTCAACCCGTACGGTCCGATGAGGATCCCGGCTACAAGCATCCCAAGCAGGGAAGGCAGTTTGAACTTTTCGCACAGCTTGCCAAGCAGCAAGCCGGCGCCAAAAAGAATCGCGAATGAAAACAACATGAAACAATCTCCTTTCACACAAAAAAAGCCGATGGCCCATACTGAAAACAGCGTAGGGATCATCAGCTTTCGCGGTTCGATTTCTCTGGAAGATACCATTTCCGGTTTCATTGTATCATCGGATCATAAAAAGCGGTATTTATTTTTTCTCCTTTTTTGCGTTTTGCCACAAGTGGATCTGCTTTGTGTTGGAGAGCGCCGTGATAAAGTTGTCGTGCGCCATCGGGTAAGCCGCATACAACTTGTCTAGAAACTCCTTCATTTCCTGGCGCTGCGTGAAGCCGTCGTTTGGACAGACGCGCCGGACACTGGGAATGCCGTTTTCCTCGACGACGCCGACGATCTCGCTTTCCTTGAGATACACCAGAGGGCGAATCATGTCCATATCCATGCGCGACATGTACTGTTTTGGCAAAAACGTCGCCACCTTGGATCCGTGGATCATATTCAAAAACAGCGTTTCAACCGCGTCGTCGCCATGGTGGCCCAAAGCGATCTTGTTGCAGCCAAGCGCCTTCGCCTTTTCGAACAGCACGCCTTTTTTCAACGTCGAGCAAAGCGAGCACTGGATTTTACCACGATGCAGATTTTGTTCTTTTTGCAAAATTTCGAAGATTCTCGTTTTCTCGATGTAGAGCGTCAAGCCATGCTGTTTGGCGAACGCTTTCATTTTTTCGTGCTCAAAGTCCTCGAAGCCGACATCGACGTGAATGCCGCACAACTCGAAATTTTTTCCTTTGAATTTTTGATACATGCCTAAGGCGACGAACAAAAGCATGCTGTCTTTTCCGCCGCTCAAGGCCACGGCGATTTTATCCCCGTCGCCAATTAAATCAAAATCGCGATCCGCGTTCCGGATCGCCCGTAAAACCGATTGAATTTTCATAAACTCTCCATTTCGTTTCGATTATAGCACACGCCAAAGTTGCCAAACCATGAAAAACCACATACAATGAAACAGGTGATAAAACATGATGGATGGAATCCTCGTAATCAACAAACCGTACGGCATGACGAGTCACGATGTCATCGCCCGGTTGCGAAAAAAATACAAACAAAAAAAATTCGGCCATACCGGCACGCTCGATCCCAACGCGACCGGCGTGCTTGTCGTCCTTTGCGGGCGCGCGTGCAAGGCGCTGCAGTTTTTGGAAAACCAGGACAAAACGTACATCGCGACGATGGCTCTTGGCAAAAAAACGGACACGGACGACATTTGGGGCGAAGTGGTCGAAACCAGGCCGGTTCAGCCCATTGAAAACTTGCAAGCTGTGCTCGACACGATGGTGGGGGCCCAGAAACAGCAAGTGCCGGATACGTCGGCCAAAAAAATCGCCGGCAAAAAGCTGTACGAGTACCAGCGGGAAGGCAAGGAAGTGCCCCGCGTATTCGCCGATATTGAGATTTACCGCGCGAAGGTGCTGGATGAGCAGGCGATGCGCTTTGAAATCGCGTGTTCAAGCGGGACGTATATCCGCTCGATTTGCCGGGACATCGCGGCCAAGACCGGCAACGTCGGGACGATGACTTCGCTGGTTCGCACGCAGGCGGGTGGATTCGACTTGTCGCAAGCCGAAGATCTGGACGCGCCAAGCCACACGCTGCATTCGCTCGAGTCGGCGTTTGAAACGATGGAGCGCGTCGCCTACGAGCCGGTCGACGACGTGTACAACGGCAAGCCGATCGCCTGCCAGGCGGAGGCCCAGCGCATCGCCATCACAGATGCCGGAAAAATCATCGCGATCTACGAGCGGGACGAAAAAGGCGTGTACCGCTGCAAAAGGGGGTTGTGGTAATGGAAATCGTGGAAATCGAACACACGGCGATTCCCTCGCTTCCCGAGACGGTTTGCTGTGTGGGGTATTTTGACGGCTTGCACAAAGGCCATCAGCTTCTTTTGAACAAGACGCTCGATTTGGCGAAGCAGGAGCATTTGGCCAGCGGCGTCATTTTGTTCGATCCCGATCCGTGGACGATTTTTCATCCCGAGCAGACGCTGGACTACTTGACTCCGCTGCCCAAGCGGCTCAGCATGCTGGCGAAAAAAGGATTCGACTTTGTGTACATTCTTCGCTTTACGAAATCGTTCGCGGCCTTGCATGAGCAGGCGTTTCACGACGTGCTCGTCGCGATGCATGTCCAAACGCTTGTGTGCGGCACCGATTTTCATTACGCCGCCAAAAACAAGGGAAATGTCGACAGTTTGAAAAGTGATCCGCGCCTGCGCGTCGTCGCGCTGGACCCCTTCATGGAAACCCAACAGCAAAAAATCTCGTCGTCGACTATCGAACGTTACGTCAAGGAAGGGAAAATCGAGCTGGCGGACGAGCTGCTTGGCTATATGTATTCGCTGGACGGAATCATCGGAAAAGGGTTCCAGCGCGGCGGAAAGCTGCTGGGCATCCCGACCGCCAATCTGGAATGCGATCCGGACTATGTGCTGCCCGCCACCGGCGTCTATGCCGGTTTTGTGCAAGTCGGGCGGCGTCTGGTGCCGGCGATGATCAACATCGGCTACAATCCGACGTTTGGCAACGAGAAAAAAACGATCGAGGCCCACTTGCTTGATTTCAACGAAAACTTGTATGGACGCCGGGTGCGGTTTTTATTTGCGGTCCGGCTGCGTCCGGAGCAGAAATTCGCGTCGATCGAGGCGCTGAAAGCGCAATTACACAGAGATATCGTGAGCACACGCGACATTCTCGCAAAAAAAAGCGTTAAAGATTGGTGCTTTGACTAGAATTTGTTATAATGAGGAAAGAAAAGGTGATAATTTTATGGCAAAAGAATTTATTCAGCTCACATCGAAAGATGATTTGGGAACGGTAACGTTAAATAAAAGCGTTTTCTCGACGATCGCGGCCAACGTGATCGAGGAAGTCGACCACGTACAGATCTTTGAATCGAACAAACCATTCAAAAACGGGATCACGACGCGGATCGAGGACAACAAATTGTTTTTGAACATCCCGGTCAAGATCGACTACAACGCGAATGTGACCGATGTATGTGCGGCTCTGCAAAACAAGATCTTTGAAAGCATTTCTTACATGACCGACCATAAACCGGAAGCGATCCAGATTGATGTAGTCGGATTCATTTTCTAGGAAATCTTCTCAAGAGATTTCCTTTTTTCGCATAAGGAGGAATCATAATGAGCGAAAATCAACCAAAACAGCTCACACGGCACGACATGCGCGAAATCGCGCTTCGCTGTGTGTATCAGCATCTACTGCTCGGAACCGATATTCGGAAGTGCGTGTTTGACGCGATGCGCGGCAACAACAACATTGACGGATATTTGTACGCGTTGACGATTGGAACGATCGAACACGAACAAGAGTACATTGACATCATTTCCAAATACTTGCGCAAAGACTGGTCGTTCGACCGTTTAAGCGTTTTGGAGCAGGCGATCCTGCTCGTCTCTTTGCAGGAGATCCTTCAAAACGACATTCCCAAGCCGGTCGTCATTAACGAGGCGATCAAGCTGGCGAAAAAATATTGCGACGATGATTCCTACAAACTGATCAACGGCGTCCTCGATCAACTATGAGCGCCCGCGTCGTTCCCGTATCGGCGCTTTTAACGCGCTTAAAAAACGTCATCGCGCAAAGCGTGCCGCTGGATGGCGTTTGGATCCAGGGCGAAATCAGCAACCTCACCAAACACCGCAGCGGCCACTACTACTTTTCCATCAAAGATTCCCGCAGCGAAATGAGCTGCGTCATGTTCGCCTCCTATGTCAACCGCCTGCGCTTTAGCGTGGAAGAAGGCATGCAGGTGCTGGTCAACGGCTCCGTCAGCATTTACGAGCAGCGCGGATCGCTCCAGCTGTACGTCAAGGCGATGCGCCCGGAAGGCATCGGCGAGCTGTATCTTGAATTTGAACAACGAAAACGGCGTCTCGAACAGCAAGGCTATTTCAGCGAGGAAGCCAAAAAGCCGCAGCCGGCCTGGATCGAAAACATCGGGATCGTGACCGCGCGCGACGGAGCCGCGCTTCAGGATGTGCTGGTCACTTTGAAAAAACGCTGGCCGATGATGAACGTCACGCTTTATCCCGCTCTGGTGCAAGGACGCGACGCGCCCGCCTCGCTCATGCAGGCCCTTCGCCGCGCCGACCGGGGCGGCCATGACGCGCTGCTGCTTGTGCGCGGGGGCGGAAGCTTTGAGGATTTGTTTTGTTTTAACGACGAAAACCTCGTCAAGACGATTTACGATCTCGACACGTTTCTTGTCGCCGGCATCGGGCATGAAGTCGACACGACGCTGGCCGAACTGGCCGCTGATGTGCGCGTCGCGACACCGACTTACGCCGCCCAGCGCGTGTCCCGCGACCAATACGACGCCTTGCGCTGGATCGAAGGCGCCAAACAGTTTTTAACGGACCGCACCCGGCAAATGATCGCGCATAGCCGCACCGTGTTGTCGAGCTATGAGAACAATCCGTATTTGCGCGATCCGCTCATGTGGGTCGTTGAAAAACAAATGCGGCTCGATCAGCTGTCCGGCGCGCTGGAAAACGCCTTGACGAAACGATACGAAATGGCATGCATCCGGGAGCGTTCGCTCAAAGACGCGCTTTGGGCCGCCTCGCCGCGGCACGCCATCGAGTCCGGCCGGCAGAAGCTGGATTCGGCGCGAGGCTTGCTGAATCAAAACACCAGGACGCAGCTGCGTCATCAAAAAGAGCGGTTCGCCCGCAGCGTGGCACTCTTGGACGCCTGTTCGCCGCTACAGGTTTTAAGCCGCGGCTACGCGATCGTGCAAGCCGAAGGCAAAGTGGTGCGCGCCGTCGACGAGGTTCGTCTTGGCGAGGAAGTCCGAATCACGGTATCGGACGGCACACTGAAAGCGGCTATCACAAAAAAGGAGAAAACGAATGGCTGAAAAAACGACATTTCGCCAGGCGATGGAGCGGCTGGACGAAATCGTAACCAAACTCAACTCCAACACGCTGGAGCTGGAAGAAGCGATGAAACTGTTCGAGGAAGGACTGAAGCTTTCCAGGCAGTGCGAAACGCAGCTCAAGCGGTTTGAAAACAAGATGAACGCGTTAATGGTGGATGAAGGAGAGAAAAAAGATGTCTGATTTCAACGCCTATATCCAGGAAAAAATTTTCGCCCTGGCCCCTTCGCCGGTGCGCGACGCGATGGAATACTCGTTGATGAATGGCGGCAAGCGCGTTCGGCCGCAGCTGCTTTTCGACGCTTTGAAGGCGTATGGCATCGCGCCGGAAGCCGGATATCCGATGGCGGCCGCCATTGAAATGGTCCACACGTATTCGCTCATTCACGACGATTTGCCGGCGATGGACGACGACGACTTGCGCCGCGGCAAGCCTTCGTGCCACAAGGCGTTCGACGAGGCCACCGCGATTTTGGCGGGCGACGGCTTGCTGTCGTACAGCTTTCAGATGGCGCTGCAAAGCCCGGTCAGCGATCGGCAAAAAGTGCAGCTCGCCGACAGTCTGGCGCAATACGCCGGATGCGAAGGGATGATTCTTGGCCAGTCGCTGGATTTGGAGGCGGAACAGCGCGAGGATTCGACGCTGGATCAGATTTTGGAAATCGACCGGTACAAAACCGGCCAGCTGCTTGTCCTGCCGCTCGTGTCGGCGGCGATTTTGGCCGACCGCGAGCAGGACATTCCCGCCTGGATCGCCATTGGCACGGCGCTGGGCATCCAGTTTCAAATCGTCGACGACATTTTGGATGCCACGAGCACGGAGCAGGAAATGGGAAAATCGCTCAGCGACGCCCGCAATCACAAAGCAACGGCCGTGTCGCTGCTTGGACTGGAAGAAGCCAAGCGCTACGCCAGACAATCTCTGGAAGGCATCGAGGCGTGGCTGGACCGGCTCGCGCTGGAAGACGAGGCGCTACGAAGCACGATCCACGCGCTGCTGGATCGAAAAAAATAAAACATTAGAATAGGAGGCGGCGTATGAAGATTACCGATATTCAATCCCCGGATCAAATCAAGTCGATGTCGACCAAACAGCTGCAAGAGCTGGCGGACGACATCCGCATGTTCCTGATTGGCTCGATTTCCAGAACCGGCGGGCATTTATCCAGCAATCTAGGCGTCGTGGAGCTGACGATTGCGCTCCATTATGTCTTTCACTCGCCTAACGATAAATTTTTGTTCGATGTCGGACACCAAAGCTACACCCACAAGATCCTGACCGGACGCGCCGGCGCGTTTTCGACGCTTCGCAAGCACAACGGCCTTTCCGGTTTTCAAAAACGAAGCGAAAGCGTGCACGACGCCTGGGAGGCCGGGCATTCTTCCACTTCGCTTTCCGCCGCGCTGGGGATGGCGATCGCCCGGGATTTGCAGCATGAAAACTTCGAGATCATTCCCATTATCGGCGATGGCGCCCTGTCGGGAGGCATGGCGCTGGAAGCGCTCAACGACATTGGCGTCAGCCACAAAAAGATGATCATCATTTTTAACGACAACAACATGTCGATTTCGAAAAACCACGGTGCCATTGAGAAACGGCTGACCAACTTGCGCTCGTCCAGCTTGTACCGGCATATGAAGCAAGACGTCAAGACAAATTTGAATCAGACGAAAACCGGCGTCAATTTGCTTCATTCCCTGACGCATTTGCGCGACTCGCTCAAAGACTCGCTCGTGGACGCCCCTTTGTTCAAAGAATTCAATCTGGATTATCTTGGACCAGTCGACGGACACAATATTCCGGCTTTGATCAAAGTGCTGGAAACCGCCAAAGAGCACGAAGGTCCGATCGTGGTGCACGTCATCACCCAAAAAGGGAAAGGATACAAGCTGGCGGAGCAGGACCGCACCGGAAAATGGCATGGCGTCGGCCCGTTTGATCCAGCCACGGGAAGACTGCTTGTCAAGCTGCCGCCACAGGAGATTTCCTGGTCGCAAGTCATTTCCAACACGTTGATCGACTTGGCGGCGAAAAATCCAAAAATCGTAGCCATTACGCCCGCGATGGCGCAAGGCTCGAAGCTGCTGGAATTCGCCAGCCGCTACAAAGACCGCTTTTTTGACTGCGGTATCGCCGAACAGCACGCTGTGACGATGGCGGCCGGCATGGCGGTGGGCGGCCTGCATCCTTTCGTGTCGATATACTCGTCTTTTTTGCAGCGGGCTTACGATCAAATCAACCACGACGTGGCGAGAATGAACGTGCCGGTGGTGTTTGGGATCGACCGGGCCGGTCTTGTCGGCGACGACGGGGAAACGCATCAAGGCATTTACGACATCGCGTTTTTGCGCAGCATTCCGAACCTTGTCCTTTCGCAGCCAAAAGACGCGAAAGAGGCGCAAAACCTGCTTTACAGCGCGTTCGCGTACAACGGGCCGTTTTGTATCCGCTACCCGAGAGGCAACGTCCATTACGCGCCCAACGAGCGGTATGAAGCCATCGAAATCGGGACGTGGACGTGTCACATTGTCGGGATACCGGAACAAATCGTCATCACTTACGGACCGGATGTCGACCGGCTCATTCAAAAAGCCAGGGAAAACGCTATGGGCGTCATGGTCATCAACGCGCGCTTCTTTAAGCCAATCGACACGAAAATGCTCGACACGGTCTTTAAGGAAAACCTTCCGGTGACCGTGTTCGAGACGGATTGTGAAATTGGCTCGCTATCGAGCGCGATTTTGGAGGCGATGAACAAGAAAGACCACCAAATCGACATCATTGGCATTCAGGACCACTTTGTTCCGCAAGGCTCGATCCGGGTGCTGCGCCAGGAGGAAGGCATTGATATCGACACGGTGTTTGAAAGGCTGGAGCGCAAAAATGCCTAGGCTCGATCAGGCGTGCCAATCGTACTTTCCGACGCGGACGAAGGCGCAGGACGCCATCAAAGCAGGACGGGTCATGGTCAATGGCAAAGTTGTCACGAAGCCGGCGTATGTCGTCGACGAAGCCGATCAAATCGACATCGAGAAAAAAGAAGTGGAATACGTATCCCGGGCCTTTGAAAAACTGGACGCCGCCCTGCACGCTTTCGATATCGACTTGACAGGACAAACCGTTCTCGATATTGGCGCCAGCACGGGCGGCTTCACGCAGGCGGCGCTTCTGGCCGGCGCGCGCAAAGTGTACGCGCTCGATGTCGGCCACTTGCAGCTGGATCCGGGTTTGGATGCCGACGAGCGAGTCGTTAAAATGGAAGGCAGAAACGCCAAAGCCATCGAGGCGAACTGGTTCGACGATCCAATCGACTTTCTTTGCATGGATGTCAGCTTCATTTCCGCCAAAACCGTTTTAGCCCACGTGCTGCCGGTTTTAGACGTCCGGCATCTGGTCGTGTTGGTCAAGCCGCAATTCGAATGCGGACCCCAGGCTTTGAATAAAAAAGGCGTATTGAAAAATCCGAAGCTGCGCCAGCGCATTTTGGAGGATATGGAATCGTTTCTGCGCCAGTATTATAAAAAAGTAGAGCAAATCGACTCGCCAATCAAAGGGCGAAGCGGAAATTTGGAAGCGCTGCTTTACGCAAAAGAAAAGAGGTGAAAGACTTGATCGAACAATTAATGGTCAAAGACTATATTTTATTCGACCGCGCGTTTATCGACTTCAACAAGGACATGTCCGTCATCACGGGAGAAACCGGCGCCGGAAAATCGCTGTTGATTGACGCGCTTTCGTATTTGTCCGGCAACCGGATCACGGGCAATATCGTCCGCCACGGCAAGGAGAAAGCGATTTTGCAGATGGTGCTCTCCCGGCCCAATCCCGAAGTGATCGCCATGCTGGAGGACAACGGATTTGAAATCGAGGACAATCTCATCATTCAGCGAACCGTGACAAGCCAGGGAAAAAGCACGATTCGCATCAACCAGCAAGTGAGCACCCTTGGCTTCGTGCGCTCGCTCATGGCGAAACTAATCGACGTGCACTCGCAAATGGATACGATTCAGCTGATGGATCCGGCGGTTCAGCTCGATTTGCTGGATCAATACGCGAAAAACGCCACGCTGAAAGAAGAAGTGCAAACCCGGTACAAAAGCTACAGCGCCGCCAAACGGGCGCTGTCGAAAGCGCAAAACGAAACGTTTTCCGACGAGGAGCTCGAGTCGTTGACAAACGAGCTCAACGCCATCACGGCCGCCAACGTGCAGGAAAACGAGCTGGCCGAGCTTCAGGAAAAAATTCGCCAGCTTTCGCGCGCCCAGCAAAACCTTGACGAGATGGGCGAGTGCATCTCGATGTTGACTAAAGACAACGGCATTCTCGACTCGGTTTACGAAACGTACAAAATCATGCGCAAAAACGAACAGCTGGAAAGCGAAAGCGAGTCTTTGCATTCGATTTACTATTCGCTTCAGGATATTTCCGAGACGATCAAGGACAAACGCGAGGAAATTTTTAACGCCCACGAAGATTTGGACGCCTTGCAGGAGCGGGAATACGAAATCAAGAAGCTGTACCGAAAATACGGCGGCAGCTATTCGCAAATGATGGAGCGCGCTAAGGAATTCGAAGAGCGAATCGACCGGATCATCCACCGGCAGGATGTTTTTGAAAAGCTGGAAAAGCAGCTTCAAACGAGCGAGGAAAGCTATTTTCAGGCGGCTCGCGCCTTGTCAAAATCCCGCAAGGCGGTGTTCGACGCGCTGTCGCAGGAAATCGAGACGCATTGCCGCGACTTGATGCTGGAAAACGCCCGGTTCCAGGTGGAGGATCACGAAAAGAAGCCGGCTGCCGATGGCATTGATGAAATTGAATTCGTCGTTTCGATGAATCCGGGTCAGCCTTTTTCGCCTTTGAAGCGTTCGGCCAGCGGCGGGGAGCTCTCCCGTTTGATGCTCGCGCTCAAGACGGTGTTCCAGACGCAGGAAGGCATCGACACGATCGTGTTTGACGAAATCGACACGGGTGTTTCCGGCAAAGTCGCCCTGGCGATGGGAAGCAAAATGTATTCGTTGTCCAAAAGCCACCAAGTGTTGTGCATCACCCATTTGTCTTCGGTCGCTGTGTGGGCGGATTCGCATTACTACGTGTCCAAATCGCAAAACGAGCAGGAAACGACGACTTCGATTCGCCAGCTTGACGAGGAGGAATCGCTCAAAGAACTCGCCATCATGGCCAGCGGCAGCGCGAAGGAGAGCGCGGTCGAGTCGATGCGCGAGCTTCGAAAGGAAGTCCGGCATGGCTAGCGTGCTGTTCCATATTGATTTGAACGCCTTTTTCGCGAACGCTGAAATTTTACGACACCCTGAATTGAAAGATAAGCCGGTCGCGATCGGCTCCCTCTCTTCGCGCGGCGTGCTTTCGACAGCCAACTACGAGGCGCGCAAGCACGGCGTCCATTCGGCGATGCCCGTTTACCAGGCCAAGGAATTGTGCCCGGAACTGGTTGTCATTCCCGGAGACTACGCGTATTACCGGAAGCTGTCGTCCCGGTTTTTCGCGTATTTGCGCCGCTATTCCGCCAAGCTGGAGCCTCTTTCGATCGACGAGTGCTTTCTGGATGTCACGGAGCCGATTCGAAAGTATCCGCGGCCGCTGGACATGGCGGTTCAAATCCAGCAAGGCGTGCTGCAAGAGCTTGGCCTGACGTGCTCGATTGGTGTGGGACCGACGCGGTTTCTGGCGAAAATGGCCAGCGACATGAAAAAGCCAATGGGTATCACGGTGCTTCGCAAATCGGAAATTCCCGCCAAGCTTTGGCCGTTGCCGATCGAGGAGATGATCGGGATCGGTAAAAAAACCGTTCCGGCGCTCAAAAAAGAAGGTGTGGAACGAATTGGCGATTTGGTGGATCCTAGATTCGAGCCGGCTGTGCGGCGGCTGCTTGGGAAAAACGCGTTCGCCATGATGCAAAAGGCGAAAGGAAACTCGTCTTCGAAGCTGGAGTTTTCCACTTCCCACAAAAGCATTTCCGTGTCCAAAACGTTTAAAACCGACTTGTATACGCTGGAGGAAGCGCAAACCCAGGCGCAAATCCTGACGCGCGAGCTGTGGAACAAGCTCGTCCGCGACAAGCAAAAAGGACGGCTCGTCTCGCTCGTTTTGCGCGACACGACGTTCCACAATCAAATGCGTTCGAAAACCCTCAACGCGATGACGGACAACTATGCGACGATTTGGGAGGTCGTTTCCGAATTGCTGCTGGAGCATTTCGAACCGGTCGGCTACCGGCATATTGGCGTGAGCATCGGCTCGCTCAAGCGCGCCGATCAAATCATCGAGCAGCCGACGATTTTCGAAGAGCCCGTCAACACGACGCAAGACATTGTCGCGAGCCTGAACCGCTCGCTCGATTCGAAAGTGTTTATGACAGCGGGCGATTTGCTGAAGAAGAAAGAAAAGGAAGGAAAGAACGAGCATGGTCAATGAAAGCGATTTGCGGCTGGACTATTTGGTGGATCCATCCATTCAGCTGTATCAAGATCCGAATCATTTTTGCTTAAACACGGACACGCGTCTGCTCGCGCAGTTCATGCGGATAAAAAAAGGCGAAAGCGTGCTCGATATCGGAACGAACAACGCGGCGCTGCTCGTTTACGCTTCCCGCTTTTCGTGTTCGAAGCTCATTGGCGTCGAAGTGCTGCCCGAGTCGTTTGAGGTCGCCCAGCTAAACGTCCGGCGTTTCATCGACGGGGAGGTGGAGCTGATCAACGCCCCGATCCAGCGTGTCGAGCACGAGCCGGTGGATGTCGTCGTCAGCAATCCGCCTTTTTTTGAGTTAAAGGAAATGCACCCCGACACGCGGCTGGACTTGCGGGCTAAAGGACGGTTCGAGTTGAACTGCACGCTCGAGGAGCTGGTCGCCAGCGCCGGACGGCTGCTCAAATCCAACGGCCGTTTTTATTTAGTGCACCGGCCCGACCGGATCTTTGAGATTTTCGCGGCGCTGCACGCGTGTCGTTTCAGTGTCAAGCGCATGCAGGTGGCTTACGACCGACGCTCCAAAGGGGCCAAGTCGCTGTTGATCGAAGCGATCAAGGAAGGCCACACGAAGACGACGATCGAGGACAGCTTATGGATATGACGTGGGAGCAGGCGCTCAATCAATACGAGATCCACATCCGGGTATTGGAAAACAAATCGCTGCGCACGACCGAGGCGTATATGAACGATTTGGTTCATTACGCGAACTGGATGGAGCAGCAAGGGCGTAAGACGCCAAGGCACGTTTCCATCGTCGATTTGGACCGGTTTATGAACGGGTATCGCCCGGGGCACGCCAGCGCCTCTTGCGCGCGCATGCTCTCGTCCGTTCGCTCGTTCCATCGCTTTCTGGCGCTCAAAGACGAAACGATGCCGGATCCAACGCTCAATTTCAAGCAGTCCTCGTCCTCCAAGCACTTGCCGGTGTATATGAGCGAGGCGCAAGTAAAAATGATCCTTGATTCTTTTGGTCCGGGTGATTATGATGAATTGGGAAAGACGGTGCTTGAAACCTTGTACGCCTGCGGATTGCGGGTGTCCGAGCTTTGCGCACTCGATCTCAACGATGTCAAGACGAAAGAGCAAATCGTTCGAATCCGGCACGGCAAAGGCGACAAGGAGCGGATCGTTCCTATCGCGCAAACCGCGGCCCGGCAAATCGAGCGGTACATTCGCCACGTTCGCTGTTCCAGCGCCTCTTCGAAGGAGAGCGCGCTGTTTGTGAACGGAAAAGGCCATCGGATCAGCCGGCAGTACGTGCACGCGCTCATCAAAAAGAAAGTGGCGGCGCTCGGGCTTGATCCGCGTATTTCCGCGCACAGTTTCCGTCATTCGTACGCGAGCCACCTGCTGGATGGCGGGGCGGATTTGCGCGTCGTGCAGGAACTGCTCGGCCACGCCGACATCAAAACGACGCAAATTTATACGCATATTCAAAACAAACGTCTAAGCGATGCGTATACGCGTTTTTTTCCAGACTTAGACGGGGAAGGAGATAACGATGTCTTGTGAAGGATGTCCAAACCAGGGAAGTTGTTCGAAAGACGCCTCCAGCTGTTCGGTAGAAACGAACGCCCAATCGAAAATCAAACACGTGATCGCGGTGCTGTCCGGAAAGGGCGGCGTCGGAAAGTCGACGATCACGGTCATGCTCGCGCGCGCGATGCAAAAACAAGGACTGCGTGTCGGGATCATGGATGCCGACATCACGGGTCCATCCATTCCGCGACTGATGAACGCCCACGAGCGTTACGCCTACGCGACAAAGGAAAATGAAATCATTCCAGTCGATGTCGACGGTATCAAGATCATGTCGCTGAACTACCTAGTTCAAAATGAAAGCGATCCGGTGATTTGGCGCGGCCCGATTTTGGGCAATGTCGTCAAGCAGTTTTACACCGATGTCGTCTGGGGCGAGCTGGACGTGCTGCTCATCGACATGCCGCCGGGCACCGGCGACGTGGCGCTGACGATTTTGCAGTCGCTGCCGGTTCAAGGCGTGCTCATGGTGTCCACACCGCAGCCAATGGTGTCGATGATCGTGACCAAAGCCATCAAAATGTGTCAGGAAATGCACGTTCCTGTTTTGGGAATCGTGGAAAACATGGCGTATTTCGAATGTCCGAACTGCCAGGAAAAAGCGTTGTTCTACGACGAAAACGAACTGGAGCAATTTCTTCATGAAAGCGGAACGAAGCTGTATGGACAACTGCCGATGAACAGTTTGATTCGCAATGTCCACCAGTACGACGCTTACGATTTGAAGCAGCAGGAAGCGACGATGGAAACGATGGCGCAAATCGCTAAAGCGGTGTATGCCGACGTGGAATGACCATCCGGTCGCCGTCGTCCGCAAACCGCATAACAAAAAAATTTATATGCGATACCAGGATGGAGCCCTCGTCGTTACGGCTCCATCTTTTATAACGGACGAGCAAATCCGGCAGTTTCTTTTCGACAACAAGGAATGGATCGAGCGCCAGGAAAAGAAACAGGCAAACACCGCGCTGCGCGAAGGCGGTTTTCTTTATTTGTTCGGCGAGCGGTACGGGCTGAAAAAAGGGGAATCGACACGGATTGAGAACGGCACGCTGTTTTATACGGACGAAACAGCATGGAAGTTGTTTATCCGCCATTACGCCACGCCCAGACTGCGCGCGCGCTTTGAACAAGTCCGGCTTCGATATGGATTCCAGGCGGTTGACTTGCGCTTTGGCTTTTACCGCTCGAAGTGGGGAAGCTGCACGCCGGCCAGGCGCTGTATCTCTCTCAATGTGAATCTCGCTTTCGTCCCGCTCGAATGTGTCGAGGCGATTATCCTGCACGAGCTTTGCCATCTGGAACATCCGGATCATTCCAAGGCGTTTTACGCCGCCATCCATCGAAGGATGCCCGACTACGACGAGAGAATGGCCCGCTTAAAAGATATAGAGATCCCGCATTTTTAGGGATCTTTTCTTTTGTCTCCTTTGTAGACATAAAATTCTACAAGTTGTCTACATGGGGCGGTGTGTTTCGGCGAAACGAGAAAAGAAAGAAACAAAAGGCGAGGCGCAAAAAAACACGAAAGGAGAAAGATCTTTCGTGCCAGGTTTTCGTTTTTTCTCTTTTCGTGCCGGCTCAATCGCTTTGATTGAGCGAAGGGGGAGGTGAATCGTTGAAATCACAAAAAAAACCGCATCACTGCGGCTTCTCAAAACTTGATTGCTGTTCGTATTTCCGAATCCATT
>NZ_CAXHOA010000001.1:174363-248049 GCF_964018005.1 uncultured Dubosiella sp.
CGAATCCATTTGGATACGACAAAAATAAAACCACCGGCCTTATAAATCAACCCGTTCAGGATAACGGGATCGTCCAGATCCGCGTTGCGATATTTTCGAAACATGTATTGAAGCAGGTCGATTAAATACGATTGGCTGGCTTTGGCAAGATCGGGTGTTTGCTGGATCTTCGTCATCAAGACCGGTTCGTCATAAACGAAATGCAAACATTTTCGATACCATACCTCGGTCGGCTCGTCGCCGATTTCAGGCTCTTTCTCTAAAAGAGCGTTCACTTTTTCTTTAAAATACTGAATAATGATATCTTCCTTGGAAGAGTAGGTTCGATAGTACGTCATGCGGGAAACTCCCGCTTTGCTCGTGATTTCAGACACAGTGATATCTTCGTATCGCTTTTGCTGTAGTAGGATCATCAGAGCTTCAAAGATACAACTTCTAAGAAATTGGCTCGATTTCTTTTTTTTGACCATGATTCGCGTCCCTTTCTAAGTGAGTCTATATTTGAATGGTGATGCTGTTGATGTAACAAAATTTGCTGTGCTGTTATCTAAATGTATTATAACGAAACTCAAAATTCGATTAAACCTGAAGGGTGCAATAAATTACACATTTTGATTTTTGTAACTCTTTCTATGCTTCAAAAGTATGGAAAACCATCGAAAAAAAGCATTCGATTTTTTTAATCGGGATTTTTATAATGAAAACGGAAAGCAGGAAAGGAAAAAAATATGAGGCAAACACTCGCCGCATTCACCACCAAAACACCAAAGACCACCCGAATGTTCACCAATGAAGCGCTCGGAAAACTCATCGTGCCGCTCGTCGTCGAGCAAGTCCTCGTCATGCTCATTGGCATGATCGACACCATTATGGTGTCTTTTGCCGGCGAAGCCGCCATCAGCGGCGTCGCCCTCGTCGATATGATCAACAATTTGTTCATCACCGTGCTCGCCTCCCTCGCCACCGGAGGCGCCGTCATCGTCTCCCAGTACCTTGGCTCGAAAAACAAGGCCGAGGCGGATCTGGGCGCAAGCCAGCTTATCTTAAGCGCCACGCTGGCCGGAACCGGGATCGGCGTTTTCTGCCTCGTTTTCAGACAGCCAATGCTCACACTGTTTTACGGCGGGGTCGAAGCCGACGTCATGGAAGCGTGCGCCGTGTATTTTCTATTCACGCTTTGCTCGTTTCTCTTTCTTGGCTTGTACAACGCCGGAACCGCCATCTTTCGCAGCATGCAAAAAACCGGTACGACGATGGTTGTCTCGCTTTTCATGAACATCTTGAACCTCGTCGGCAACTATTTGGGGGTGTTCGTCTTTCAAATGGGCGTGGCCGGCGTCGCCATCCCGACCCTCGTTTCGCGGATGGCGGGCGCCTTTCTCATTTTCGCGCTCACGCTGCGCCCGGGCCAGCCTGTCCAGGTCCGCTGTCCGTACGTGCTTTCGTGGCAGGGAGCCATGCAGCGCCGCCTCTTTCGCATCGCGGTGCCAAACGGCATCGAAAACGGATTGTTCATGCTTGGCAAAGTGCTCGTCACGAGCATCGTCGCTTTGTTCGGGACGACGCAAATCGCGGCCAACGGCGTATCCAACTCGCTGAATACAATTGCCATCCTCGTCGTCAACGCCATCAATCTGGCCATCGTCACCGTGATCGGGCAATGCGTGGGCGCCCGGGAATTGGAACAGGCACGCGCCTACACGAAAAAGCTCATGAAGATCTCCTATGTCGCGACAGCCGCCTTGTCGTTGCTCGTATGGGCGATTTTGCCGCTTTTGCTGCGCCTTTACGACATGAGCGATGCCACGTACACTCTCACTTTCCATCTTATCCTGATCCACAACGCCCTGGCGCTGCATCCTACTTCGTTCAATTTGGCCAACGCCATTCGCGCCGCCGGCGACGTGCGGTACACGATGTGGGTCGGCATCGCGTCCATGCTTGTTTTCCGGCTTGGCTGCGCCTTCTTGTTTGGTGTCGGACTTGGATGGGGAATTTATGGCGTATGGCTGGCGATGGGCGCCGACTGGCTGGGTCGATCCATCGCGTTCCTCTTTCGATACCACTCTGGAAAATGGCTGCGCCATCGGGCGATCTAACACAAAGAAGAATGGCTTTGGGCATTCTTTTTTTGTCGTCCATGATATAATCTTGGAAAAGGAAATGAGTGAATTATGAGTAAGACACATCACCGATATATGCAAAACCGCGAGTTATCGTGGCTGAAATTTAATCAACGCGTTTTAGAGGAAGCCAGCGATCCAAACGTTCCTTTGTTTGAACGGCTGAAATTCCTCTCGATTTTCACAAGCAATCTGGACGAGTTTTACATGATCCGGGTCGGCACTTTAACCGATTTGTGCTATGGCGATCCCAACCATGTCGACAGCCGCAGTCAAATGACGGTTCAGGAGCAGCTGCAAGCCATTTTCAAGGAAACCAAGCAGCTGTACGCAATGCGCGACACCATATACAAGGCGCTGGAGGAAACGATGATCGACCTCCAATTCGCCAACCGCGCATGGAAAGACTTGTCCCGCAAACAAAAAAAGCATCTTCAAAAATATTTCCGGGAGCGGATCCTGCCTTTGTTGTCGCCGCAAATCATGGACTTCCACCATCCGTTTCCACACCTGGTCAACCAGCAGTTGTACATTGTCGTCGAACTGTATGAAAAGGAAAAAAAGAAGTTCGGCATCGTGCCGGTTCCTCCGTTTGTCGAGCCGTTTATCAAGGTTGGCGAGGAGGGACAGAACTTCCTGCTGATGGAGCAGCTCATCATCAACAACCTGGATCAAATTTTCACCAAGAGCACGATCAAGGACGCCGCCGTCATCCGCGTGACCCGCAACGCCGATGTCGAAATCGACGACGACCGGGCGAAAGACGACGAGGATTATCTCGACTTCGTTAAAAACGCGCTCAAAAAACGCTCGCGGCTCGCGCCGCTGCGCATGGAGGTGTACCGGTCGATTCCCGACTCGATGCTCAACTATTTATGCGAGCAGCTTGACATTTCCAAGGCGCAGGTATTTTTGTCCAAAACCCCGCTTGAATTGAAGTTTTTGTTCGATTTGATTGGCAAGGCGCCGCAGGCGATGAAGGAAATGCTCGCGTATCCGCCGTTCGCGCCGCAGCCATCCAAATACGTCGATCCCGACCGTGGCGTCCTGTCGCAGGCGCTCGATCACGATATTTTGCTGAACTATCCGTATCAGACGATCGACCACTTTTTGAATTTGCTCAAAGAAGCCAGCGACGATCCCGACGTGCTGTCCATCAAAATCACGATTTATCGTCTGGCCACGCCATCGAGAATTTTGGACTATTTGATTCGCGCTTGCGAAAATGGCAAGGAAGTCACCGTTTTGATGGAGCTGCGCGCCCGCTTTGACGAAGACCACAACATTCAGGCGGCCCAATGGCTCGAAGAAGCCGGATGCACGGTTCTTTTCGGTTTCGAGCATTATAAAGTGCACTCGAAAATTTGCCTCATTACCGTGAAAACGAAAAAGGGCTTGCGGCTTGTGACGCAAGTGGGGACCGGCAACTACAACGAGAAGACCGCCAAGCAATACACCGATCTTTGCCTGATTACCGCCAACGAGCAAATCGGCCGGGATGCGGCCGCCTTTTTCCAAAACATGGCGCTGGCCAACGTCGAAGGCCAGTACGAGCGCCTTTTGGTGGCCCCGTCCTCGCTCAAACAAACGGTTTTGAAAAAGCTCGACGAGCAAATCGAACGGGCCAAAGAAGGCAAGGTGGCCGAAGCGTGCTTCAAAGTCAATTCGATTTCCGACACGGAAATCATGGACAAGCTACGTGAGGCGAGCTGCGCCGGCGTGAAAATCGTGATGGTCGTCCGCGGGATTTGCTGCCTGCTCCCCGGCGTCGAAGGCGAAACCGAAAACATCGAGATCTACTCGATTGTCGGCCGTTTTCTGGAGCATTCGCGCATCTACATGTTTGGGCCGAAAGAGGAGAGGACGATTTATATCGCCTCGGCCGATTTTATGACCCGCAATACGAATCATCGCGTCGAGGTGGCGGTTCCTGTTGAAAATCCGATGCTGAAGGCCGACATTGAAACGTATTTCCACAATTTGCTGATGGATAACGTCAAGCGGCGCCGGCTGACTTGTACCGGCTGCTACGAGCCAATCGAAAGCGAAAAGGAAGACCGGTTCGACTCCCAGCAATATGAGCTGGAAGCCGCCAAAGACCATCCTTGCTTGTATAAGAAAAAGGAGAACGCCTTCCAGCGGTGGTTCCATCAGCGAAGACGAGGAACAAAAAAAGAACAATAAACAAAAAAAGGGGGAATTTTGATGACAAAGGAAGATTTGCTTCGCGAGCAAATCCGCCAGTACGGCCGCGTGGCGATCGCCTACAGCGGGGGCTGCGACTCCGACTTTTTATGGACGCTTTGCAAAGACGTGCTTGGCGAGGAAAACGTGCTGCCCATTTTTGTGCGCGGGCCAATGATCAGCGAGGAGGACGCAACGGCCGCGCTCGGGCGGCTGGAGGGGACGGCCCATCTTGTGCTGGAACTGGACACGCTCTCCATTCCGGCGTTTCGACACAACGCCCGCGACCGGTGCTATTGGTGCAAGCATTCCTTAATGAAACAAATCCAAGACGCCGCGCATCAGCGCGGCTTTGATGTGGTGATCGACGGACAAAACGCGGACGATCAAGCCGAGTATCGCCCCGGAAAAGCGGCTTGCCAGGAACTGGGAATCGTGTCGCCGATGGCGCGAGTCGGACTTGACAAGGCGGCGATACGGAAATGGGCGAAAACGCTGGGCGTGCCGACGCACGACAAACCCGCCAACGCCTGTCTGGCGTCGCGTTTCGACTATGGAACGACGCTGACGCGCGAAAGCCTGGACCGGGTGGCGCAAGCCGAACGCTATTTGCACGATCTTGGCGTGCTGCATGTCCGGGTCCGGGACATGGACGGGCTGGCCCGGATTGAGTGCGAGCGAAAAGACTGGAAAAAAATTTTGGAAGCCAAGGAGTTTGTCGACACATTTCGCCGGCTTGGCTACCGGTATGTCACCTTGGATTTGAATGGCATCACAACAGGAGGGTATGATCGAAATGGGAATCCAACAAATCGACTTTGAAAAACAATACACGATCGACTATGAGCGAAAAAAGAGGACGGGCGCGCCCGAAATCATTTACGGGGAAGGAAAGACGAAGGAGCAAATCGAAGCCATCATCGCCGACATGCTGGAAAACGGCCAGGACGCGATTTTCGCTTCCCGTGTCGACGAGGAAAAAGCGGCGTACTTGCAGGCTCGTTTTCCAAAACTGGAATACGACAAGGCGGCCCGGGTACTCGTCTGGCGTCAAGACTGGAACACGGTGAATCCGGGACGGATTTGTGTCGTGTGCGCGGGAACCAGCGATGTGCCGGTCGCTATGGAAGCGGTGTGGATCGCCCGGTTTTTAGGCAACGACGTCGATTTTGTTTGCGATGTCGGCGTGGCGGGCATTCATCGTCTGCTGGCGCGAATGGATCAAATCAACGCCGCCAACGTCATCGTGGTCGTCGCGGGCATGGAAGGCGCGCTCGCTTCCGTCGTTGGCGGGCTCACAAATAAGCCGGTGATCGCCGTGCCGACGTCTGTAGGCTACGGCGCCAACTTCCAAGGTCTTTCCGCGCTGCTGTCGATGCTCAACTCGTGCGCAAGCGGCGTCAGCGTGGTGAATATCGACAATGGATTCGGGGCCGGATTCATGGCGCATACGATCAACTGTCTGGCCCGGCGCGGCGAGTAAAAAGCGGTATCCGGACGGATACCGCACACATATGATCTGATGCTCAGGGTCCCACCCCGCATTTGAAATAGGGGGTATATCCCAAAATTGGGCATGGTCCTTTAACACCATCTCCACGCAAGGCAGATTAAGCAGAAAAGAAGGATCACGACCGAATCCTTCTTTTGATATTTCTTCATTTTTAGGTAAAGCCGTGAATCAGAACAAGCTCTCTTGTTCAATTCCATTTTATGGATTAAAATGAAAAAAGTCAATTTATAATTCATTCTTTTCATGGATTTGTTTCAAAAATGCTTCAAGAATGAAGTAATTTGCAAAATAATTAAAAGAATGCACAAATGAATCTGTCTGTTTTCAATTTTCTTTCCACTCTCTGGAAAAAAACGAGAAAGTTATAGAAAATATAGTCTTTTAAAACGCTTTCTGTTATACTTTCCCTATCCCGCATGGAAGGAATAGGCGATGAACTATATATTGGTGGAAGCGCTTCCTTTTAAAGCCGGCACCCGCTCGCTGCTCAAAGAAGCCCGTTTCGATTCTGTCGAGGCGCTTCTGGAGCTGCCAATCGCAAAGATCGCGGCGCTGCCGGAAATCGACGCCGACAGTTTGGAAGAAATCGCGTCGTTCAAACGTCAGGTGGAAACCTGGCGGGCGCAGGGAATCGAAGTCCGGTTCAATCAGTCGCTGGATGGCCAGGCCACTGGCGACCATTGCTCGCTGCTGCACTATTTGTTTCCGCAAATCCAGCCCGGCGAACCGGTTGATTTCTTTTTTCGGGACGAGCAGGGAAACCAGGTTCGGGATCGTCTTGTAGACGAGGCCCGGATCTCGAGCCGTCTGAAGCATTCGCTGAAGGCCTGCGGTATTTTAGGGCTGAGGGAAATATTTCAGCTTGACTACCGGGCGCTGGACGATATTCGAAAGCTAGGGGAAAAATCAAAATCCGAATTGCTGGTGTATTTAAAAGAGAACACATGGCTTCAAATTGAAAAATAAGAGCGAAAACCAATCCAATGGATCGGAATTCGCTCTTTTTCTAAAGCAATGTTTCGATTTCATCGTCCGTTTCGATGAGCTCGTTTTCTTTGGCGATCGCGCGCACAAGCGGCAAGGCGCTTTCGGTCGCGAAAGCCATCAGCTTTTTAAACAGCCACGGATGCTCGTCCTTGCGGATCTCGAAGTTGTAGGAAAGCATGCCAATGGCTTCGCGAATCGGTTCCGATTCGAAGCTACACAACAAGTCGTACATGGGAACCTGGTACGCCCGGAAATCCAAGCCGCCCGACAACGTCCAAAAGACGTAGGCGTAATGGTTTTCTGGCTGCTTTTCGTCGCGGACAACGACTTCGGCCACTATCGGATTGGCGTCCCAGTTTTCCGGGTCAATCAAAACGTAGTTTGCGCGAAGATTGATTTGTTTCATGGCGCTCCTCCTTTCCTTTTGTTTCATTATACCGGCAGCGCCTTGTAAAAAAGAAGGAGAAGGCTCCCTACAAAAAAAACACCGCAACGGGTGTTTTCTATTGGTGAACAGGCTAGACGTTGATGTCGGCGTGCAAACCGAGATCGGCTTTGTTTTGGGCAAGAACCGGATCGACGTAGTCTTTGAAAAACTCCTCGGTTTGCTGCGGGGCGCGGCCGACAAAGTTTTTCGGATCCATGACTTCCAAAATTTGCTCTTTCGTCATGTTGAATTTCGGATCCGCCGCGATCAAGTCGATCAAGTCGTTTGGCTTGCCTTCTTCTTTCACGTGCTTTCCGGCTTCCATGGAGTGGACACGAATGGCTTCGTGCAGCTCCTGACGGTCGCCTCCCGCTTTGACGGCGTCCATCATGATGTTTTCCGTCGCCATGAACGGCAGCTCGCGCAGCAAGTCTGCCTCGATGACTTTCGGATACACGACCAGACCATCCGTAATATTCAAATACAAGTCCAGAATGCCGTCAATGGCTAAAAACGCTTCGGCCATGCTAATGCGCTTGTTAGCCGAATCGTCGAGCGTGCGCTCGAACCATTGCGTGCTGGCCGTCAAAGCCGGATTGAGCGCGTCGCAAATCACGTAGTTGGCTAAAGCCGCCATGCGCTCGGAACGCATCGGGTTACGCTTGTATGCCATGGCGCTCGAACCGATTTGTCCTTTTTCAAACGGTTCCTCGATTTCTTTCATATGCTGGAGCAGACGGATGTCGTTGCTGAACTTGTGGGCGCTTTGCGCGATGCCGACCAGCGCGTGCAGCACCCGAGTATCGTATTTGCGGCTGTAGGTTTGACCCGAAACGGGGAAGCAGGCGTCGTACCCGAGCTTTTCGCAAATCAGCCGGTCGATTTCTTTAACCTTTTCCGTGTCGCCTTCGAACAGCTCCATGAAGCTGGCTTGCGTGCCGGTCGTTCCTTTTTGTCCGAGAAGCTTTTTATGGTCGAGCAAGTACTCGATTTCCTCGTAGTCCATAAGCAAGTCATGCGCCCACAGCGCCGCCCGCTTCCCAACCGTGGTGGGCTGGGCCGGCTGGAAGTGGGTAAATGCCAGGCAAGGCAGATCCTTGTATTCGAGGGCGAATTTTTCCAAAGCGGCCAGCACATTGACGAGTTTCTTTTTCACCAGCTCGAGCGCCTCGTGCATAATGATCAAATCGGTGTTGTCGCCAACGTAGCAGCTCGTCGCGCCCAAATGGATGATTCCTTTGGCGCTTGGACATTGCTGGCCATAGGCGTACACGTGGGACATGACGTCGTGGCGGACGATTTTTTCGCGTTCCTGCGCCACGTCGTAGTTGATATCGTCCTGGTGGGCGATAAGTTCGGCGATTTGCTCGTCGGAGATGTCCAGGCCAAGCTCCTGCTCGGCTTGCGCCAGCGCGATCCACAAGCGGCGCCAGGTTTTGAATTTTTTGTCGTTGGAAAAAAGCGCCTGCATTTCCCTGGAAGCGTAGCGCTGCGAAAGCGGCGACTGGTAAATGGATGTGTCCGCCATCTTACTCACCAAACCCCAATCGTTTAAACACTTCCTGGTACGCGCCTTCCGGATCGCCCAGATCGCGGCGGAACCGGTCTTTATCGAGATGCTCTCCGGTTTCGATATCCCAGTACCGGCACGTATCCGGGGAAATCTCGTCCGCGAGCACGATCGTGCCATCGGCCGTCTTGCCAAACTCGAGCTTGAAGTCGATCAGCTCGATGCCGATTTCCCGGAAAAAGGCTTTCAGAAAGTCGTTGACTTTGAACGCATAGTCCGTAATCGTGTCGATTTCCTCCTGTGTCGCCGCGCCAATGGCTTTGGCCATGTACGAGTTGATGAGCGGATCGCCCAGGTCGTCGTCTTTGTAGGAGAACTCAAGCGTGGAGCATTTCAAAGCGGTTCCTTCCGGAATGCCGAGCCGTTTCGAGAACGATCCAGCCGCCTTGTTGCGGATAATGACTTCGAGAGGGATGATATCGACTTTTTTCACATACGTTTTGCGGTCGTCGATTTCCTCGACAAAATGCGTTGGCACGCCTTGCTCTTCGAGCTTGCGCATCAAAAAGTTCGTCATCCGGTTGTTAATGGCGCCTTTTCCAACGATCGTGCCCTTTTTCAAGCCGTTGAACGCGGTGGCATCGTCTTTGTAGTCGACGATCACCACATTGGGATCATCGGTTAAAAAAACTTTTTTCGCTTTACCTTCATAAATCATATCCAGTTGTTTCATTGTCTTTCCTCCATGTTTTACTTTCTCATTATACTCGATTTATATAAATAATCGAGATATGTTTTCGATTTCATGATTCACAACTTCGGTTTCCGTACGGTATAATGGGACAGTGAAAGGAGCGAATTATGCGCTTTTTATCTATATTGGCAACAAAATCAAGCGCGGCCATCCTTCAAAAGATGGGACGGGGCGGCAGTATGCCTGGTCAAATCGGATTGAAGCTGGACCCGCAGATTCTCAAAAAACTCAAGATCCACGCCCCGGTCATTTTGGTGACGGGCACCAACGGCAAGACGAGCACGGCGAACATGATCGCCAGCTTGTTTGAGCAAGCCGGCTACGAGGTGATTTCCAACCGCAAAGGGGACAACTTGCGGGAAGGCATCGTGACGACGCTGCTGTCGCACGCCGACCTTTCCGGACGGGTGAAGGCGGGAGCCATCGTCCTGGAAGTGGACGAGCTCAATATCAAACACATTTTGCCCAACCTGCCGGTGAGCGCTTTGGTCGTCAACAACTTTTTCCGCGACCAGCTCGACCGGGCCCGGGAAATGGAACAGCTGATTGAAAGCATCGAAAACGTGCTCCCCGGCTACGATCAGACTTTGATTTTAAATGGCAACGACCCCAATGTGGTCCGGCTTTCCCTGAAAGCGCCGCGGGCCCATATCGTTTATTTTGGCTTGGCGAAAAACGAGGCTTCCGTCACGTCGACAAGAGAGGCGAGCGAAGGAAAGTTTTGTCCGCGGTGCGGGCACCGGCTCCAATACGCGTACTATCAATATTCGCACATCGGATCGTTTTCGTGTCCGCACTGTCATTTCCGGACACCGATTTTGAATGTCGAACTCAAAAACATCGACTTGAAAAACCACACGTTCACGCTGCATGGCGAAACGTTCAAAGATCCGTATGACGGCTTGTATTCGATGTACAACTGCGCAGCGGTGCTGGCGGTGGCCGACTTGTACGACATTTCCAGCCATTGCGTGAAGGAAGTGTTCAAGCACGCCCCGCAGCCGAAAGGGCGCAACGAGCGGTTTGAACTGGATGGCCGGTCCATCATTTTAAACCTTGTAAAAAACCCGACCGGCGCCAACGAAGTCATGAAAGTCATCGAGGAGGACGAGGACAAAAAGTCGATCGTCATCGTATTGAACGACCGGGAGCAGGATGGAACGGACGTCAGCTGGATTTACGACACCCATTTTGAAAAGCTGATGAAGCCGACAACGCATCGAATCGTGACGACGGGAACGCGCGGATTCGACATGGCGCTGCGCTTGTACTATGGCGGCTATCAAGGGGTCCTGGAGGAGAAGGAAACGATCGAGCAGGCGCTGGATGAAGTGTTCCGGGATCCGGACGACATTTATGTCATCGCCACGTACACGGCGCTGCTGCCAGCGCGCAACGCAATCGTAAAGCAGGTGAAAAATTATGGATAGAACGATGCGAGTGGCCTGGATGTATCACGACGTGATGGATCTGTATGGCGACACAGGCAACATGATGGTGCTGAAAAAACGGTGCGAGGATCGCGGGATCCGCTTCGAGCTGGAAACCGTGGGCATTGGCGAAAAAGCGGATTTGGCCGCATTCGACTTGATTTTTCTTGGCGGCGGGGCGGACAAGGAACAAATGTCCATCATTCCCGATTTGCTTTCCCGCAAGGAAAACATTCAGGAAGCGATGGATAGCCGCACGTTCGTGCTGCTCATTTGCGGCGGCTACCAGCTGTTTGGAAAATATTACGAGGCCGCGGACCATTCCCAAATCCCGGGGCTTGGCTTTTACGACTACCATACCGATACAGGCAAGGAAGGATCCCGCTGCATTGGCAATGTCGTCATCGAAGCGGATCTGGATGGATTGAAAACGAAAATCGTCGGCTTTGAAAACCATGGCGGACAAACGGTCCATGTCGAGCATCCGCTTGGAAAGGTTTTGAAAGGCTACGGCAACAGCTTCGATGCGGGCTATGAAGGCTTTTACGACGGCCGGATCCTGGGCACGTATTTGCACGGGCCGCTGCTGCCAAAAAATCCGGAAGTGGCGGATTTCGTCATCACAAAAGCGCTACAAAAAAACGATCCGGACTTTAAACAAAGCGATTTGAAAAAGCTGGAGGATGTTTGGGAGACCCGGGCGCGGGAAGCGATTTTATCCAAGCTGGAACAATGAAATTTCAAAGAAGTCAGGCGAATTGGTTTGACTTCTTTTATTTCGTATAATAAAACGTAGAAAAGAGGTCATCGGTATGATTCAAATCATTTCGGATTCAGGAACGTTGTATTCGCAAATCGAGGCGGAAAAGAAAGGGCTGTATACGATTCCGCTTCAAGTCGTTGTGGATCACAAAAGCTATAAGGATTATGAGTCGATCACAAGCACGGAGCTGCTGCAAATGATCGACCAGAAAAAAGTTCCTTCCACCTCGCTGCCAAGCGTTGGCGAGCGGATCGAGCTTTACAATACATTAACGGGTAAGGGAGACGAGGTCATCGACATCACGATCGCCAATGGATTGTCGGGCGCTTACGCTTCGGCGCAAATGGCGAAAGAAGAATGCGAGCATCCTCAAATGGTGACGGTCGTGGACTCCAACACGCTGGCCGGCCCGATGCGTGCGCTGGTGGACGAGGCGCTCAAGATGGCGCAGGCCGGCGATTCGAAAGAAGCCATCGTGGCGATGCTGGACCATTCGATTCCGACGGAAGTGTCGTTTTTGATTCCGCAGGATTTTTCCTTTTTGAAGCGTGGCGGCCGCATTTCGGGCGTGGAAGCGGGAATCGGCGGATTTTTAAAGCTCATTCCAGTCATGATGCGCAAGCAGCAAAGCCACGAGGAAGGCTCGCGGCTCGTGAACTTCTCTTTGTGCCGGACGATGAAAAAAGCGTTCGTCAAAATGGCGGACCACATGGAAAAAAAAGGGGTCGGAGCCGGCTATACGATTTACATTTCGCATGCCAACAACATGGAGGACGCCGCCAAGGCGGAAGCGTATTTTGCCGAGCGCTTTCCAGACGCCAAGCTCGTCGTCATGCCGCTTTCTCCGGCGTTCATCACGCAGGGCGGTCCAAAGTGTCTGGCGGTGCAGGCCATTCAAATCATTCAGTGATTCAAAACAGGACGAAAACTTCGCGTTTTCGTTTTTTTTCGCCTTGTCTAGCCAGCGAATAGCGGTGTATGATGGAAAACAAGGAGAATCAACGATGTATTTTGACGACTATTTTTCACCGCTAGGAAAAATGCGGATCACCAGTGATGGCGAAGCCATTACCGGCTGCTGGTTTGAAGACCAAAAGCAGCCGGCTACCAAAAGCGAACGTTCCCCGTGTCCGGTAATCGTACAAGCCAAACAATGGCTTGACGCCTATTTTCAAGGAGAGCGCGTGCCGGTGACGTTTCCTCTTCGGCCGGATGGAACGCCGTTTCAAAAGGAAGTGCTCGCGACGCTGACAAATCTTGCGTACGGGCAGACGACGACGTACCAGGCGGTTGCCCGGCAAATGAACAAAGGTTCGGCCCGGGCGGTGGGCAGGGCGGTGGCGCGCAACCCGATTTTGATTTTGATCCCGTGCCACCGGGTGCTTGGCGCGAACGGAAAGCTGACCGGATACGCGGGCGGCCTGGCGCGCAAGGAGGCGCTTTTGCGACGGGAAGGGGTTTTGTGATGAAAACGCTGTGGTTGATTGGCGGACCGATGGGAATCGGAAAGACGACCGTTGGCCAGGCTTTGAAGAAAAAGCTCGACCGCGCGGTGTTTTTGGATGGCGACTGGTGCTGGACGCCGATCCATTTGTCGTGAACGAGGAAACCAAGACGATGATGATGCAGAACATCGCTTTTTTGCTTGCGCAGTTTTTGTGTTGCACCGTGTACGAAAACATCGTGTTCAGCTGGGTGATGGACGAACAGGAAATCATAGATTCGATTGTGGACGCCGTATCCTACAAAGAGGCGGTGCGCATTGCGGCGTTTTCATTAGTGGGCAGCGAGAAATGCCTGACGAAACGGCTAGAAAAAGACGTCGCGAACGGGATCCGTCAGCCGGATATCGTGGCGCGGTTATGCGCTCTTAAGCGGCAAATGGAAAAATAAAAAGTCTGCGTGCAGACTTTTTTAATCCGTGTTTATCGCTTGTTTGGCTTTGCTGCCGGTCAGGCACGGATAGCAAAGCAGCAGGCCAATCAGACTTAAAGCGACGCCAATTCCTAATACGAGGTGGACGCTGAGCATATCCATCAGCACACCGCCAAACAACGATCCGATGATGCCGGCCATGGTAATGAACATCGTGTTGACAGTTTGTCCCATTAAAATGTCGTATTCCGAAACGACCTGGTTGACATAGTACACGATGGCCGGGGTGAATAAGGCGTAGGCGCCGATTTGCAAAAAGGCGGCGAGGTAAATGCCCCAGACGTTGAAGGCGAAAAACGTGACAACGTGCTTGGCTAAATAAAAGACGAGCGATATTTTCAGCAAGCTTTCAATGCGGAATCGTTTGGCGAGTTTTTCGAAGCCAAACATGGCGGGCAGTTCGACAATGGCGGCGATAAAGACGGCGATTCCCATATTGGCGCTCGTGCCATGGACATTTTGAACAACTTGAATGTAAAAATTGTTAATGATGGAATGCGTCGTGTAGACGAGCATATAGCCAGTCAAAACGATTGTCAGCGTCTTGTATTTGGTCAGAAACTGAAGCAGCGTGATTTTGGATTTCTCTTCTTTGGCTTCAAAGGCTTTTTCGGTTTTTTGTTCCGGTTTGGACAGCTTGAGCCGATAGCTATGCACGGCCAGCGCGCTGATGAGCGCCAGAAGGAAATAAATCAGGGGCAGGATGCTGGGGGTTAGCGCGTCGATCAAGTAGCCAAGCGCCATGCTGACGATGGCGTAGGCGGCCGAACCGAGGCCCCGGGCCAAGCCATAGTTGATTCGCACGCCGAATTTCTCATACATGAAAGCGGCGGTATTGATCAGCGGCATCCCGCTCATCATGCAGGCGAAAATCAAAACGGTAATCATGGACAGCACGATGTTGCGTCCCCAGACGCGGCTGGATACGAACAGGAACAAGGAACCGAGCATGATGACAAGCAGCATCGCCAAAATCAGCCGCTGAAGAGGCACGTCGGGGTGTTTGTCGCCATACGAGGCGCAAAGCGGCTGTAAGATGAGCGAAACGACGGAATACAAAGCGAGGATGAGGCCGATTTCGGAATTGGAGTAGCCTAAGTCCAGCAAGTAGTTGGACGCGAAGGCGAGCATCGAGGCCATCATGGCGAAATACGAAAAGTTGATGAATTGATAGCGGGTGTTGAGTGACTTCATAATCCATTCTCCTTCGTCGTGTAGACGCTTTCATTATACCTGAATCACGCGTCTTTTCGAGGAGAATTTCTGGTTATCCAAAGGACTTTTCCGTTTTTCGAAGTAAGTATAACGTATAAATTTTGTAAACGACGGTTTTGATGGCGGAATCCATGAGTTTTTGCTCGTTGGAAGGGTCGGTGTACAGCTGGTACGTCAGCTGATCCGTTTCGAAAATCTCGTGGATGCTGTTTTCAAAAATCGCGATGAACCGGTCGTAGTGAAGCCCGATCTGGTCTTCTCCCATCGTGCGGTACAACTCGATCATTTCCGAAACCTCGTTGAGGGAGAAGCACTGTTTCAAAATGCATACGACGATTAAATAGCCAATATGCGCCTGCTTGTAATGTTTCTTGATGGGCGGGGTGATCATGCTGTTTTTCACGTAGTTGTTCACCATGCTTTTCGTAATAAAGACGGCCGGCTCTTCCATGGCCAGGCCTTGCAGGGCGCGGTTGATGTACTCGACGATTTGGTCCATATACAAGTCGATGTCGGGAAAATCGTTCCATTTGGGACATGAGAAAGCGAGCATGTCTTCTTTGATTTGGGTTGCGTTCTTTTTCATGTTCGAATCATAGCATAATCTTTAAAACCGTTCAATCTAGTTTTTAATACTAGATTATATTGACTTTCAAATCAGACCCTCTATAATGAACGGTAGAAAAGAGGACTTGAATATGGTTAAAATTATTAGCGATTCCTCCACTTTGTACACGACAAACGAAGCGGCGGCGAAGGGGATCGCGGTCGTTCCGCTCAATATCGTGGTGGATCAAAGCTCCTATAAAGATTTGGACGAGATGACGTCCACGAAACTGCTGCGGCTCATTCAGGAAAAGAAAATCCCGAGCTCGTCGCAGCCAAGCATTGGCGAAAAACAAGCGTGCTATGAACAATATCTCGAGGAAGAACAAATTCTGGATATCACGATGGCGCAAGGCTTGTCGGGAACGTACGACTCCGCCTGCATGGCGAAGCAGCTCGTCGACTCGGACAAGATCACGGTGTTCAACTCCAAAACCTTGTGCGGCCCGCACCGGGCGCTGGTGGACTACGCGAAGAAACTGAGCGACCAAGGCATGAGCGCGCAGGAAATCGTGGATTCGCTTGCGTCATGCGTCGAAACGGAAATCTCCTTTCTCGTTCCTCGTGACTTTTCCTTTTTGAAGCGCGGCGGCCGGGTCTCGCAGCTGGAGGCCGGCGTGGGCGGCTTTTTGAAACTCGTTCCAACGATGATCAAAAGCGCGAACGGGAAGCGGCTCGAGTCTTTCTGCGTGACAAAAACGTTTAAAAAAGCCGTAAAAAACATGATCGCGGAAATGAAGAAACGCCAGGTGGATTCCTCGTATACGTTTTTTATCTCCCACGCGTTCAACGAGGACGACGCCTTGAAAGCGCAGACGCTTATCGAGGAGCAATTCGAGGGCGCCCGCATCGTTTTGCTGCCGCTTTCGCCGGTTTTTATCGCCCAAGGCGGACCGGAATGCGTGGCGGTCCAGGCGATCCGCATCGCTTAAAAAGATTGGAAAGAAGCCCATTTTCTGATACTATTGAGTGGGTGATAGAATGAAGAAGTTTTTAAAGATCCTTTGCGTGTTTTGCATTGGCTTCGCCTTGACGGGCTGTTCCTCGAAAGAGGCCAAAACGGAAATCAAGGACGGAGTGGAATTTGAGCTGCTTGACGCGTTGCAGGTGACAAACGATACGACCAACACGGTGTACTATTATTTTTTAGGAAGCTTGTCCAACAACAGCAAAGCCGCGTATCATATGAGCGAGCTGTCGTATAAAGTGACGGACCAGGAAAACCAGGATGTCCACGCGATCGCCAGAGATCAGGCGACCAACATGGAAACGGTTCCGGCGGAGCAGTCGACGTTCGTGTATGGCTATGTGGGGTATCCCAACAACAACCAGAAAAACATGGGCATCTACTTTCCGAAAAACAAGGCGTTTTTATCGTTCGATTCGGTCAAGGTCCGCAAGATCAGCGATAAAAACGTGACGTATTCGACCGAAAACAAGTTTACCTTGTACGACGACAAGTCGTTCCAGTTCGATGTCGACGCCTCCAAGATGACGTATGATTTCGCGGATGGCAACTCCGTCGTGCAAGGCTTGACGATCACGTATACGAATAAGACCGACAAGCGGCTTGTCGTGCCGTACATCACGCCGGTGGCCACGCTGAAGGGAATCGACTTGAACGACTACAAAGACCGTGGCGACTTCAAGTCGATGGATCTTAAGCAAATCAAGGGCGTTGATTTTAAAACTAACGATATGGCGCCGAAAACGGAAGACATTGCGGGAAACGCGACCGGGTATCAATGCTTTTACCTGACGCCGAAACAGTCCGTCACGTGCAAGATCAACTTCACGTTTGAGCACGCGATTCCGGATTTCTCCAACTACAATCCGAAAGCCATTCAAATTGATTTGAATTCGGCGGCGCTTGGATATTCGCAAACGATTAGCGTCAAATATTAACAACAAAAACTGTTCAGCTCTGGACAGTTTTTTTATATAATGGGGGCATGGAAGAAAAAGTATACACCACACCGCTTGGCGATATTCACTATTGGATCCAATGGAAGGGAAAGGACGCGCAGACGCTCGTTTTTCTTCCCGGTTTAACGGCCGACCACCGTTTGTTCGACAAGCAAATCGAATATTTCGCGAACAAAGCGAACCTTTTTGTTTGGGACGCGCCGGGACACGCTTCCTCGTATCCGTTCTCCTTGCGTTTTTCAATGGACGACGAGGCGCGGTGGCTGATGGCAATTTTGCGAGAAAACGGCTTTTCCAATTTTGTTTTGGTTGGCCAGTCGCTTGGCGGCTATATCGGACAAGTGTTCACGCAGTTGTTTCCTGGCGCGCTACAAGGATTCGTGGCGATTGATTCGGCGCCGCTGCAACGCTGCTATATCACGAAAGCAGAGCTGTGGCTGTTAAAGCGCATGGAACCTGTCTATCGCTATTTGCCTTGGCAATGGCTGTTGAAGCAAGGCACAAGGGGCGTCGCGACAACCGAGTATGGCAGAAAGCTGATGCGTTCCATGATGCTTGTGTACGATGGCGACCAGCCGCGCTACGCGGCGTTGTCCGGCCATGGATTTCGCATGCTTGCCGAAGCGATAGAAACCAACCGCCCGTATTCTTTGACTTGTCCGGTTCTTTTGATTTGCGGAACAAAAGACCAGGCCGGCTCCTGCCGGCGCTATGCGAAAGCCTGGCACAAAAAAACCGGATTTCCGTTGGTATGGATTGAAAAGGCGGGGCACAATTCGAATACCGATGCGCCCGCGCAAGTCAATTCCTGTATCGAGCGGCTCATGAACAGCGCGCGAAAAAACACTTGATCCATTTATGTTCATCAGTGAAAGACAATTATGGGAACAATATCGAAACGGAAAAAAATGGAATTTCGATTGAATTTTTGGAAAAATATTAATTATAAAAATGGAAAACCCGTCGATTTAAAAAACCGGCGGGTTTTGTAGTCAAAAGACGCATCAATCGAATGAAAGACGCGTTCGAAAGCAAAGAATCCAAATCGTTGAAAAGAGATCCAAATACAGGCTACAGCAAACGATCCGGAAAACAACAACCACATTCATTACATAATATATATTATGCGAAGTAGTAAGTGAAATATAATTAGTCTGGATTTTTATCGCTTCCTACTGATTTGAATATCCAGATTTACTTTGGTATTTTTGGGTATTTTTAATTTGAATTGGTGCAAAAATGGTGCATTGTTTTTAGCCGGGTTAAAATCCGGATTCTTTCGCTAATCAAAAAAAAACAGAGAGAACATCCTCTCTGCTGGACCTTGTTGGCTTATACGATGGTTGCTCCAAACGGCATCAAAGCGAGCTTCGCCATTTTGAAGCACTGCAAACCAAACGGAATGCCGATAATCGTGCAGCACAAAATCAATCCATTGACCACCGCCTCCAAAGCGAGCGGGATGCCGCTCAACAACAGCCAAAACACATTGGCTAAAGTCGACATCGTTCCTCCGCCGTAGACGACTTCCTTTCCGAATGGAAAGAAGGCGAGCGACGCGAATTTAAAGCACTGGACACCGATGGGAATGCCAACGATGGTGATACACCAAAATAAACCGGCGACAAACCACGACAAACCTTGCCATAATCCGCAAAATATAAACCAGAGCAAATTTCCTAAAAAACTCATATTGTTCCTCCCTAGCGATTTGTTTTATTGTATCCTAAATAAGAAAACCATTCACGTCTTGTGAATGGTCGGTTGTTTAAAATTCTTTCGCTCTTGCCAAATAGAAGTGGCGCGCGTTGGCGTTGGCGACCTCGGCCGCCCTTCCCTCCAGCGCCGCTTTTTCCAGCACCGGATCGTGCAAGATCATGTTCAGCTGCAAAGCCATCTGGTACTGCTCCTGCATGACGCACGCTTTGATCTTTCTACGCAAATTTTCCTCGCCAATGAGCTCCAGCATCGTTTGCCGGTATTCCTCCTGCGGAACCGGAATCAAATTCGCCGCCTGGCCGTCGAACCAGCCTAAATAGCCGGTATAAATGGCTTTGACGGCCCATTCCACGAGGGAGAAGTATTCGCCAAGCGATTTTGTTTTGAAGCGCTCAGGCAGCTTTACCGCTTCGGCCGTTTCGTTCAGTGTCAAGCCGTCGTTCATGCAGCGCAGCGTTTCAAAGAGCACATACTCCAAAACGTCCCGGTAATTTTGAATGGATCGACGCGCCTCCTCTTTCCCGAGCAAAGGCCATGTGTGCCCCGGCAGAATCGTTTCCGCATCCAAAGCCAAAATCTGATCCAGAATTTCAATCCAGTTGGCTACATCGCGATACGACGAACCCCGCACGCTGTACATATTCGGAAAGACATTGGAGTAATTGTCCCCGACCGCGAGCACGTTGTATTCCGGCAGCAAAACCGAAATGGAATCTTTCGTTTCACCCGGCATGCTGATGAGCTTGAATTTGACGCCGTCAATTTCCCGTTCCACCGACTTTCCGGTATACAACGTCGTCGGCTCCAGCGGCACTTGCGAAGCGCCCGCCTTGATAAAGCCTTCGCGGGGGCCCAAACCATGGGTAATGGCGTCCTCGTCCGACAAGCCGTATCCCCGGGCGAAAATCTTTCGCATATTCAAAATGTTCTCCAGGCGGTCGTAGTACTTCAAATCCTCTCTCGCTTTCGCGAACGCGATGACTTCCTGCACCGTATCCGAAAATACGCCCGCTCCGCCCGTATGGTCGGGGCAAGTGTGGGTGTAAATAATCGTCCGGACCGGTTTTGGCGTGATCTTGCTCAATTCCTTCCGCAAATTTTTCGCGTACCGGTCGCAATCCAGCGCGTCGATCAAAATCACCGAGCTTTTTCCGATGACCGCCGTCGCGTTGCTGTTGCCAAAACCCGTAAAGAAATATACGTTTTCCGCAATCGCATACATCTTTTTTTGAAAATTCTCATTTGTGAACCGGATCAACAATTGTTCTCCATTCATAGTGTGTTTCCCCCCCACTAACTTCATGTCAAAATTGTTAATTCCCAAATTGTTTAACTTTCTTAAATTGTCTATTTCATTATAAAACAAAAAAGACAAAAAATGAATGAATATATACGTAAAACTCTATTTTTAATCTGAGAATTTCGCTTTCTAAGAAAAAAAGAGCTACAGAAACCCGTTCTGAAGCTCGATTTCATTTATCGCAACGCGTATTCTTCCAGACAAAGTCCGTCTTTTGTCATGGCTTGCGCCGCGTCCTTTCCCACATAACGAATGTGCCATGGCTGGCCGTTCATCTGCGTGTAAACCGCTTTGTCCTCCGGATAGCGCACGATAAAGCCATGTGCCGGCAGCCGGTCCAAAAGCCAGGCGTATTGCTCGTTTTGCGCGATATTCTGCTGGGCGTTTTCCCCCTCGCCGATCTGGATGTCCGCGCTCAGTCCCGTCTGGTATTCCGAAGAGCCGGGTCGGGAAAACGAGGCGTCGACCGCCGCTTCCCCATGGGCTTTTTTCAATTCCTCGTACGAGGCTTGAATCGAATCGTAAGGAATAAACGCGGTCATGATCCGCAAATCGACCTGGTTTTCTTTGGCTTCGGCTTCCAGCGCCCGATAGGCGTCGGCCGCCTCCTTGCGCAACGCGATGACGCCCTGCTCGTCCTGGACGACCACGTCCAAATCTTCCGGCATATAGTCCGAAGGCAACGTGTTGTACTGGTTGACCAAAACCGTGATCGAATCCGGATCCTTCACTTCCGCGGCGGACGTGTAGGGCTCCTGATCCAAATTCATCGCGACCCGTTTTTTGACTTCCGCCTCGCTCAAAGACGGATTCGCATCCGCGAATACGCTTTCCCGGGTGGAATACTTTGGCTGTTTTTGCTCCTGCCGCGTCTGTTCTTGGCCTTGCTCCTGGCCCAGCGTCTGAAGCATCATGAACCCGCCAATTCCGATTCCCGCGACCATGCCGACGCAAATCAAAACGATAAACAATTTTTTCATAATCGGATTCCGCCCTTTCCTATTCCCGATCTTTATTACATTTGGCTTTCAGTGTGGATGACGGTTTAAATTTTGGCAGTTTCGAAGCCGGAATGTCCATCGCGGTCTTCAAAACCGGATTGATGCCTTTGCGCGCTTTCCGGTCGAAAATCACAAACTTTCCAAACCCTGTGATGTCCACCTGGCCATCGCTGGCAAGCGCGTCGCCCATTTCGTCGAAAATGCGGTCGATGACCCGAATCGCGTCTTTTTTCTTCATGCCGTATTCTTCCATGAGAATCAGCGCCAAAGACGACTTGTTTACATATTTCGCCATTAAAATTCCGCCTTCAGCTTACGAATCATCAAATCGTTCGCGCAGTCTTTTGGTTCTTTGCCTTCATAAAGGATTTGGTACACTTCTTCGCAAATTGGCATGTCGATGCCTTTTTCCTTCGCCACTTCGTGAACGATTTTAGCGGTTCGCACGCCTTCCACTGTCTTGGTGTTGTCGCGGAAGAAATTTTCTACCGTGTTTTCCGAGCCGATTTGATGGCCCGCCTCAAAGTTGCGGGAGTGGACGCTCGTGCAAGTGACAATCAAATCACCAATTCCCGTCAACCCGATAAAGGTTTCCTCCTTGCCGCCAAAGTACGTCCCGTAACGAATCATTTCCTGAAGTCCACGCGTAATCAAAGCCGCCCGGGTGTTGTCGCCATAGCCCAAGCCGCTCAAAATGCCCGAAGCGATCGCCATGACGTTTTTAATGGCCGCGCCCAGCTCGCTTCCGACTTCGTCGTTGCCTGTGTAAATGCGCAGATACTTGTTCGAAAACAAGTTTTGAATGGCGATGGCGTCCGCGTCGTTTTGCGAAACCGCGTCGATCGAAGTCAGCTGCCGAATGACGACTTCCTCCGCGTGGCTTGGACCGATCAAAGACACGACGCTCGAAAGATGGTCAGGCGAGATACAGCGTCGAATGACGTCCGAAAGACGCTCGTTCGTTTTCGGATTGAACCCTTTCGCAACATTGACCACAATGGCTTTTTTTGTCAAAAGCGGGTCGATTTCCTTGCAAATCGGTTCGATCGCGATGGTCGGAACCGCCAAAACGACGACATCCGCGTCTTTCACGACGGAAAGATCCGTCGTCGCGCGCAAGACCGGATTCAACGCGGTTTCCGCAAAGTATTTAGAGTTTTTATGATTTTCATTGATATCGTTGACTTCAGCAGCATTGACGCCGTAAATCGTCACATCCTGCCCGTTATCGGCTAGAGTTTGCGCAAGCGCTGTCCCCCAGCTTCCGCTGCCGATTACTACCGTTTTCATGATATAGTTTGCCACATTCTTTTTTTGTTAAGCATACGGAACGAATTTGGCGAATGTGGCATCCTTTCCTCAATCGAATGTGCCGTTCAGTATGAGAAATCGCCCGCTACGATTTTTTACGGGCGATGATATGGATCGGCGTTCCGACAAAGCCGAACGCCTCACGCAGTTTATTTTCAATGTAACGCTTGTACGAAAAGTGGAAGAGCTCCGGATCGTTGACGAACAACACGAACGTCGGCGGTTCCACGCTGACCTGGGACGAATAATAAATCTTTAGCTGCCGCCCGTTGTGCGGTTTTGGCGGATTCATCATTTGCGCGTCCAAAACGACGTCGTTGAGCACGTTGGTCGGAATCCGCAGCGTGCACGCGTCGTGGACCTGGTCGATCAAAGGAATCAAATTCGACACTTTCGCGCCGGTTTTGGCGGATACGAACGCGATCGGCGCGTAATCCAAATATTTGAATTCTTCGCGAATCTTCTTCGTGATCTGGTTCATCGTCTTTTCGTCTTTTTCCACGCTGTCCCATTTGTTGTAGACGATAATCACGCCTTTTCCGGCTTCGTGCGCCAAACCCGCCACATGCTTGTCCTGCTCACGGATCCCCAGCTCGCCGTCAATCAAAAACAACGCGACATTCGACCGTTCGATCGCCCCCTGGGCGCGCAAAATCGAGTACTTCTCGATGGACTCGTAAATTTTGCCCCGTTTGCGGATCCCGGCCGTGTCGATGATCCGGTATTCCCGGTCCTCGTGCCGGAAAGCGGTGTCGATCGCGTCCCTGGTCGTTCCCTCGATGTTGGAGACGATCGAGCGCTCTTCTTTCAGGATCGCGTTTACAAGCGAGCTTTTACCAACATTCGGCCGACCAATGACGCAAAACGAGGTAATGCCCTCATACGAAGGCAAATTGCGATCCGGCATATCCTTGACGACTTCGTCGAGCAAATCCCCCAGTCCAAGGCGATGCGTGCCGCTAATCGGGATCGGATCCCCCAGACCCAGCTCGTAAAATTCATATGTGTTCATCCGCAAGGATTCATTGTCGGCTTTGTTGACCGCCAAAATAACCGGCTTCTTCGATTTTTGCAGCCGGCGCGCGATCGCGATGTCATCGCTGACGACGCCTTCCCGGGCGGATACGAGCATGACGATCACATCCGCTTCCTCGATGGCGATGTCGACCTGCATGTTGATTTCCTCGGAAAATGGCTGGTTTTCCAGCTGGATCCCGCCCGTGTCAATGACCCGGTACTGCTGGGTCAGCCACTCCACCTCTCCATAAATTCGATCCCGGGTCACGCCCGGCGAGTCTTCGACGATGCTTTTGCGTTCGCCGATCAATGCGTTAAAAATTGTTGATTTGCCTACGTTCGGACGTCCGACCAAGGCTATGGTTCCACGAATCATACGATTGCTCCTTTCTAGAGCGCTTTATCAATAATATCCTGTACGACTTCCTCCACCTCGTCGATGGTCAAGTCCGAAGTGTCCACCTCGATGGCGTCGTCCGCCTTTCGCAGCGGCGACACTTTTCGATGGGTGTCCTGATAGTCGCGGGCCACGATATCCTGATAAATCGTTTCATAATCGCTTTCGATTCCTTTTTCTACGTATTCATTATACCGTCGTTCGGCTCGCGCTTTTGGCGAGGCGCTCAAAAAGATTTTCACTTCCGCGTCGGGAAGCACGGTCGTCCCGATATCCCGGCCGTCGACGATAAAGTTTTTTGGCTCCGTGGCTTTTTGCTGGAGCGCCACCATGCGCTCGCGAACCATCGGAATCGTCGCGATCTTCGATGTGAAATTGGAAATTTCATTCACCTTGATCGCCTCGGTCACGTCGTTTCCGTTCAAATACACGACGGGTCCGTCAAACGAGATGCGAATCGTGTCCAGCAGCCGCTGAAGCGCCATCTCGTCATCGAGGGCGACATCGTTTTGCCGGATGGCCAAAGCGACGCAGCGGTACATCGCGCCCGTGTCGAGATGGGTCATGTGGTTGTGTTCGGCCAGCCGGTTGGAAATCGAGCTTTTGCCGACGCCGCTTGGCCCGTCGATCGCGATATTGATCTTACGCATTAGGCCGAGATCCCCATGACGAAGTAAATCGTCATCGCGATGGAGGCAAGCAGCAGAACGATCAAAACGATCAAGGCGATATTCAGCCACATACCGGATTTTTTCGACTTCTTCTCCGATAAATCGTTGTCGTAGTCTTCCGCGCGCATCCGCATTTTCGCGCTCGGCATTTCCACATCCTCTTTCACGACGACTTTTGTTTCTTCCCGTTTTGGCTTGGACGCGGCCGTTTTTTTCTTTTTCTTCTTTTTTCTAGGGCGGACGGGCTCTTCTTCAAAGTCGATTTCCTCCTTGCGCGTCATCAGCACGTCGAGACGGTCCGTATCCGCCTTTTCGTCCGCGCGGATGTCGTTGCTGGAAAGGACGATTTTTTCAATTTCCTTCTTTTCCTCGGCTTTCGCCTGCTCGATCATCCGGTTGACTTCCTCCTGACTGATTTCCGTTTCCTTGATCGCGACCGGATTGATGCGCGTCAGCTTTTGATTGGGCATCAAAGAGGAAAGCGCCGACTCCTCGCTAATGGATTTAGGCAGCTTCATCGTCGAACCGCCTTCGTCTTCGTCCTCCTCCATCGGCAGGAAGTGACGCGTCCGCTTTTTCGTTTCGGCCGGCGTGTCGAGCTGCCGCAAAATGTTGATTTGCGTATCGTCCGTGATTCGCGTTCCGTTGTCGATATTATACTGTTTCACTTCGCCAAGCAGCTCGTCCATGACAGGACTCGTCCGAAAATCGCTTTTCGCGCTTTGACGCGCTTTTGGATCCTCGTGCACATGCATCGGTCTGGACGCATGGGAAAGCTGATGGTTTTGCACCCGTGACAATCGAGGCTTGACCGGCTGGCTTTGCGCCGCCGTCGTTTCCTCGTCCAATTTATCTCTAAATTCCTGGTATTTTTTGGTTCTTGACAATTGAGCCATAGTGACCTCCCTTAAGTAATCTCATATATTATACACAAAACAAGAGTAAATAAAAACCGTCTGCGCATAAGTATCGGGCAAAACAGAAAAAAAGACATAGAAAAACTATGTCTGATTGCAAAAGACTATTTCGCGCGGCCCGAGTATTTTCCGTCGCTCGTATTGATGACGATCATCTCGCCCTCGCCAATGAAAAGAGGCACTTTCACTTCAAGGCCTGTCTCCATCACGGCCGTTTTCATCGCGTTGGTCGCCGTGTCGCCTTTGACCGCCGGCTCGCATTCCACGATTTGCAGCGTCGCCTTGTCCGGCAGGGATACACCAATGATTTCGCCATCGTAACTGGTGATGTTCACGTTGTCGTTGGCTTTGATGAATTTTCTCTCCCACTCCAGACGAGCCGTAGGAATCTCGACTTGCTCGTACGTTTCGTTATCCATGAAAACCATCGCGTCGTCCGTGTCGTACAAGTACTGCATTTCCTTTTTCTCGATCATGGCAGGTTCCACTTTTTCGCCGCCGCCCCAGGAAAGCTCGACGTTGCTTCCTGTCCGCAGGTTGCGCACTTTCGCTTTGACAACCATCGCGGAACGCGCTGTTTTGTTTTGGGAAATATCAAGAACGACATAAATATCGTTATCGACGCAAATCGTTTGTCCCGGTTTTAAGTCATTTGAGTTGATCATGATTATCTCTCCTTTTTTCCACTATTAAATGTAATGAACTTGGCGGTTTTTGTCAACCGCAAGAAAAAAAGCACCGAAGTGCTTTCTTTCTGTATCGAAAGGAATCGATATGAATAATATACTCACATACTTAAGGAAGGATGTATGTATGCGAGAAGTTGAGATTGAGCCTTGTCTCAACTTTTATCCGTCCTTATAGTACACCTATCGAAGAAAAATGTAAACCCTTACAAATTATTTCTTTTACAAAATTCACGATTCGGATTTCGAGCGGATGTACGCGTCCATCGCCGCCGCGCTTTTCTTTCCGGCGCCCATCGCGCTAATGACGGTCGCCGCGCCGGTTACGGCGTCCCCGCCAGCGTAAATGCCCTCTCTGGACGTCTGCTCGTTTTCATCCACGATCAAGCAGCCGCGCCGGTTGACTTCCAACCCTTGCGTCGTGTGGCGAATCAAAGGGTTTGGCGACGTTCCGATCGCCATGATCATACAGTCGGCGTCAATCGTGAAATTGCTTCCCTCGATCACGACCGGGCGTCTTCTGCCCGAGGCGTCCGGCTCGCCAAGTTCCATGCGGACGCACTCGACTTTCTCGACCCAGCCTTCCTCGTTGCCGATGACCGCGACTGGATTGCACAGCAAATCAAAAATGATGCCTTCCTCCATCGCGTGCTCAACTTCCTCCTTGCGGGCCGGAAGCTCTTCAAGCGAGCGTCGGTACACAATGTGCACTTCGGAGCCAAGCCGGCGAGCGCATCGCGCCGCGTCCATCGCCACGTTGCCGCCGCCGACCACGACGGTCTTGGCCGGACGCTGAATCGGCGTGTCCACGCCTTCCTTGTACGCCTTCATCAAGTTGATGCGGGTCAAAAACTCGTTGGCCGAATACACGCCTTTGAGGTTTTCACCCGGCAGTCCCATAAAGTTTGGCAGACCCGCACCCGAGCCAATAAAGATGGCTTCGAAGCCGTCCTCGATCAGCGCGTCGATCGTGTCGCTGCGCCCAACCACGAAGTTTGTGACGATCTCGACGCCAAGCTCCTTCAAATGGCTGATTTCCGCCTGCACGATTTCCTTTGGAAGCCGGAATTCCGGAATGCCGTACATCAGCACGCCGCCCGCGACGTGAAGCGCCTCGAAAATCGTCACGTCATATCCCATGCGCGCCAAATCGCCAGCCGCCGTCAATCCCGCCGGTCCGGCGCCCACGACCGCCACCTTGTGGCCGTTGGATTGCGGCTTGCTCAACGGCGCGTCGTGCTCGTTGCGATGCGTGTCCGCGACAAAGCGTTCCAGACGCCCGATCGCGACCGCCTCGGTCTTGATTCCGCGCACGCAGTATTTCTCGCACTGGCTTTCCTGCGGACAAACCCGGCCGCATACCGCCGGCAAAGACGAAGTCATGCCGATGATGCGGTACGCTTCCTCGAAATCGCCCTCTTTGATTTTTTCGATAAACTCTGGAATGTTGACATTGACCGGGCATCCCTGGACGCATGGCTTGTGTTTGCAATGAAGGCAGCGCTGCGCCTCCTCGATCGCCATTTGCGGCGTGTAGCCCATGGCGACTTCTTCAAAGTTGGTGATCCGGACTTCCGGTTCCTGGGTCGGCATCGCGACCTTGTTCGGGGACATGTTCGGCATTATTGAACCTCCTTCTTTAAAAGACGGCACGCGGCGTCGCGTTCGTGCCGTTCAAAATCGCCATACGCGCGGTTGCGGCTCATCGCCCCGTCAAAATCGACGGCGTGGCCGTCGAAATCCGGCCCATCCACGCAGGCGAACTTGATTTCATCGCCGACCTTCAAACGGCATCCGCCGCACATGCCCGTGCCGTCGATCATAATCGGATTCATGGACACGATTGTCGGGATTCCGTATTTTTTCGTCACTTCACAAACAAATTTCATCATGATCACCGGGCCAATCGCGATGACCTTATCAAACTTCTCACCGCTTTGAATGAGCTCTTCCAGCTTTTGCGTCACCAGACCTTTTTCGCCCGCGCTGCCATCATCCGACATCAAATAATAGGCATCGGACACCGCCTTGAACTCATCTTCCAAAATCACCAGATCCTTGTTGCGAAAGCCCGAGATCGTCGTCACGTCCGATCCCGCTTTGGCAAACGCCTTGGCAGTCGGATACGCGATCGCGCAGCCTACGCCGCCGCCAATCACGCACACCTTTTCACCTTCGATCTCGCTTGGCTGGCCAAGCGGGCCGACAAAGTCCGCCAGACTGGCGTCTTCCTCGAGCTCGTTGAGCAGCATCGTCGTCTTGCCCACGATTTGGAAAATGATCGTCACTTCCCCGCTGTCCGGATCGCTGTCGGCGATCGTCAGCGGAATGCGTTCTCCCTCGTCGTGAACCCGTAAAATGATGAACTGACCCGCTTTGGCGCGTTTGGCCACGTGGGGCGCGTCAATCACCATTTTGGTCACCGTTGGATTCAAGACTTCTTTTTTTAAGATTTTATACATTCCAAAGTCACCTCTCTCGTTTTTTGATATTACCTATCAATTATACTGAAAATTGTTTCAATGGTCTAGGCTGAAATTTTCAAAAGTTCGATGCTTCCGGAGCCACTGCACGCCAAAATCGCACAAATCGCGCATCGGCACGACCCGGCCCAGCTCGTTTTTTACGACGAAACCGCCCTGCCTTTCGTAGTCCATGCCAAGGCAAGCGAAGTCGCTGTCGTCGTAGTCATACTCGTCAAACGTCTTCCAAACCCGTTTTCCATCGACAAGAACGCTGGCGCCCTGACGCACGAGAGGAGTCGAGGGCAGATGAGCCTCGGACCAGTGCAAACACGTGCAGTTTCCATAGTCCACCCCCAGCAAAAGCACTTTCGCCTCGCGCGCGTACAACGTCTGAAGCGGTGAATCCGCCCCGAGCCCAAAGTCCAGTCCGTGACGTTCCACGATCGTTTCGGCGTGTGTTCCCCAGGCGGCGAACGAAACCTGGGGATGGGCGGAACGAACCACGGTTGGATCCATCAAAAAGTGCTCGACGACCTGCCCCATGGCGCGAACCGGACTCGTTCGGGAAAACGGCGGCATCGTGGCGCGGATCCGTGGCCACCACGAGGCGGGAACCGGCGGGTCCTGCCAGTATGACGGTTCGGAATTGGCGCCGGACTGGGCGGGCATGACAATCGTTCCCGCGACGGATTTCAACGCCTGGACGACGGTTTCGGCGCCGCCAACGACCCATCCAAGTTTTGAAAGCGAGGAATGCACAAGCACAATATCCTCTTTGCGGATCCCAAGATCCAAAAGCGCTTCGCGCAACGAGTCAAAGGTATGGGGCGCCAAGGTTTGCGCCACGACTTCTTTTTCTGTTGATTTCATCGGTTCCCTCTTTCTAAAAAAAGCGCATTCAAGCGCTTTTTTTGGTCTTTGTTTTTCCTGCGTCGGTAAAATCGCACACGTCGAAGTGGACCATTGGCAAATCTTCCGGCAGTCCCTCGTTGTACGTGCGGTTGCCGATAAAACGCAAAAAATCCTTTTCTTCGGCTTTGTCGTCAACGGCCGCCAAAAACAGCCGGATCGCCGTTTCGCCTGTGATGAGCGCCTTGTCGTACAAATCGAAAAACGATTCGGTCGACACGCGGTTCTCGTCGGCGGGATGGATCCACTTTTTATGCGTCAGGTTGCAGATGTCATAGTCGTCCACCGGGGCGTTTGGCACGATCAGTCCGGATGCCAGGTTTTTCGTGCCGGTCAGCTTTTCAAGGCTTTTGAGCGAAGCCAGTTTGACGCCTTTTGGATCGTGCTCCAGTTTTTGGACGCGGTGCCAGTCGTCAAGCGCGTCTTTGATTTGATGCGGCGCGATTTGCTCGTTGAAAACGGCCTCGATCGCCGGCACGTAAATGCGCGCGACTGCCCTGGCTTCCTCGAGCGAGCAGTTGGCGATCGCCGGCGTGTCGAATTGTTTTGTCGTTTCGCCGTTTTTCACTTTCAAAACGATCGAATCCAGCACCGATTCCATCCGGTGGTGGTTCCAGCTGTTTTGCGCCGAGCCGTGCCCCGTCCGGTAGTACACGTATGGATGGACGGTCGAATCGAGCGCCCAGTGGCTTAAATGACCGCACACGTAGGCGATCATGTCCTGGCGGATCGCCGGATCCTTCTCGTGTCGAATCGAGCGCAGCGCGCTTTCATAAAACGCGTTGACATGGCCTTTGTGCAGCTGCCCGCCATAGCGGCGCAAGGTAGCGCCTTTGAGCGGTCCGCCGGCGCCAAATCCATAAAAAAACAAGTAATCCGGTCCGTTGCTGCCTACGGTGAACAAATGCTCGCGCGCGTGCAGCCAGCCGGCATCGGGAAAGCGGTCCGCCATTTCTTTTGCGAACAATGAATGGGTAATGATGTTAGGCATAGTCCATCTCCTTTTCTAGTTGTTTTAAGTAATCGAGCAGCGCGTGCCAGACGACATACTCGGCGTACGTATCCATCATGCAGTACACCCGGATGGCGTGCTGGATGAGCTGCTTTTCGTTTTCGTCGGCCCGGTCGTAGTGCCGGTAGGCGAACACCGCGTTCATCCCGTCCTGGATATCCAGATCCTGGTACGAGTAGTCGGCGTTAAACACCGGCAAAACGCTTTTAAGCGAGTAGTGGCCCCGCATCCGGTTGTCGTAGTACAACCCCTGCTCGAACGGCTTGGACAAGTCGATCATCCGCGAGTACACTTCCTCGAGACGCTGCGCGTACTGGGGAAACTGCATGCCAAGCTGGACGAGCCGCAGCTTTTCGGCGCCCTCCATGTTGTACACTAAAATCGACCCTTTTTTCGGAATGTTTTCCAGCAGCGACTCGATAAACGCCTCGCGGCAGTCCCCGGTCGCGAAAAAATCCATATGGGATAGCGTTCCGTCCTTTTGCTCGACATGCAAAGAGTATTGAAAGCACAGCACGTCGAAAGGATGCATGTTCGGGTACGGGGGAACCGGAAACGTGTCCCATTCAAAATCAAGATAGGAAATGGGATATTCCACCTGCTCCATCCACGTGGACAGTGCGAACGCGTCGCAAAACGGCGCTTGCGTTTTCGACGCCATGAACTGCGCGTACTGCAACGCGAATCCTTCCATCTCGTCCGGATCCATCTCGCAAATGCGGCGGACGCCGTTTTCGTACGCGTCCAGCTTGGCGCGCGAGGTCGTCAAAAACAAAACCGAGTCGTCCGGCTCGTTTTGATCCTGGAAACATAAGTCGTAATAAGCGCATTTGCGCCCCGTCGTGCAGGCGCGGGTGCGCTGGGCGGGCGGCTGCTCTTTTTCCAGCAGCGCGCAAGTCTGGTCGATTAAAACGTCGAGATCGAGCTCGCATTCTTCCAGCAGCTCGCGAATCGTCTTGTTGGCTTTGTTGCGCTTGTTGAAAAGCGAATCGCTGCGAATCAAAAGCTTGGACAAGTCCAGCTCCTGCTCCCGCACATAGTCCTTGTTCAAATAGACGCTGTAAATCTGATCTACCTTGTAGCCAAGCCGTTCCAGGATCTGGACGTCGATCGCGATGTGCAAAATCTCGCTTTCCTTTGGATACGCGCTCAAAAACGGATAGTACAGCACGAGTCCGCGCTCCGTTTTTTGGAGGGCCGGAATTTTCGTGCGCAACGTCTTGTACTCGAACCGCGCGAACCGCACGACTTCGTTTTCCGCGATCAGCGCCGCGCTTTGCGCGTTGGAGTCCCCCGTTTTGCCGACCGCGCTTTGCTCGAATCCGAGAAAGCGGCTCCACAACGACGAAAACGACGTTTCCATATGGTAAAAGTTTTCCTGCTTTAATTTTTTATGTCTACTGTTCCACGCATATCGTTGGCAACGCTGCGCATGGAGAATGTCACTGACGTGTATCATTTCATCACCAGCCTTATCATACACAATCCGCCTGCCTTGTGCCAAACGGAACGAGCCGCAGCTCCTGATTTTTTCTATTCGTTTTCATATTCGCTTTCCAAATACTCCCGTCGCTCGAGCCGTCCTTTGGCGTCTTCCTTGATCAGCTGGTACAAACACGAGAAAACCGGAATAAAGAGAACCATCCCGATCACGCCGGCCAGATTGGCGCCAAGCGTCACGGCAACCATGACATAAATTGGCGGCAGCCCCACGGATTTTCCAACCACGTTGGGATAAATGAAGTTTCCCTCCACTTGCTGAATGCAAACAAACAATATCATAAAGTAAACGCCCTGCATTGGACTTTCGATCGCGATAAAGAGCGCCGAAATGATGGCGGCGCACAACGCTCCGAACATCGGAATGAGCGCTCCGATGCCGACAAGGATCCCGCTCAAAAACGCGAACGGCATCCGGAACAGCGACGAGAACGCGATCACGAGCGTGCCAAGAATCAAGCATTCCGTGCACGTGCCGCTAATGTAGTTGGTGAACGTGTTGCGCACCAGCTGCAAAACGTGGATCGTCTTCTTGTAGTGGGCGCCGGACAAGTACGCCTTCATGAGCACGTGCCCTTCCTTGACGACGGTTTTCTTGTGAAACAGGACGATGATCGAGAACATGATCGCGATTAGCGACGAAAACAAAATCGAGAACGTGTTCGAAACGACCGAGTATACGGAGCCGACGATTTCGCTCACGTTGCCGGAAACGACCCATTGCAGCACGCTGTCGATCATGGAGGAAATGTTGCCCAGATCGGCGTTGAGCGTGCGCAGCCACGAGTGGACGAGCGGAACGGGCTTGGAGGCGTAGTACGCCCAATGGTAAAGATTGTAGATCGTTTTGGGCATAACGGCGATGATCGTCTGCATGCTGGAGGCCACGCGCGGCACGACGATGAGCGCGAACACGAGCAGCAGCGCGACGATGACGAAAATGGCGCCGACGTTGGCGAAAAAGCGAATCGCTTTGTTTTCCTTTCGTTTCCCCGCGAAGCAAACCATGCGGACGAGATTGTTGGCGATGGTGTTCAGGACAAAGCCCATTCCCCCGCCAATTAAAAACGGCATGCAAATATTGAGGACGAGTCCGAAGATCCAGAGGATCTTTTCAAAGTACAGGGCGAGCATCGCGATGGCCACGCCAAATAAAATGATTCGCCGGTAAAGATTTTCCTTTTCTTTCATTGGTTTTGATATTTTCAGCATAGGTTGACTCCATGATTCCCAGTGGTTTACTTTTAATTTTAGCATAATTTAAAGCGGTTTGACGGGAAATGCGTGCAAAATGAAAGAAATTGAAAAGATGAAACAATATGCTTTGACAAACGGAAAGTCGTGGTGTATGAATAGCTTTGTTAAAATAGGTAGGTGGAATATGAGCGATACGAAATATATTTTTGTGACTGGCGGCGTGGTTTCCGGCCTTGGCAAAGGAATCAGCGCGGCTTCTTTGGGACGGCTGCTGAAAGCGAGAGGCTATAAGGTGACTTCGCAAAAGCTGGATCCTTACATCAACGTCGATCCGGGAACGATGTCGCCGTTTCAGCATGGCGAGGTGTTCGTGACCGACGACGGCTTGGAAGCCGATCTCGATTTGGGCCATTATGAACGGTTCATCGACGAAAATTTGCATACATACTCGAATCTGACGACTGGAAAAGTGTACTGGAACGTCATCAATAAGGAGCGGGACGGCAAGTATTTGGGCGAAACCGTCCAAGTCATTCCGCATGTGACCGACGAGATCCGCAACTTCATCATCCAGGCCGGCCGCCACGCGCAAGCCGACATCGTCATTACCGAAATCGGCGGCACGACCGGCGACATGGAAAGCCTTCCCTTCCTGGAATCCATACGGCAGGTGCCACTCATCGTGGGCCGCAGCAACTGCTTGTTCATGCACGTGACGTACATTCCGTACTTGTCTGGCAGTAAGGAGTACAAATCCAAACCGACGCAGCATTCGGTCAAGGAGCTTCAGTCCCACGGCATCAATCCGGACATGATCGTCGCGCGCTGCGACGAAAAGATCCCGCAAAACGTCCTGGACAAGATTTCCTTGTTTTGCAACGTGAGCAGCGATTGCGTCATTGAAAACACGACGCTGGAATCGTTGTACGAAGTCCCGCTGATGTTCGAGGATCAAAACGTGGCCGACATCGTCTGCGACAAGCTCGGCCTGGAAAAACGCCAGCCCGACCTGGAAGAGTGGCGCACGATGGTCGACAACATCAAAGCGTCCAAAGACCACGTGCGAATCGCGCTTGTCGGCAAGTACGTCCAGCTCCATGACGCGTATTTGTCCGTTTCCGAGGCGCTCAACCACGCGGGATTCAAAAACCACGTCCATGTCGATATCGACTGGGTCGATTCGGAAACGCTCGATCCGCAAGCGCTCGACACGGTGTTCAAAGACGTGGATGGCATTATTTTGCCTGGCGGCTTTGGCGGCCGGGGCATCGAGGGAATGATCGCGGTGGCCAACTACGCCCGCCGTCGCCAAATTCCATATTTGGGCATTTGCCTTGGCATGCAGATCGCGGCTATCGCGTTTGCGCGCGATGTGCTCCAGCTGCCGGACGCCAACAGCTATGAGTTCGACCCGCAAAGCGGCAACACCATCATCGACTTTATGGAGGATCAAAGCGACTCGATCCGCAAAGGCGGAACGATGCGTCTTGGCGCCTATCCGTGCGCGATCCGTCCCGGCTCGCAGTTGAGCGCCTACTATGGCAAAGACTTGATCGAGGAGCGGCATCGCCACCGGTACGAGTTCAACAACTTCTATCGCAGCGAGTTCGAGCAAAACGGCATGCGGATTACGGGCACGAGCCCGGACAAGCAGCTGGTCGAGGCGATCGAGTACGCCGACCACCCGTACTACGTGGGCGTCCAGTACCATCCGGAATTCAAATCAAGACCGAATCGGCCGCATCCCCTGTTTCTTGGCTTGATTGAGAACAGCATCGCGTATCGAAACAAAAAGGCGGCGTCCGCTGCCCAATAAAGCGGTTTTGTTTGTCCTTTTCTTTTTTGAAAAGGACTTTTTTTACGGTTTGTGAAAAACATGTGGTAAAAGATGGTATGATGTTTTGGAGAAAAAAGGAGAAGAGAGAATGAAAATCGTTGACAAGTATTTTGGATGTGATGTCTTCAGCAAACGGGAGATGGAAAAATATTTGCCGAATTCCATTTATAAACAAATGGTCAAGGTCATGGAAGACGGCGACGAGCTGCCGCCGCAAATCGCCGACGTCGTCGCCAACGCGATGAAAGACTGGGCGATGGACAAAGGGGCGACCCACTACACCCACTGGTTCCAGCCGATGACCGGCATCACCGCGGAAAAGCACGACGCCTTCATCAATCCGACCGGCCCGAACACGGTCATTTCGGATTTCCGGGGCAAGGAGCTCATCAAAGGCGAGCCGGACGCGTCCAGCTTTCCAAGCGGCGGATTGCGCGCGACGTTTGAGGCCCGGGGCTATACGGCGTGGGATCCGACCAGCTATGCATTCGTCAAGGAAAAGACGTTGTACATTCCGACGCTGTTTTGCTCGTACGACGGCAGCGCCCTGGACAAAAAGACGCCGCTGCTGCGCTCGATCGACGCGCTCAACACGTCGGCGGTGCGCCTGCTCAACCTGATGGGCTACGACACGAAGAAAATCAATATCACCGTCGGTCCGGAGCAGGAGTACTTTCTCATCGACGAGGCGATGTACAAGCAGCGCCTGGATTTGATGGTCACGGGACGGACGCTTTTTGGCGCCCCGCCCGTCAAGGGACAGGAGCTGGACGACCATTATTTCGGCAATATTAACGAGCGTGTGAAAGCGTACATGGAGGAAGTGGACGAGGAGCTTTGGAAACTGGGCGTATTCGCCAAGACCGAGCACAAAGAAGTGGCGCCTTGCCAGTTCGAACTGGCGCCGGTGTATACTTCGACCAACCAGGCCAACGACCAAAACCAGCTGACGATGGAAATCCTGCAGCGGTGCGCGACCCGGCATGGCTTTGTGTGCCTGCTACATGAAAAGCCGTTTGAAGGCATCAATGGCTCGGGCAAGCACAACAACTGGTCGTTTACGACCGACGAAGGCGAAAACGTGCTCGAGCCGGGCGACTCCCCGCAAGACAACATCCGCTTTTTGACGATGCTGGCCGCCATCATCAAGGGCGTCGACGAGTATCAGGACTTGCTGCGGATCTCGGTGGCGAGCGCGGGCAACGACCACCGTCTGGGCGCCAACGAGGCACCGCCGGCCATTATCTCGATTTACTTGGGCGAGGAGCTGACGAGTATTTTGCAGGCAATCGAGGAAGGCCGCGAATACGTCGACCAGATCGACAAGAAGCTCGAGCTTGGCGTCAGCGCCCTGCCGCAAATCGCCAAGGACTCGACCGACCGCAACCGGACTTCCCCGTTCGCGTTTACCGGCAACAAATTCGAGTTCCGGATGCTTGGCTCCAATTTGAACATTTCGTGTCCGAACACGATTTTGAACACGATCGTGGCCGAGGAGCTCGACCAGTTCGCGACCGAGCTGGAATGCTATCCAAAGGAAATGATGACCGAGGCGCTCATTGGCATCGTGCGCCGGACGCTCAAAGAGCACAACCGCATCGTCTTTTCCGGCAACGGCTACAGCGAGGAGTGGAAACAGGAGGCCGCGCGCCGTGGCTTGCTTGAGCTGAAAACGACAGCCGACGCCCTGCCCCACTACACCGATCCGAAAAATCTGGCGCTTTTCGCCAAGCACAACGTGTACCAGCCTCACGAGCTGCACGCCCGCGAAAACATCTTGCTAACAAACTACTACCAGGTCATCGTGATCGAGGCCAAAACGATGATTTACATGCTGCGCAAGGAGATTTTGCCGGCTATCTTCTCCTACGAAGCGAAACTGGCGCAAATCATCCAGACGAAAAAATCGTGCGGCATCGTGGCGCCAATGGAAGAAAAGATTTTGAAAGACATCAACTCGCCGCTGGAAATCGTGTCCGACCACGTCGACAAGCTGGAGACGCTGCTGCAAGTCAATCCGGAAAGCGAAAAAGAGGCGGCGCGGTTCGCGGCCGACGCCTTGCTTCCGCTCATGGAAGCCATTCGCGCCCTGACGGATACGATCGAGAAAAACGTGTCGAAATCCGAATGGCCGCTGCCGGACTACAATGATATTTTATTTAAGTCTTTTCAATAATTTTCAATGTTTTCAAGTTTGAAATCTATTCCGTTACCGTTTACAATAGTAAATGCATAGAGGAGGCAAATTATGAATAAAAAATTCGTTTTAGGTGCTCTTTCGCTGTTCCTGTTGGCTGGATGTGGCACAAGCACAGATACAACTAAAGAAGAAACAAACGAAGAAGCAACGACAACGGTTGACGAAGCCGGTGGAGCGCAGTCGAGCGCGGAAGTAACGGACGCGGACGGCGCGGTTACGAAAGCGGAACTGGAAGAGGAAAACGGAAAAATCACTTCGGTTTCGATCGACGTCATCGACAAAGACGGAAAATCGAAGAAAGAACTGGGTGACGAGTACAACATGAAGCAGGCTTCCGCCATTGGTAAAGAATGGTACGAGCAGGTAAAATACCTCGAACAGTTCATCATCGACAACGGAATCGACGCGGTGAAACTGAACGCGGACGGTTACGCGGAAAACGAAGACCTGAAATCCGGATGCACGATCAACTTGACGGACATCATGGAAGCAGTCAACGAAGCCAACAACAACAACGCCCAGAAATAAGAAAACTGATTTTTAAGGCATAGACCTGCGCAAGCGGGTCTTTTTTTATAAGTTATACTTTTATAAAGACAACTTTTTGTTTTGTCTGGTTTGCGGTCATTCCGATTGAAACGCCCTTTGAAAGCGCTAGAATAGAGTTAACAGGAGGCCAAGAATATGTACAAAAAAATCTCACTCGCAGCACTTTCCCTCGTCCTGCTCGCTGGATGCGCCAATGAAACTGCAAAAGAACCAGCCGCAGACGACACGGGCACGAAAGACATCGCAAACGAAACCATGAAAGGAACGTCCCAATACGACAATGGCGGCATCGTCAATGCCACCGTTGAAAAAGAAGGAGAAAACCTTTCAAATGTCATGATCGAATTCGTGGACAAGGATGGAAACGCCATTACGGAACTCGATCAGTTGTACGGGCCTGACAAAGACACCCAGACCAGTATCGACACGGAATGGCTGGATCAAGTCGACTATCTTGAAAACTACATCAAGGAGCATGGCGTTGATTCGATTACCGTGGATGAAAACGGAAAACCAACCAACGACGATTTGAAAGACTATGTCAGTCTGGACGTTCGTCCAATGCTCGAGGCAGTCAAGGGCGCCATCGGGAACGAAGCCGACGACTAACAGAGAATTTCCTTCGTTATGAAATAAGAAAAAAAGCCGATTTGTGAAAGAACCGGCTTTTTTTGGCGTCAAAACCCGAGATTGTCGTTGACAAGAATCACATGGATGCGTTCCGGATGTCTGGAAAAGCGGGTAATCAAAAACTGACAGCAAATCGTATCCGGCGACTTGCAGTCGAAGCAGGTGCCGGTTTTCGCGCACGGCGTATTTAAATCGAAACGCTGGGCGTTGATCGGAGCCGCCACGTTGCGCGCCCGCTTCATCGCCTCGTCGACATCCGAGCACACTTTGTTCATTCCCGCGATGAAAATCACGCGGCGCGGTCCTTGCGCGATGGCCGACACCCGGTTGGCGTTGCCGTCGATGTTGACAAGCACCCCGTCTCTTGACAGCGCGTTGATCCCGGACAAAAAGACGTCCGCGTCGTAGGCGGCCAGCATCGCGGCCCGCTTGTCTTCGCACTCGTCCCGGTCGATAAACGTGTAGTCTTTCGTTTTCAGCGCGTCCTTCAACCCGATTTCCTCCACGCTGACGCCTCCGCCCATCGTAATCGTGCTGTGCTTTGGAATGAGGTCCAGGGCGATGCGCAGCGCTTCCTCGCGGCTGGCGGCGTAATGGCCTGTCATATTCCGGCTCGCCAGTCCCTTGATGACGACTTGCGCCAGTTTGGCGTTGCGCAAGCTTTCAAAATCATTCATACTCTTTCTCCTTTGTGTTCCCTTCCATCTTATCAAATCCATAGACTGAAAAAAAGATGCCCGGCATCCAGGCATCTTTATTTCAAATGTTTTCTTAGCTCGTTTAAAACGACATCCACGTCGATCGGCTTTGGAATATGGGCGTCCATGCCCGCTTCCCTCGCCTTTTTGGCGTCGTCGACAAACGCGTCGGCCGTCATCGCGAAAATCGGCACGTCGCGATCTTTTCTTCGCAGCGCCCGAATGGCTTTCGTGCTTTCAAATCCATTCATTTTTGGCATCCGGATATCCATGAGCACCGCGTCGTAGTAGCCCGCTGGCGAACGGGCGAACATGTCCAGCGCCTCCTGGCCGTTTTGGGCCCACTCCAGCAAAAAGCCTTCCTCCTCGAGCAAGTCGTGGGCGATTTCCCAGTTCAGCTCGTTGTCCTCGGCCACAAGCAGGCGCCGGCCGGCGAACGAGAACGTTTCCGGTTTGGCGGCTGGCTCGGTTCCGGTCTGCCGGTTGGCGAACGGAACGAGTCCGGCATACAGCGAAGAGGCGAACAACGGCTTTTGAATGAATCCGTCGACGCCGGCATCCAAGGCTTCTTGCTCGAAATCCGACCAGTCGTACGCGGAAATCAAAATGATCGGGATGTGGTCGTCCAGCGTTTTGCGGATTTGGCGCGCGATCTCGATTCCATCCAGATCGTCCAGCTTCCAGTCCAGAAGAATCGTGTCGTAGCGCTTTTGGCGCAGACAGGAAAGCGTCTGGTGCCCGTCCGTGATGTAGTCGGCGCGAATGCCGATTTCCGCCAAAGCCGACTGTGCCGTTTGGCAAAGCTGCTCGTCGTCGACAAGAAGCATCGTCCAGTTTGGCAGACAAAGTTTTTCATCCGGATTGGGCGCTTTTTCCAAATCCACCACGATGTGGAACGTGCTGCCCTCGTTGACTTTGCTGTCGATCAAAATCTCGCCATGCATCGCGTCCACGATGTGTTTGGTAATCGCCATGCCAAGGCCGCTGCCTTCCGTGCGCGTGACGCGCAAGTGGTCGTCGCGGGCGAACGATTCGAAAATGACTTTCTTAAAGTCCTCGCTAAACCCGATTCCCGTATCCGACACGATAAAATGGACTTCGACGTTTTGATCGGAAACCGAAGACGCCTTCTCGTACAAACCGATACGAATGCTGCCCTGTTCAGGCGTGAACTTGATCGCGTTGGACATAAGGTTGAGCAGCACTTGATTGAGGCGCAGCGCGTCGCAATACACGTTTTCAGTGATGATGTTCGAAACCGAGACGTCGAAATTTTGATGTTTCGCCTTCATTTGCGGCTGCACGAGCGCGACGAGGTCGTTGACGATCGTCTTCAGGGACACGATGTCGTTGGACAACGTCATTTTTCCGCTCTCGATTTTCGACATGTCCAATATGTCGTTGATCAACCCAAGCAAATGCTTGCTGGAGAGCGTGATGCGCTTCAAGCAATGAAGCACCCGGTTCTTGTCGTCGATGTTCGTCGTGGCGATCGCCGTCATCCCGATGATCGCGTTCATCGGCGTACGGATATCGTGGGACATGTTGGACAAAAACTCGCTCTTGGCCTGGTTGGCTTTTTGCGCCTCGACTTTCAGCTTTTCCGACACCTTGATTTGCTCCCGGGAGTAAATGTAGTAGCGGTAAAACAAGTAAAACAAGCCGGCCAAAATAATGAGCGTGCCGCCAATGTACAAGGTCAAGTCGGTTCTTGTCATGTCGTTGACGATGTTGTTGATGGGGCCAAACGGAAGTTCCGTAATCAAATACCACTCTGAATACGGCAGCGGCGTGGCGAAAATGTAGCTTTCCTGCCCGTTTTCGCTCAGCACCCCGGTAAAATCCTCGTTTTTGTCAATCGCCTGTTTCAGCTCGGCTAGTTTTTCCGTGTTTTTCTCGTCCTTCCACTTTTCAAAATACGTTCCGGCGAACTCGTGTCCGAACTCGCCCGAGTCGCGGATGACATACGTTCCGCCTTTTCGAATGATGGCCGATTCCACCATGGACGAGTTCTCGCTTTGAAACAGCGACTCCGCCAGCGAGGAAGCCGGAAATCCGACAACGAGCGCGACCGATTTTTCATCGCCTGGCATGGGATAGGAAACCGGATAGCTGAACAAGATCGTCCGCTCGCCATTGTCGCCAAGAACCGAGGCGATTTGCGTCTTGTCCTGCACCAGCGCCTCGACAAACTCCCTGGAGCCTTTGATGACGATCGGATCGCCATACACTGTGACGAATTTGTCGTCATCCATGTACAGCGACGCGCATTCGAAACCACGCAGGCGGGCTTCCTGCTCCAAACCGGCGAAAAACGCCGTTTCGTTTTCCGAAAGATCCAAACCGTCGACGAGCGCCTTCAACTGCATAATGCGCAGCTCGACAATCGTTTGAAAGTGCTGGATGTTTTTCTCGTTGATGCCTTTCATGTAAATTTCGCCGATCTCGTCAATCGAATTGCGGCTTTTTTGATTCGTGCAGTAAAACACGAAACTGAACATAAAGGCGGTGACGAAACAAAAAACAACAAACGAAAGAACGAGTTTGCGCGGAATCGTCAATTTCTTACGCTTCATAGCCGACGTGCCTTTCGATTGCCGTCATGACGCGCTCGTATTCCGTTTTCAGCTCGTCTGCTTTCGCCGCTCCTTCATCGCTCCATCCAAAACGGAAAAGCTCGCAAAGCGTGTCGGCTTTTTGGTATAAAGCCGTCATACTTAAGTTTTGCGCCACGCCTTTGATCGTATGCAAAGCCAGGAACGCGGCCTTGTCGTCATGCGCCGCGATGGCCGCTTCAAACCGGGAAAAGCTGGGATCGTCCGCGAACTTTCGCAAAAATTTAACGATGAGCCGATCCGCGCGCAGGCGGCGCTTCGCTTCCTCGTAGTCGCCATCCATCGCTTTATAACATTGTTCCAAATTCATATTCATTCCTCTTGGGCAAGATGGTCGATTCGATACGCGTTCTTGCCGCTTTTCTTCACTTCATACAACAGCCGGTCCGCGGTTTCAAACAAGACGTCGTAATCGCGGGCGCACGTTTCGGTCGTCGCGACCCCGACGCTTGTTTGAATCGGATATCCTTTGTATTCGCCTTGAATGCTATGGAAAATCCGGTCGATCACCGGCGTAATGTGGTCGTGGTACTGCAAAAACACAACAAACTCGTCCCCGCCGATGCGCGCGGCCACGTCGTAGGAACGAATACAGCGCGTGATACGGCTGGCGAGTGTTTGCAGCACCTCGTCGCCAAATTTATGGCCGTTTTCATCGTTGGCCGTTTTAAAGTTGTCCAGGTCGATAATCATCAGGGCGAAATGGTCGTTCGTCTTTTCATCCAGCCGCGACTGAATGAGCACCGGCGCGTACGCTTTATTCACCAGGCCGGTCAGCCCGTCGTGGTGGGCGCTGCGCTCCAGCGCCTCCCGCTTCACTTTTTCGTCATGGACATCCACGATCAATCCAAAGTAGCCATGGCATTCCTCCTCGTTGAAAATGCCATGCAAAATAAAGTTGAACCAGTGCGGCTCCCCATTTTCCTGAAGCGCCAGCTCCAGTTCGCATTCCGGTCGCTCCCACGAAAGCTGGCGGATTCGATCGCACAGGCGTTCAATGTTATCCTGTCCGAGCACCGCCATGAGATCGGGCTGGTCGAGCGGGTCGGCGATGACGGAGTCCAGGTTAAACTTATGGGCGGCCAGCATGCTAAGCGTAAGCACGGGTGGACTGAAGGTGTACTCGAACCGCATTTCCTGCGAGCGGCTCGTGTAAAACGCGTACTTGGTGCGTTCGTACACCAAATTCGAAATCGACTTCTCGTTGTAAACCGGCGCGCTCGTGGACAAGGACGAAGGATCGGCGGACGCGGATGGATCCGGGCCGAAATCGACTTGTTTCAACCGGCGGCGGGCGCGTTCCAGACAACGCAGCAGCCGCTGGGAAAAGCAGCCGCATTCCCCGTTCAAAATCATGGTCAGCGCCTGTTCGGGCGAAAAGGCTTTTTTATACACCCGCTCTTCCGTCAAGGCGTCGTACACGTCGGCAAGCGCGACAACCTGGGCCGAGATTGGAATTTGCTCGCCTACCAGGTGGTCCGGATAGCCTTTGCCGTCGTAGCGTTCGTGGTGCCAGCGCGCGATTTCGATCGCGGTTTTTACAAGCTCGTCATGCTGGTAGCTTGGCACCTTTTCCAGCATTTGGGCCCCGTAAATTGTATGGCGCTTCATTTGCTCGAATTCCTCGTCCGTCAGCCGGCCGGGCTTGTTCAGGATTTTCTCGTCGATCGACATTTTTCCGACATCGTGAAGGGCCGAAGCGAGCGCGATACGCTCGATTTGCTCGTCGTCCATCGTGAAGGTCGGATCCATGGCGCGCAGTTCCGTGAGCAGCAGCTTCGTCATCGCCCGCACATTCAAGACGTGCCGGCCCGACTCCTCGTTGCGGAACTCGACAATGTGGCTCAGGATGTTGATCAGCATGTTGCTTTGGCGCGTTTTTTCCTGCACCTGGGCGGCGACAAGCCGTTCGAGATGTTTTTGGCGCGCGTCGAGCAAAATCATGTTTTCGACCCGGTGCGTGACGATCGAGGCGTCAAACGGCCGGGAAATGAAGTCGTACACGCCAAGGTCGTACGCCTTATGAATGTAGTCGGCGCCGGTTTCCGCGGAAATCATGATGACGGGCAACTGCGCGTTCCATCCGCGTTCCCGCATGACTTCCAGCACCTCGAAGCCATCCATTTCCGGCATCATGTAGTCAAGCAAAACGAGCGAGAGTTCGAATCCGTGATCGTTCATAAGCCGGATCGCCTCTTTACCGTCTCCCGCTTCGATCAAGTCGTATTTGTCTTCGAGCATATCCGTTAAAATGAGGCGGTTGATTTCCGAGTCGTCGACAATGAGCACTTTAGGTTTAAACGACATGGAGCTTTTTTTCCTTCAGCTTTCTGGAAAGCGTCGTTTTGTCCTGAGCGTACGCGATCGCGCTGTCGCGCGTGATCCTGCCCGCGTTGAACAAGGCGAGCAGCGCGTTGTCCATCGTTTGCATGCCGCCTTCCTGGCTGGAAAAGATCACGTTGTCGATTTGATGGATCTTTCCTTCCCGAATCAGGTTGGCGATCGCCGGCGTGACGATCATGACTTCGAAGGCGGGTACGAGCGTGCCGTCGATACCGGGCACAAGCTGCTGGCTGACCACCGCTTTGAGCACCATGGACAGCTGGACGCGGATTTGCGCCTGCTGGTTGGCCGGAAACGTGTCGATGATCCGGTCAATCGTTTTCGCGGCCCCCAGGGTGTGGAGCGTCGACAGCAAAAGCTGGCCGGTTTCCGCCGCGGTCAGGGCCGTTTGAATCGTGTCGAAGTCCCGCATTTCCCCGAGCAAAATCGTATTGGGGGTTTGGCGCAGCGCCGCCCGCAGCGCCGAGGCGTAGTCTTGGGTGTCCAGACTGATTTCGCGCTGGGAAATCAAACAGTTTTTGTGCGGGTGGATGAATTCGATTGGATCCTCCAGAGTGATAATGTGGCCGGTTTTCGTCCGGTTGATTTCGTCGATTAGGCACGCCAGCGTCGTCGATTTTCCCGAGCCGGCCGGTCCCGTCACGAGAATCATCCCGTTTTTTGTGCGCGCCAAGTCGATGACGGTTTGCGGAATGCTCATTTGTTTCGGGTCGGGCAAGCCGAATGGAACGATGCGGATCACGGCCGCGTACGAGTTGCGTTGCTTGTAGGCGTTGCAGCGAAAACGTCCCACGTTGCGAATCGAAAACGAGAAATCGTCGTCTCCGGTTTGTTTCAAGGTTTCCTGGCTCCTGCTGGCGTTTTCATAAATCTGGCTGATTAGCTCCAGACTTTGCGCGGGCATGACGGGCTGGCTGCCAAATGGCTCCATGCGTCCTTTGACTTTCACGTGGATCGGCGCCCCGGGCACAATAAACAAGTCCGATCCCCCTTTTTGGAGGCTGTCCTCCAGTATTTCTTCGATGTTCATAGTCTCAATCCTTTCCATCCCAGACCGGGATCGGTTCGGTTTGATCCCACGTGTTCTGGTTTTCAACGTATCGTTCGGCAATCACGTACCGGCCGTCCCGCTTTTCAACGCGGGCAATCAAATACTGGCCGTCGAGAATTTGCACGGAAATGTATTTTTTATCCTCGTCCATCCTGGTTTGATTCATCGCGTCCACCTGCTCGCTAATAGAGGCGAGCGCCTCGTAATAGCGGCTCGAATAGTCGATGGAAGAGCGGCTCATCCGGTTTTGCAAGTCGGCCTGGTAAAGCGCCAGCAGCGAAAAGCACGTCAAGGCGAGCACAAGCGCGATCAGCACGAACGAGGCGGTGCCGACACCGTTTCGCTTCATTTTGATTCCTCCTTGCTGATGGTCGTGTGGAAGTCGATCAACGTCGTTTCCTGTTCCTGGAGCGTGAGCGTGATCGAAGCGAGCGTCTCGGTTTCGCTGCGCTCGACACACAACAAATACCGGCCGTCTGGATCCAGGTTCATTTCCTCGTTGAAGCGGTACACCCCGTCTTGCGCCACCGGCGTGGCGGGATCGGCCATCCACTGGTTCATCAAATCCTCGAGCAGGATCTGTCCGTTGGCAAGGGCGATGTTTTGCTTGGAAAGCGTGAACGCTTTCGCGAACATTTGCAGCAGGATAAGCGAGGCCAGCGAAAAGAAGACGATGACGAGCATCAATTCAATCAAAGCCGGATTGCGTTTTCTTTTCATACGCCTACCTCCTGGACGTGCAAAACCTTTTCAAACCCTTCCCGGTCCGTGAGCCGGATAACGAGTTGTCCGTTGTCCGGACGGATCGAAAAATCTTCGACAGCGACGATCTTTTCGCCCTGCCCGTCTTCCAGCGGCAGCCCGTCCAAGGTGTAAAATTCGCAAAGAGTCCCGTCTTGTTCGTAAATATACGTGACGAGGTCGCCTTTTTTGAGCACGAGCACGTCATGGTCGGCGCCAACGGCGTCAAGACGGTTGCGCAGCTTGTTTTGAATGTACGTCATGGCGGTGCGGCTGTCGTGGACGCGTCCGCTTTCCGAAACGATGTTTTCATAAACGCGCGCCCCGATCACGACGAGGAACAAAGCCAGAAGCGCGAACATCGCGTAGACGAGAAACAAACTAAGCGAAGCGAACGTGTTTTTTTGTCGATTCATGGCCGGCTCCTTTCCGTCACCTGCACGCGCGGGCGGATGTTGTCGGCAAAAATATCGTAGACGATCATGTACGTGTCGGGGTCGTACGTGAATCCGTGCTCCTTGATCATGGATTCAAGCGAGGGCGGATAGCGCCCTTCTCTGGCGTACGTGTCGACGATGATTTGCTCCAGGGCGGTTTGGATCGTTTGCGTCGACTGGCGATACGCCGTTTTGGATATCCAGTCGAACACGAACAAAAAACAAAGCATCACAGCCACGAATTCCGCCAGCATGAGCGGTTTGTTTCGTTGTTTCGTTTTCATGGCCGGCCCTCACGTCATGGACATCAGGATGCCGACAAGCGGAAGCATGATGGCAAGCAGGATGCCGCCCACGATCAGCGTGAGCAGCGCGACGAGCACCGGCTCGATCGAGGCGACAACGCCGTCGATTTCGCTTTCGACTTGGTGGTTGTACAAGTCGGCCAGCTCGGTCATGACGGATTCGATTTGACCGGTTTGGTCGCCGACCTCGATCATTTTCTCGTGGATCGTGTCGTAAAAGCCGTTGGCGATCATGGCTTCGGTGAACTGGTTTGTCTGGCGCATCGTATCCAGACTGACTTGCGCCATCGTCCGGGACTGGGCATCGGGCATGAAATCGGGCGCCATTTCCATCGTTTCATCCAGCGAGAAACCGCTGCGCATCGCCATCGCGACGATGTCCGCGTAGCGGGCGGCCGCCTGCCCTTTGTGGATTTTTCGAAAAAACGGAAAGATTTTGGCCGCGCCTTTGAGCAGCGTTTCGGTTTTCCCTTTTTTCCACATCGCGATGACGACGATCGCGAAGACGCTCAGCAAGATGGCGAACACCATGACGGCGTAGCCGACAAAGATCCCGGCTGACAAAATCGTCTGGGTGGAGCCGTCGAGGCTGACGCCCATGTTGCGGAACACCTGCATAAAAACCGGGATGACTTTGACGACCAAAATCGCGATGACGACGCTCATCATCACCACGAGCGTCACCGGATAAAAAATGGCGTTTTGAATGTTCTCGTTGCGCAGCGCCTCTTTTTTATAATACTTGGACAGCGAATCGAGCACGACATCCAGATTTCCCGTCCGTTCCGCGATTCGCACCATCTCGATCATGTATTTTGGAAACCGGCCGGTGCTTTCGAGCGCCTCGTAAAACGGCTGGCCTTCTTCCAGCGCGCCGGCAATACGCTCGAACAACGCCTGCTCGCTGGTGTTTTCATACGTCGAAACGAGAATGTCGGCCCCGTCGTACAGTAAAATGCCGGTTTTCAGGATCATGGCCCATTGCGCGCATAAGAGCGAAAGCTGCGCCGGATCCAGCTTTTTCAAGTTTGTTTTTTTCTCCATCATCAATACCTCCTGTCGTCGACATAGTCGCTTTGCTCATTGGAGTTGGCGGACCCGTAGGTTGGATCGTACCAGCGCCACTGGCCATCCACATACACTTCGTTCCACGCGTGGTAAATCCCCTCGCTTGTCAAGTTTCCCATCACAAGCCGGGAGGGGATGTCCTGCGCCCGCAGCATGGCGGCCATGAGCGCGGCGTAGTCGAAACAAATGCCTTTCTTTTCTTCCAGCACACGGGTCAGATCCGGGATGTAGCCCGACTGCACGCTGGCCGCCTTGTCGGTGTCGTACGTCATGTAGTTTTCAATGTACCGGTAAATCGCGTCGACTTTTTCCTGGTCGCTAGAAAGCGACTGGCAAATGTCGTACGACAACAAAACCGCCGGATACTCGCGTGTGTACCACACAAGCTGGTTTGGAAAGACAAACACGCGGTTGTCCTCCTCGAGCGCCACCGCAAACGATTCGGAAAAAATTTGCGCGTAGCTTGTTCCTTCGGTGTTTTGGTAGACGGAAATCGTGTACTCGCCATCGCCCATTTGAAGCGGAAACACGACATATTCGCCATCGGATGGCAAATCGTATGTGTACTGGTCCGCCTCGTGGCTGATGCGGCACTTCAGACGGGTGTCGAATCCGCTCAGCGTTTTGATCATCAGGTAGCCGTCGGCGACATTGGACACGTCGACGAGGATCTGTCCGCCGGAAAGCACCTGGGCGTTTGTCGCTTTCGGCTCGTGGATCTCAATCGGCCCTTGATAAACCGATCCCGGCTCGATTTCATGGAACGGCTCCTCCTGACTGGAACAGCCATTAAAAAAAAGGCAAACAAACCCCAAAAAGAACCCGATCCATTTGCGTGTGCCTTTCATTCCCTTTCCCCCTTCTCGTTTTTTGAACGCGAATTATTGTAAGTCATCCTATTTTATCACATAAATTCACATTGTTCAATCACGCAGGCATATTCCTTGTGTCAAGCAAATGACTGTGTGATAATATATCTTTTTTTCATAAAAAAAACCTGGAATTTCCAGGTTTTAGTGCGCCACGTGGACGTAGCCGATGAGCGGCTTGTCGCATTCGACGGATGTGACAACGGTTTGATTGCCCAGCCATCCGCCATGGACGGCTTGGCCATCGCCAATGTAAAGGGCGACGTGGCCGCTGTAAATGATGATATCGCCCGGAACCGGGTTGTTGGTGTAGCTGCCAAGCTGGGCGTATTCTTCCGGCCAGCCGTGGAAGTCGATGCCAACGGCTTTGAGCGCGTTGGTGACAAGCATCGTGCAGTCCTGGTAGCGTCCCACTTGCGAAAGCGCCGCCTGGGCGATGCGGTCGTAGAAATCGTCTTTTTCCACGACGACTTTCATCGCGCTTTTGGTTACGTTTCCGCTGGCGTCCTTGGCTTCGATGTTGACAGTGTATTCGCCGGGTTTGGCGTAGTCGATGGACTCATCGACTGTCAATTCCACCTGGCCGCTGTTGTCGCTGGCTTCGATGTGCTCGTTCAAATCGAGCGTTTGGTTTTCAGTCGTTTTCACGACTTCGGGAACGCGGATCGTTGGCGCCTGCCCGTCGCGGACGTCGATCACGGCGTTTTTTACCGAGACGATTTCCTTTTCGGAAGAGAGGGTGTTGGTTGGCTTGTTTTCGCCCACCTTGGCGGTGCGGCTTTTCATCGCCATTTTCACGATTTGATACCCTTCCTTATCCAGGTCGATGCCCTGGATGTCGATGATGGCGTCATCCAGCAAATAGCACAATCCGTTTTCCGTTTCTTTCAACGTGTATTGTTTTAGGTTTTTATGAAAGGCTTCTTCGACGATCGACGTCAGGGACGTCTCGTCTTTGTAGGCTGCTTCGTAGTATGCCATGGGGGAATGCGGCATTGAATTGTTTACGTTTTGGTCCGCGGCAAAAACCGGGGCGAACGCGTTGAATCCAAGAGCGATCCCAGCCGCAAAGCCGAATATTTTCGTTTGTTTCATCGTTCGTTTCCTCCTGTTTTCCAGTCTGATTTCGGACTGTTTGTTTCACAAGTCCCGACTTTACACGAGGAAACCGAACTTTTCAAGCACATTCGTTGATTTTCCACGAATTTTATGCATTTATCTATACTTAGACGAAAATATTTGCACAAAACAAAAAAGAGAGCGAAATTTGCTCTCGAAAATCACAAATCACGATTTTTTAGTCAAGATCATGGCACCTTTGGCTGGAATTTGGACGCACCAGTCCACAAAAACCGGCTGCGAATCCGCAAGCCAGTCGACGCATTCCGCCTGAAAATCCACACCGAGGTCAACTGGCGAGTCATCAAGATTGATGGCGGTCCAAACCGTTTCGCCATCCAGCTCCCGGGCGTACACGCAAGCGGTGTTCGTCAACGCAACCTGGCGGTACGACCCTTCGTACAACGGGCGCAAGGCGTGGTGGATGTCGATCAGCGTATGGATCCAGTCCGTGAGCTCGTTCCATTCCAGCGCCTCGACGGCCGGGCGCAGGGCGGTGTCGTTCCAGTTTTTCTTTCCTTCCATTCCCCACTCGCTGCCGTAATACAAGCACGGAATGCCCGGCATCGTCATGAGCATGGCGTAGATGAGGGGCAAGTCGGCTTTGACGTTCAAAATGGAGGCGATGCGTTCCACGTCGTGGTTGTCGACAAAGTTGAACAAGTGCTTGCCTCGGTAAAGGCACCATTGCTCGTTGCCGAACTGCCGGTTAAACGAATACAGGATTTCAAAAAAATTGCGGGTGTTGAAGCTGGAATACAACCCTTTGTAGCACTCGTAGTTCGTGCAGGAGTCGAGCATTTGCTCGTTGACCCACTGGTTGTAGTCGCCGTGCAGCGTTTCGCCCATTAAAAAGAAATCGGGACGAATCGACTTGGTAAACGTATGGAGGGCGCGTAAAAAATCAGGGGCCAGACAATATGCGACGTCGAGCCGCAAGCCGTCAATGTCGAATGTGTCGATCCAGTCTTGGACGATGGAGCATAGATAGTCGACGACGGCTGGATTGTTCAAGTTGAGTTTGACAAGATTGGCGTTGCCTTCCCAGTTTTGATACGACAAGCCGTCGTCGTACTCGTTGTTTCCGTTCAAGTCGATGTCGAACCAGGAAAGATACGGGGAGTTTTCGCGGTTTTGGAGCACGTCGGCAAACGGGGCGAACGCGCGCCCGACATGGTTGAACACGCCATCCAAAATGACGCGGATATCGTTGTCGTGGCAGGCGCGCACGAACGCGCGCAAATCGTCGTTGTCGCCCAGACGGACGTCGACTTGCGTGTAGTCGGTCGTGTCGTAGCCGTGGGAGATGGACTCGAAGACCGGATTGAGCAAAACGCAGTCGATGCCTAGTTTTTTCAGACCGGGGATCCACGAGGTCAGTCTTGTTAGCCGATGCGTCTTTTTATGATCGTTTTCAAAGGGAGCCCCACACGCTCCCAGGGGGTAAATTTGATAAAACACGCTGGATTCATACCACATAGTTTTTTCCTCTTTTCTACGCCGCGTCGATGCGGTTTTTGATGTAGTCGTACATTTGGGTCGTGATTTCGGGTGTTGGCTCGTTGAACAAAATCGTACCGCTGTCCGCGGTCACGATCGCGATGTAGTCTTTGTGCGTCAAATACAAATACGCGCTGCATCGGCCGATCGTTTGAAAATCGGCGTTTCCATTGTAGTAGTGTTCAAACTCCACGCCTTCCTGGATCCCTTTTCGTTTCAGGTCGTAGTTTCTCAGCAGCTCGATCGAGCGGATTTGATCGTACGGCACTTGCTTGTAGATGAGGCCGTTAAACTCGATAAACCGGTCGGTGCAGGCGATTTCGGCCGGACCGGTCGCGGGCGCTTCGAGCGCCACCCCGATCATGACCATAAGAAAAGAGAACAGGAAAGCATAAACCATCATCCAACTGTACTTGTTCATGTTCCTATTCTCTCATATTTATGACTGTCAGTCATCTATTTTCATCCACGTTTTCCTCGCACAGCGCCGCCCTCACCGCGACGCGGCGGACGCCGAAAGGCGTGCACGTAAACAAAGTGAGGGCGTAGTCGGATTCGACCATGCGTTTCACTTCGGTTGGCTCGAGCACTTCCACTTTCTCGATTTGATAGCGGTACGACGCACTTGAGGTGCGGATCGTGATTTCATCGCCAAATCCTAACTGGCCGATGCGGCCGAAATGGCTGTCGGCGTTGTGGGCGCAGACGACAAGATGCTCCCCGTCGTTGGCGTACAGGCACGGGTACTGGTCCATCGCCTCTTGCGAGTAGGTGGACAGCACCGGAAGCTCCAGCTCGAGGGCCGGAATGAGCAGGTCGCCGAAAAAACGCTCGTCGGCCGGATTTTTTTCGGATGGCGTACGCAAAGCGGAGAGCTGCTGTCTGGCCAGCGCCGCCTTGGTCATGTTGTCGTTCCACTCGAACAGCCAGACGGCCAGCGCGGCCAAAATAAACAGGCAGCCCAGGCGCGTCAAATGCCGGGCGGTTTTATTTTTCATACGGTTCTCTCAACAGCCGGCCGCCAAGCAAACATGTAATGCCCAACATGGCGAAAACATAGATCAGCCATCGGGGCTGGGCGGTGTATGGCAGCGTGGCGTCGTGGCGGCTGGATCGTGGAAAATCGGGATTCGACACGACGGGCGCGGTTTTGGGCGTTTCCTCGACTTGCATGCCATCGGCTTGCAAATGGACGAGGTGCGGCTTGAACGGCTGCCGGTTGGGGGCGTGGCGCGTTTGCCGCAGCAAATACAGACCGGGTTCAAGCTGTTCAAAACGGATCGTGTTCGACGTAATGGCGGCGGTTTGGGGTTCGACGCCTTGGTCAAGCAGCGCGGCGACGAGTTCGTCGACTTCCAGATTTTGAAGCTCGACAGGGACCGCGTACAGAGCGACTTCACTTTCGCGATCTTCCAAATGGAGCACGATGCTTCCGTCGCTGGCGGCGCACACCGGTTGAAACCATGCTGTCATCCCAAGGGCGCATACAAGGCCCAAAAGCACGCTCCATAGCTTTTTCATCATTTTTCCTTTCTTCTCGAAACGAGTTGCGCGATGAGCGCGACCAGCATGCCAAGGCACAAAAAGATTCTTGGCCACGGAATGGCGTAAGGTTCGGGCTTGTCGTCCAGCGGAATCCGGTGTCCGCGCACGAGCAGGCGGTGCGTGTTCACCTCGAAGGGCGTACACGTCACCAGCGTGCAAAGATCGGCGTCCGGGTCGATTTCGACATAGGTCTCGTCGCCTGGCAGGACGGTTTTGATTTGATCGACTTCGTACAAAAGCCGCTGGTCGATCGTTTCAATTTGAAACCGGTCCCCTTTTTTCACCCGGTCCAGATGCGTGAACAGCTGGGCGGAAGGCAATCCGCGATGGCCGGAAAGAACGGCGTGCGTCCCCTTGCCGCCGACAGGCAGCGAGGAGCCGGGCATGTGTCCGATGGCCACGGCCAGCACGCCTTCGTCGGTCCCGTGGTAAATCGGGTACGTGATACCTAGAGTTGGAATCGACACCGATCCCATGACGCCGGTTTTTCCCGGATCCAGCAAGTCAAGATACGTCGCCCATTCCGATTCTGAAAAATTCCAGCGATCTTCCCGGGTCAAAAGCGTCTTGTTGTAGGAACGAGCCTGCGCGACCATTTCCTTCTTGAACGGCTCGTCCAGATCTTCCACCATTTGCGCGTATTCGGTCAGCATATGCGTCTGATGGATCGAGTTCCACCAGTCGGCCGCGGTCGGATAGGCAATCAAGCCAATGCCAACGAGCAGCATCCAGACGCTGAGCCGGTCAAGCCAATCGGGCTTTCGTTTCGTCTTTTTAGTCTTGTTCGTGACGGCGCCGTGCCATTCGAATGCCAAGGCCGCCTAGCGCCAAAAGACCGCCGACACCGTAAATCAGAGTTTGTCCAAACGCACCGGTCGAAGGCATTGTGAAGCCTTTGCCGTTTTCCACGACAACGCTCATCGTTCCAGATTGATCAATGCTTGTTTTCTTAACACCGTTCGCATCATTCGAATTTGTGTTAAAATCAACCGGTGAAGTAGCCTCACCAAAATCATAAACTCGTGATTTATTCGCAATAACCTCTACCGATTGCAATCCTTCCATGATATTATAACCAACGGGGGCTTTGATTTCCTTTAGGTAGTATGTTCCCGCATCCAATCCTTGGATTTCAAATCCTCCATTTTCTCCTGATATCAGCTTCGAAGCTGATTTTTCATCCTTTGTCCAACCCGTAAATTTATGAGATGTAGCATCCATCATCGCGTAAGAAGGGTTCTTTTGATCCGTATTCAATAAATAGAATTCCGCTCCTTTCAATGGCGTCTTTTTATCACTCGCATCTTTTTTTGTTCCAGACAATTTGTACGTCAGTACCAGAACCTTATCTTCCGGCGTTACAGCGTAGTCTGAATCCGTATACGGATGGTTGGTATACGCAAGATAGACTTTGTTCGTGTTTGGTGTATCGTTTCCATTTGCAATTCCAACAAGAGCGTTTGAATTGAGTTGGGCTGTGTAAGTTACTATTACCTCTTCACCACCATGATCTTTTAAGTTTGAAATTTTTACATGCAGTGAACAACCGTCTTTTGTTTCTTTTTGACCGTTAACAATGGTATAGTCTGTCCCTTTCGTTAATTTATCACCATCCAATAAAACCTCAATACTATCCTCGTTCAGATTCAACCCTTTACTTAGCGTATCGTGAAATTCATAGGTGTATTCATCATAATGCGTAGTCTCTGGAACTGTTGAAGTGATTTGGAACGGAACATCGTCTCCAATAGAATAATCCGCCACATCCTGATAATTTAGTGCACCATTTTCCCCATTGTTTTCTCCAACTTGTTTCTTAACAGTTGGCGTCTCAGCTTTTCTTTCAATCTTCATATCGCTTGTCAATTGTAGCAATGATTCATTCCACGTGAAATCCGGATTCGTCGTATTTTTTGTTACATCTTTGATCAAATAATACCCGGGAACCAGAGATACAGAGGTTCCTGCAATACTTGTGCTTGTTTCACTCAAATGTTTTGAAATCAGAAGAGCGATTTCTCCGGCACGTCTTTCTTTTTCCGTTTCATCACTACCTTGAGATACATACGTTTCAATCGCTTGCGCCACTTCTTTTGGTGTGGGATCTGTTGTGGTTGTTGAAATGATGCTTTTTGACCTCAAAGAGCTAATCAAATTATCTCGATCAACTCCATCGCCCCATTTCACATTGGATAATACTCCATTTGAAACATCACCCTTAAAGATTTGATAGGCGGCAAATGTGTGACCCTTTAAACTCTCAGGGATTGTCAGGTTCACTGTTGATTTGGTACCTGTTTCCGAAATGTCCGTTGACGTAGTGTCCCCAGTTTCCGTTGCTTTTATCGGAACGGCAACTGTCATTCCCCAAAGCAAGCACACGAGGGCAAGTGCTCCCTTCATCCGATTTTTAAAACTTTTTTTCATGTTCTCTTGTTACCTTTCTTTCGATTTTCGTCGATTCCATATCCGCACACAGATCAGACTTGCGATCATTACACCTCCTACATATGCACTGATCTGATTTTTATTCGCGCCGGTTTCCGGAAAAACAAATCCCCCGTTTTCCTTCCGCCGGTTCGTGACGACAATTTCAACCCCCGTTTCAGTCGTCAATTTTTCATACGTGGCATCGAAACCAGCCATTGGCTGTTCCTGCACGTCGTATGTATAGTAAACTTTTTTTCCGTTGATATTTTCTTCGGTTATCAAGTCAGGGATTGTCGTTTTATAGTCGTTTTGGTTGTTGAGCGGGATAGATTCAATAACTGTTCCATTCAACTCTGGTTCGATGAGTGTTACTTTTGGAAATCGTAAGCCCCAATTCTCCGCTGTTAAAATCAAGTTATTTTCCTGAAGCGGAATCCGGTAAGTAAAACGAGTATAGGTCTGCCAGGTTTCCTCTCCCGGAATCCCGGAAATAGATTCAACAGGTGAGTATCCGTTCCAATTTTGGTCATGGATAATCCCATCCCCAGAGCTAACATTTAGTAATTCAAATGTGATTTCAAGAACCGAACCTTTTTTAACTGGCACATTCGTCTGTTCCAGTAAAACAGTTCCACTCGATTTAATATTCAAACTATATTGAAACGAATCATCCGGCGGCTCGTCGTGAGTGTACCGAATCAAGTCCACCTCCGCCTCCCGGGTAGGACCGCTCAATTCCACACCTTGCGCGTCCAGCCATTTCTTGCGTACCGTCAATGAGGTCGTGTTCGCTTTGTTCGTGATATACAAGTTGGACTGGTTCATGTAGGTGTGAGTGTTGGGATCGGTTTCAAATCCATCGGGCATGAACGTTGTGCTTGACGTGTCCGTACCGACGATATAAAAGTAAAATGGTGTTTCGTCCAGCAAATAGCCGGATGGCGCTTCGATTTCCTTTAAGTAGTACGCGGTGTTGAAAGCCAAATCATTGAATTGTATGGTTCCGTTCGCGTTGCTGACTTGCGCCGACTTGTTGTCTTCTTTTACATAGTCATTTTTTTCCTTGTCATAGCGGTACAAATCAAACTTAGCGCCTGGCAGAAAAACGTTGATATCTTGTTCATCCACTTTTCGCAACGTCACATAACGAGTGCCCGCGTTCGCGCTGGATGTGATTGTCTTGGCGGCCACCGACGTGCTTGATTCGGCATACGACTTGTCGTTTACCGTCAATTCAATCGAATTGCCAATGCTTTGTTCTAGCGTCTTTCGTCCCCAAACCTGATAGCAATACGTCAGTTCAAGCGATTTGCCATCCGGCACATCCAAATCCAAATCAATTTGCTGCATGTCCGGATTCCACTGTTCGGGACCGATTTTATAGCGAAGATGCCAGTCTTTACGGTCAATCTCCTTTTTCTCTCCGTCGCCTGCCACTTCATACAACACGGTTTTCTCCGGCATAAAGTATACCCGATACGAATCGTAATCGCCTTTGTAGTGGTATTTAAGCCGGTCGTGCAAATGAATCAAGCCATCCTCGCCTCCAAATGTTTTTCCATCCGGATTGATCACGACGGTATACGACAATACACCCGTCGAAGAATCGTAGTTTCCTGTTTTTTTCAAGGCGTTTTCAAACAAGTTTTTCGTAATGGTCTGCGTTTGCTCGTCCGTATCGACGACGGTTCCCTCTTCTAAAACCTGGCATTCGTTTTTAAAGAGGCCCGTGGCGTTTTTAGGATGGTCTGGATCCACATTCCACGAAAAATCATCCTTGATGGAAAAGGCAAGCGTCAGCTCCAATGTCTTTCCACGCCATTTCACGATGAATTGTTCATCGAGCGCAAGCGACAACGTGTTCTCTTGAAGCGTGAAATTAGCATCAACTTCTTTCCCGTCACAACGGACTTTTCCCTCTTCGAACCGCAATCCTTGGGGAATGCTGTCCTGCACAGTCAGTGGTTTCGTTTGATTCTCTTCGATGTATTGGGCGATTTTCCAAATTACCTGTCCGTTTTCAAGTTCTTCGAACCGATGCGCCGTTTCCTTTCCGGACGCTTTCGGATCCGTTTTCTCGATTCGATTTCGAACGGTAGACTCCCAAATCGTTTGCGTCTGCTCGACTTTTTTCAATAGATCTTCCTCTTGAATGATTTCCGCCTGGTTTTTGACATGGATCCGCCGAATTTTTGGATCAGTCGTCTCGTCGTTGCGCCAAGTCAGGTTTTGTTCCACCAGCTTTGCCTCGACGACAAACGTGATTGTCTTGCCCTGATTGGCTTGAACAAACGCCTCATCCAATGTCCACGTCACCGTATTTCCCTGCACCTCCGGTTTCAATTCCTTGTCTTTGACAAAAGCGTTGGAATACGTCACTTCATTAGGAAGCGTGTCGACAAGCGTCAGCGCCTTCGTTTGGTGTTCCGGAATGTTTACAACGACTTCCCATCGCAAAATATCGTCTTTCAGCTCTTTTCGACTATGATAGGTCCAGCTACTGCCAGGCGAAAGCGGATCGTTTTTTCTTAAAATCGGTTTTACCGTCAACTCGCCCGAAGCGTTCGCCTCTTTTCCACGGTCTTTCAAAACGCCGTTGTTGTAGAGGTTCCCCTCTTCTATTTCTACTGTCGAGAAATACGTAAATTTAATCGTTGTTCCTTGCGGAAGCGAAGTTTTTCCGGTTATTTGAAACGTTTTCGCTTCGCTTTCCCATTCTTCTTTCACCCAGGAAAAGTCGATGGTATCGGATGTGAATCCATTTTCGTTCTCTACTTGATTGTTGGTCACGCCAAACGCGTTCGCAATCGCCTCCATCAGCGCTTTTTTCTGCTCTGCCGAGTACGAGGACGTTCCATCGCCCGAAAGCCGGTCGGTATACGTCCATCCCGGTGAAAGAGAGGAATAGTCGAGGTTTAAGCGCACCATCCATTCGGCTTCGTACAAATTCGGTCCAATCGGTTTCAGCGCGACGCCTTCTTTTTGAATCGGCTGAGCGTCTTCGCTGTCCGGCACATACACGCCGGTTTCCTGTTCGATTTTTTCTTCTTCGTTTTCCAGAACCACCTTGTTCAACGTCTGACTCGTGCCAAGAAGCACGTCGGCCGGCGTCGTGTAGGTAATCGTATACGTTGTGGTATCTGTACTTGAAAACGTGTAAGGAAGCGAAATTTTATCATTTCCGTCGACGGATGGCTTGATCGACACTTCCTTGACCGGAATCTGATTCCATTCGTCCTGAAGGGTCCAGCCGTTTAAATCCTCGTTCGCCTCGTTCAGCGTCACCGTCCATAAAATCGTTTTTTTATCCGCTTGCAAAACGCCAGTTTTTTCCAGCATCTTGCTCGTAAATGTCAAATCCGGCCCCCAGCTGCCTGTTTTGTTCGCGTCTGTGGTTTGCGCTTCCACATAGTTTTTGATCGTGTTCGTTTCGTTTTTCAGCGAATCCGCCTCCATCTCGTAGGTGATCGTGTACGACTCGTTCGCCAATAAAGGCGGCAGTGTCAGCTGAAACGATTGGTCCTGAAAGGAAGGCTCCACCGGCGAAACGGATGTTCCATCGCTTTTTTTCACAACGAGCGAGTTTTCCTTATACGTCGCGCTTCCGCTTTTCAACACATCCGTCACGACAACGTCTTCCGTTGTGTCCCCTGTTGCCGTTACCGTGATGGTGTAGCTCATCGTTCTGCCTTCTTTTTTCTCTCCGGTTTTTTGGACTTGAAGGCTTCCTTTTTCCGGCTCGGGATCAAGAGCTGGTCCGGTCAAAGTAAATTGATTGGAATTGTTGAATCGAATCACGGTTTCTGTTGAATTGTCAAGAACGATCTCCTTTCCTTTGATGTCAAATTGCAGATCGCCATAAACCTTTCCATCGACGTTTTCAGAAACGAGTTTTTCATAAAATTGCAGGACAACCTGCCCTGACGTGTCGATAGAATACGTGCCCACTGCCGTGCCTCCATTTTGGATGGTGCCAGAAACCGGACTTGAAAAAGTCAGTTGCGAAGGAAGCTGATACGAGCAGGATGGACTCTCCGCAGTTAGCGTCCCTTGCGGAAGCTCATATTTGATGGTAAGTTGATAAGTGTCATTCGGTTTGATCTCGATTGGTTTCGCCGAATCAATCGACTGAAATTCCGAATTCCACTCCGGGCGCACTTTCCAGGAAACAGAAAGAATCGTATTTTCAAAAGAATAAGAGGAGGACGGTGGCTCCTCGGCCCGCACAGGAAACGATGTTCCCTGGATCCACAACAAGAGCGCAAGAATCCAGGCAAACCAAATACGAATCCGATTTGCCACATGTACATGAGATTTCTGATTCATAAAAATTCCTTTCGTAAAAAAAAACTCGGAAAGACAGTGTCGTTCCGAGGGTGATGCTTATTCAACTGAAGTGAGGGGTAAAGCAAAAATCCACATCGAACGACTTCTCCGTTGCGCGTTTCGATTTTGGAACCCCAAAAAGCGAAACTGCCGAACCGGTGTTTCGCTTCTTTCGTTTGATTGCCTTCCTTCCAATTCCCTTTCAAACCTTCTGCCAAAACACACGATACACGGATCGAGTTCTTTGTTCATCCTCATTGTAGACGCTTTCAAAAAAACTTCCACCCCTAATACATCATTATGTTATAACTATTGCCAACTTTTCCACTTTTGATACCGATTATACCAAATCAGCCGAAAAAACAAACCTGTTAGGTTTATTTGACAACAATAAAAAAAGAAAAACTGCGGGTGGAATTATAATATATTTCCGTCCCACAGTAGAAAATAAATCGTGGTATCGCGATTTTTCTATTATTTTTTAACTCCGGATCAAATCGTGAAATGCAATGTCGAGCACTTTTTCCAAATCGTTCGCGTTCGCCTCGATTTGCAGCCCGATTTTCCCGCCCGAAAAAAAGATCGTATCGTACAAAACGGCCTCTTCCTGGGCGAAGGTCTTCAACTCTTTTTTCATGCCCAGCGGCGAACAGCCGCCCCGAATATAGCCTGTCGTCTTTGTCAAGTCTTTCAACGGAAGCATCTCGACGTGTTTGACGCCGGCTGCTTTCGCGCACTTTTTCAAATCCAGCTCCTTGTCGACAGGAATCATAAACACGAAATACTCCTTCGTGTTGGCTTGCGTCACAAGCGTTTTAAACACCCGCTCGACAGGCTCGCCGATTTTCTCGGCCACCGCCACCCCGTCAACCGGATCATTCTTTTTATGCTCGTACGCGTGCTCTATGTATTCGATCCCGTTTTTTTCCAGGATCCGCATCGCGTTGGTCTTTTCGCGCTTCAAGCCTCACCACTCCTTTTCATATCCATGCGCGCCAGCAGCTGGTCGGCGATTTGCGCCCGCGTCGCCCCCGTGTCCATCGCGCTTTTTTCAATGTACCGGTGCGCTTTCGCCTCGCTCCACTGGAACGTGTGCATCAACTCCATTTTGCAGCGGTCGATCGTCTTGATCTCCACCAGCTTCTTTTGGGCGCGCGCCACCTTTTGCTCCAGACGAGCCGTCTGGTCCATGAACCGCTCCAGCATCGCAAGCACTTGCGCGACCACCATCTTGGAAACCGGCGTCGACAGCACAAACACTTTCGCCTCCCGCATCTGGTACGCCACTTGATCATACGCCTGCGGCTTGACGAACAAGAGGACGTACGTGTCGTAAACCACCGCGATTTCATGGGCTTGCTTGGGCTGCGCCAGCTTGGGCGCCAGCACGAGGTCAAAGCGCTCCCGGCTCAGCCGGTGCTTGGCTTCCACCGCGTTTTCGGCAAACACGCACGCCCCATACAACGAAGCCGGAAACAACTCCTTGTAAAGCGCGCCGCTTTTCTTTTCCGCGATGACGAGAACCTTTTTCCGCTCCTTCATACCATCCTCACCGGTATAAGGCGATCAGTCGTTCCGGAAGCCACTGGCGCAGCCACTCGTCCTGTACCGTTCGATTATAAGCTTCCTCTTTCGTGGACGGAAGCCGTTTGATCGTCGTCAAGTCGCAAACGATATCCAAAGGCTTTTCCAGCGGAATCTCGTTTTCGATTCCATCCAGCCCCGCCCGGATCAGCAAGCTGAAGCACAAGTACGGATCGCACAACGGATCCGGCGAGCGCAGCTCGAAAATATGGTCGTTTTTCGGATCGACGTGAATGAGCTCATGCGCATGCGCCACCGACCAGGCGATTTGATCCGGCGCGTTTTGTTTTCCCAGCCGCGCGTACGACGCCTCAACCGGGTTCAAAAACAACGTCAACGCGTCGATATGCGCCAAAATCCCCGCCAGAAAGTGTTCGATCTGATGTCGCGGCATCGTTTTCGCGAATTTCATCTTAATATGCATCCCGTTGCCCGGCTTGTCCTCCAGCGGCTTTGGCGAAAACTCCGCATGCAAGCCGTTTGCGTCCGCCACCGTCCGCACGACCCATTTGAACATCGACGCCTCGTCAGCCGCCTTCAACGGCGTCGAAGAGTGAAAGTCGATCTCGTTTTGGCCCGGCCCCGCCTGGTGATAGGAGGAACGGGGCTGCAATCCCATCGTCGCCAGCGTCATGCAAATTTCGCGCCGCACGTTTTCGCCCTTGTCCTCCGGCGCGACATCCATGTATCCCGCGTAATCCAACGGCCGCCACGTGTTGTTGCCCACCTCGTCCTGCAAAAACAAGTAAAATTCAAATTGCGTCGAAATATTGAACAACACATCCATCCCGGCTGCCGCCCGCAACGCGTCCTTGAGCATTTTCCGGCAGTCGAGCGCGTACGGCTCGCCATGGGCGTCGTACAAATTGCCCACCATGCACACCACGCTGCCATCAATCGAGCGCCACGGCAAAATCGTCAACGTCGAAATATCGGGTTTGACATAAAGCGTCGCGTCTTTCAACGAAGACAAGCCAAAAATCGCGTTCGCGTCGATCGCGATGCCATGCTTCAGCGCCTTGGGCAAAAGATCCGGCAAAATCGAAATATTCTTTTGAATGCCAAACACGTCAAAAAACGCCAGCCGGATAAACCGGACATCCTCCTCTTCAATAAAATGCAGTAATTCTTCTATTGTTGTCATCATAATCTCCAATCCTCTTCATTATAAAGAGCTATGTAAAAAATGAAAACAAAAAAATTCATTTCATCGGTTTCCAAAGTGTTTGATTCGTCTTTGAAAGCTTTTATCTATTTTCTGAAACAAATGAAATAATTTTCAGAAAATGGTTGACATCTTTCGGTGAACCGCTATAATAAGGGCATGTCAACGGCAAAGGCGTCGTAAAGCATTCCCAATGGGATGACTCTACCCGCTTTTGCCGTTTTTTTATCAAGAAGGAGAATCAATATGGATAAGGTCACAGAAATGTACGGCACCAACGTATTTAACGAACAAACGATGCGCCAGCGGCTCCCGAAAGAAACGTTCAAGGAACTGGAAAAAACCATTCAGGACGGCAAACCGCTCAACATCAAAATCGCCAACGCCGTCGCCCACGCGATGAAAGTTTGGGCGATTGAAAAAGGCGCCACCCACTTTACGCACTGGTTCCAGCCAATGACCGGCGTCACCGCCGAAAAACACGACAGCTTCATCAATCCCCAGGACGATGGAACGGTCATCATGGAATTTTCCGGCAAAGAACTCATCAAAGGCGAACCCGACGCGTCCAGCTTTCCAAACGGCGGCCTTCGCGCCACGTTTGAAGCCCGCGGCTACACGGCGTGGGATCCGACAAGCTACGCGTTCATCAAAAACGGCGTCCTGTGCATTCCGACCGCCTTTTGTTCCTATACCGGATTCGCGCTCGACAAAAAAACGCCGCTGCTTCGCTCGATGGAGGCCATCAGCAGGCAGGCGCTGCGCGTGCTCAAGCTTTTCGGCAACGAGGACGTCCGCTCCGTCAAAACGACGCTCGGTCCCGAGCAGGAATACTTCCTCGTCGACAAGCAATACTTTGAGCAACGCAAAGACTTGATTTACACCGGCCGCACCTTGTTTGGCGCCCCGGCCCCGAAAAACCAGGAAATGGAAGACCACTATTTCGGCACCATTAAGTCCCGCGTCCAAAAATTCATGAACGAGCTCAACGAGGAGTTGTGGAAGCTTGGCATTAGCGCCAAAACGGAACACAACGAAGTCGCCCCGGCCCAGCACGAGCTCGCCCCGGTCTTCTCGACGACGAACATCGCGGTCGACCACAACCAGCTCACGATGGAAATCATCCAGCGCGTCGCCAAAAAGCACGACCTCGTCGCCCTGCTGCATGAAAAACCGTTCGACGGCATCAACGGATCGGGCAAGCACAACAACTGGTCGATTTCCACCGACACCGGCGTCAATTTGCTCGAACCCGGCGACACGCCGTATGAAAACGCCCAGTTCCTCTTGTGTTTGACGGCCATCATCAAAGCCGTCGACGAGCACCAGGATTTGCTGCGCCTCGCCGTGGCGACCGCCGGCAACGACCATCGCCTGGGCGCCAACGAAGCGCCTCCGGCCATTATCTCGATCTTTTTAGGCGACGAGCTGACCGCCGTGCTCGAATCCATTGAAAACGACACGACGTACGATGGCGTCGGCAAGGAACTTATGAAAATCGGCGCCGACGTGCTGCCAAAATTCACAAAGGACACGACCGACCGCAACCGGACTTCGCCGTTCGCCTTCACCGGCAACAAATTCGAGTTCCGCATGCCGGGCAGCGCCCTCTCCGTCGCCCAGCCAAACATCATGCTCAACACCGTCATCGCGGACGTGTTGTGCGACTTTGCCAACGAGCTGGAAAACGCCGACGATTTCGAAAGCGCGCTCCACGCGCTCATCCAGCGCACGCTCAAGCAGCACAAGCGCATCGTCTTCAACGGCAACGGCTATGACGACGCGTGGGTCGAGGAAGCCAAGCGACGCGGCCTGCTCAATTTAAAAACGACTGTCGACGCCCTGCCGTACAGCATCCTGCCGGAAAACATCGCCCTGTTCGAGCGCCAAGGCGTCCTCAGGCGCGACGAAATCGTTTCCCGCTACGAAATCATGATGGAAGAGTACACCAAAGTGCTCAACATCGAGGCGCTGACGATGATCGACATGGCCAAAAAACAAATTTTGCCTTCCATCGTCCGATTCGAAAAAGAGCTGGCCGACACGATCGTATTGAAACGAGCCGTGCTGGAAACCTTGCCATCCAGCTACGAAACGGGCACGCTTGAAGCTATCTCGACCGCGATGGAGCAAGCGTTCGCGGCACTCAAAGCACTGGAAGTCAAAGTCGCCGAGCTGCACCAAATCGACGATTTCGAACTGGCCGCCGCGTTTGTACGCGATGTCATCATTCCCGCCATGGACAGCTTGCGGGCGCCATGCGACCAGCTTGAAATGCTGACCGACACCGAACTCTGGCCGTTCCCGACGTACGGAAAACTGTTGTTCGGCATCATCTAAAAACAAAATGCAAGTCAACCACCGACAGGAAACTGTCGGTGTACTTTTCAGGAGGTAAACGTATGTGTACGATATTTGGAACCACAAACTACAAACTTGGCGAAAGCCGCATTGCCAAAGCGCTGGAAAAAACAACGACTCGCGGTCCCGACGACCAGCGCATCGAACCGTTTGAATCAGGCTGGCTTGGCTTTCAGCGCCTCGCTATCATGGGCCTGCACGACGAAGGCATGCAGCCTTTTCACGCCCCGAACGGTTCCATGGTCGTATGCAACGGCGAAATTTACGGATTCCGCCCGATCAAAGAAGAACTCGAAGCCAAAGGCTACACGTTCCAATCCGATTCGGATTGCGAAATCCTGCTGCCGCTTTACGAGGAATATGGATGCGAGATGTTTAAACGACTCGACGCCGAGTTCGCCTGCGTCTTGTACGACGCCCGATCCAAGCAGCTTGTCGCCGCCAGGGATCCAATCGGCATCCGGCCGCTCTTTTACGGCTACGACAAAGAAGGCTTCCTCTATTTCGCCTCGGAAGCGAAAAACCTCGTCGGCCTCGTCGATCCCGTGCTCCCCTTCCCGCCGGGCTACTACTGCATCGGACACCACTTCGTGAAGTACGCCGACGTCAGCGACATTCGCTCGTACCATGACGACGACATGGAGCAAATCGCCACGTCCATTCACGACTTGCTCATCGAAGGCGTCAAAAAGCGCCTCGATGCCGACGCCCCGGTCGGCTACCTGCTTTCGGGCGGGCTGGACTCCTCGCTCGTGTGCGCCATCGCCCAGCGCGAAAGCGACAAGCCGATTCGCACATACGCCATTGGCATGAGCGCGGATGCCATCGACTTGAAATACGCCAGGGAAGTCGCCGACTACATCGGCAGCGACCACCACGAAATCGTCATCGACGACCACGACGTACTCGACAGCCTCGACGAAATCGTCGCCGCTTTGGGCACCTACGACATCACCACGATCCGCGCCAGCGTCGGCATGTATTTGTTGTGCAAAGCCATACGCCAAACAAGCGATGTGCGCGTTTTGCTGACTGGCGAGATTTCCGACGAGATGTTCGGCTACAAATACACGGACTTCGCGCCAAGCGCCGAAGCGTTCCAGGCCGAAGCCGAAAAACGGATGCGCGAAATCTACATGTACGACGTGCTGCGGGCCGACCGCTGCATCGCCTCGCACTCGATGGAGGCGCGCGTTCCGTTTGGCGACTTGAAATTTGTCGACTACGTCATGCACATCGACCCGGCCCGCAAGCTGAACACGTACGGCAAAGGCAAATACTTGCTGCGCCACGCGTTCGCGGCCGACAACCTGCTTCCCTATTCGATCCTGATGCGGGAAAAAGCGGCGTTTTCGGACGCGGTCGGCCATTCGATGACCGACACCATCAAGCGCTACGCCAACGCTTTGTATACCGACGAGGCGTTCGAGCAAAAAGCGAAGCGCTACACCCACGCCACGCCATACACGAAAGAGGCGCTGTTGTACCGGGAGCTGTTCGAAAAGCACTATCCGGGCCAAAGCCGGATGGTCAAGGACTTCTGGCTGCCAAACCAGACATGGGAAGGCTGCCAAGTCAGCGATCCATCCGCCCGCTACTTGTCCAACTACGGGGACAGCGGCGTATAAACAAAGGAGGAACACTATGCGATTTACCATGAACGAACACGACGCCTGCGGAATTGGAGCCGTCGTCCAAATCAACGGGCAAAAAAGCCACCAGGTCGTCGACCAGGCGCTGCAAATCGTCGAAAAGCTCGAGCACCGGGCCGGCAAGGACGCCTGCGGCACCGTCGGCGACGGCGTCGGCATCCTGCTGCAAATTTCGGATTCCTTCTTCTCAACGCTGCCTTTCGCGCTCGGACAAGCCGGCGACTATGGCGTGGGGATGTTCTTTTTTCCGCAAGACAGCCTCAAGCGAAACCAGGCGATGAAGCTGTTCGAAACGATCGTCGCCAAAAAGGGGGCCGAATGGATCGGCTGGCGCGACGTGCCGTGCGATCCGTCCATTCTCGGACAGGCGGCGCTCGACTGCATGCCCGCCATCGTGCAAGGCTTTGTCAAACGGCCCGAAAGCGTCCAGCCCGGACTGGATTTCGACCGCCTGCTCTACTTGATTCGGCGCGAGTTTGAAAAGTGCGCCAAAGACACGTACGTCGCCTCGCTTTCGTCGCGCACGATCGTTTACAAAGGAATGTTTTTAGTCGACCAGCTGCGCCAGTTTTACTTTGACTTGCAAGACGAGCGCTATCAAAGCGCGATCGCGATCGTCCACTCGCGCTTCTCGACCAACACCACGCCATCGTGGCAGCGCGCCCATCCTAACCGCCTCATCGCCCACAACGGCGAAATCAACACGATCCAGGGCAACGAAAACCGCATGCTGGCCCGCGAGGAAAGCATGCATTCGGCTCTCATCGAGTCCGCCTATCAGGAAGTTTTACCCGTCATGGACGTGACAGGCTCGGATTCCGCGCGGCTGGACAACACGCTGGAGTTTTTCATGATGAACGGCATGGACCTGGTCAAAGCGCTCATGATCACGATTCCGGAGCCTTTCAAGCACACGAAAATGAGCCAGGCGAAAACCGACTTCTACCACTACTTTGCCACGATGATGGAACCATGGGACGGCCCGGCCGCCATCGTGTTCTCGGATGGCGATATTGTCGGCGCCCAGCTTGACCGCAACGGACTGCGGCCGGCCCGCTACTGCATCACGAAAGACGGATTGCTTGTCCTCTCTTCCGAAACGGGCGTTCTGGATTTGCCAGCCGATCAAATCGTTGAAAAATCGCGGCTCGAGCCTGGCCGCATGCTGGTGATCGACACCAAAGGCGAAGGCCTGATCCAAGACGAGGATCTCAAAGCACGCTACGCCAGCGAGCATCCGTACGGCGAATGGCTCCACCAGTATTTAGTCCATTTGAAAGATTTGCGCGCGCCCGACAAAAAGACGCGTCTGCACACCCAGGCGCAGCGCGACGCGTTGTACAAGTTTTTCGGCTACACGTACGAGGACATGAAAGAACAAATCTTGCCAATGGCCAAAACGCACAAGGAGCCGATCGCCAGCATGGGAACGGACATTCCGATCGCGCCGTTTTCCAAACGCAATCCGCCGCTGTTTCAATATTTCAAGCAGCTCTTTGCCCAGGTTACGAATCCGCCCATCGACTCGCTGCGCGAACAAGTCGTCACCGACACGACCGTGTACATTGGCTCGGATGGCAACCTGCTTCACGACACCGGCAAAAACTGCCGCGTTTTGGAAATCGAGCATCCGATTTTGGACGCGCAAGACATGGATAAAATCAAAAATCTCGACCGGGACGGGTTCCATCCGCACATTTTATCGACGTTGTTTTACCGGGGCATGCCGCTCAAAGACGCCATCGACCATTTGTTTGTCGAAGCGGATCGGGCGTATCGCAACGGCGCCAACATCTTGATCTTGTCCGATCGCGGCGTCGACGAAAGCCATGTCGCCATTCCTTGTCTGCTCGCTGTCTCGGCGCTGGAGCAGCACTTGATCCGGACGAAGAAAAAAACCGCCGTCTCGCTCATTGTGGAAAGCGGCGAACCCAAACGCGTGCACGACTTCGCGTGCCTGCTTGGCTATGGGGCCAGCGCCATCCATCCTTATTTGGCGCATGAGTGCATCCAGGAAATGATCAGCCTCGACATTTTGGACAAAGAGCCAAGCCGCGCCATCGCCGACTACAACGAGGCGATTTTAGGCGGTATCGTCAAAATCGCGTCTAAAATGGGCATTTCCACGCTCCAGTCGTACCAGGGTGCGCAAATCTTTGAAGCCATCGGCATCCACCAGGACGTCATCGACACGTATTTCACGAACACAGTGTCGCGCATTGGCGGCATCACGCTGGCCGAAATCGAACACGACGTGCTCGTCCACCACGACAAAGCGTTCGATCCTTTGCGTCTTGGCGTGGACACGTCGCTGGATTCGATCGGCTTCCACAAGCTACGTAGCGGCAAAGACAAGGAAGACCATTTGTACGACCCGAAAACGATCGTCCTGCTGCAAAAAGCGTGCCAGGAAGGCGACTATGACGTGTTCAAGCAATACAGCGAACGGCTGCACGCCGAGCACCACCCGCACACGCTGCGCTCGTGCATGGAATTCCAGTCGAGCCGCGAGCCGGTCGCAATCGACGAAGTCGAAAGCGTCGCCTCCATCGTCCGCCGCTTCAAAACGGGCGCGATGTCGTATGGCTCGATTTCGCAAGAAGCCCACGAGTGCATGGCGATCGCGATGAACACGATTGGCGGCAAGTCCAACTCCGGCGAGGGCGGCGAAGAGCCGCAACGCTTTGGCACCTTGCGCAACAGCGCCATCAAGCAAGTCGCTTCCGGGCGATTTGGCGTGACGAGCGAATACCTCGTCTCGGCTAAGGAAATCCAAATCAAAATGGCGCAAGGCGCCAAGCCGGGCGAAGGCGGCCATTTGCCAGGCAACAAGGTGTATCCGTGGATCGCGAAAACGCGCTGCTCCACGCCAGGTGTCACCTTGATTTCTCCGCCGCCGCACCACGACATTTACTCGATCGAGGACTTGGCGCAGCTCATTTATGATTTGAAATGCGCCAATGACGACGCGCGCATTTCCGTGAAACTCGTTTCGGAAGCGGGTGTGGGCACGATCGCCTGCGGCGTGGCGAAAGCGGGCGCCCAGGTCATTCTCGTTTCCGGCCACGACGGCGGAACGGGGGCGGCTCCGCAAAGCTCGATCCACCACGCGGGGCTTCCTTGGGAGCTTGGCGTCATCGAAACCCATCGCGCGCTGGTCGAAAACCATTTACGAAACCGCGTTTTCGTGGAAACGGATGGCAAGCTGATGACCGGGCGCGACGTGGCGGTCGCCGCCTTGCTGGGAGCCGAGGAATTTGGTTTCGCGAGCGCGCCGCTTGTCACGATGGGATGCCGGATGATGCGCGTGTGCAATTTGGATACGTGTCCATTTGGCATCGCGACGCAAAACACGACGCTGCGCAAGCGGTTCAAGGGAAAGCCGGAATATGTCATCCACTTTATGGAATACGTGGCGCAGGAGCTGCGGGAAATCATGGCGGCGCTCGGTTTTCGAACGGTGGACGAAATGGTCGGCCACAGCGAATGCTTGCGAATCCGGCCAACGGATCGTCGCGACCACCATATCGAACGGCTCGAGCAAATGCTTGGCGATCCCCTGCCGCTGGCTGACGCGACCAAGGATCCTTACGATTTCGAGCTGGAATCGACAATCGACCAGACGCAAGTGCTGCCTGCTTTCGCTCCATTTATGAAGAAGAAGGCGAAGCCGCACGAGGCGTCGTTCGCGATTCGCTCGCTCGATCGCGCGTTTGGCACCCAGTTTGGCGCGCAAGTCACCCGTCAATACCAAAACACGCTGGAAGACGACACGTTCGTCTTGCGGCTGCGCGGCGTGGGCGGCCAGTCGTTTGGCGCCTTTCTTCCCAAAGGCATCACGTTTGATTTGCGGGGCGAGGCGAACGACTACGTTGGCAAAGGCTTGTCGGGCGGCAAGCTAATCGTCGCCGTCGAGGAAGACGCGGCGTTCAAGGCGGAAGACAATGTCATTATCGGCAACGTGGCGCTGTATGGCGCGACCAGCGGCGCGGCGTTCATCAACGGCAAAGCCGGCGAACGGTTTTGCGTGCGCAACTCGGGCGCGATCGCGGTCGTGGAAGGCTGTGGCGACCACGCGCTCGAATACATGACCGGCGGTGTCGCGCTCATTCTTGGCCGGACGGGAAAAAACGTGGCGGCCGGCATGTCGGGCGGTGTCGCGTACATTTACGACGAGGAGCACGACTTGTACGAGCGGCTCAACGACGAGCTGGTCGAGCTGGAAACGGTCGAGCACAAACAAGATATCGAAACGATCGCCCGCCTGCTGCGCTCGCACGTGGAGGCGACCGGGTCCGCGAAGGCTGGCGCGTTGCTTGCGCACTTTGACGAGGCGCTCGTTCATTTCAAGAAAATCATTCCGCGGGATTTCAAGGCGATCAAAGCCGAAATCAAGCGTTTGGAAGATTTTGGGTTCACACACGACGAAGCCGAGCTGAAAGCGTTCGCTTCAATTCACGCATAAGGAGGCACTATGGGAAAATCGACTGGTTTTTTACAATATGGACGCGCGGAAAATCCGCATCGTCCCGTACAGGCGCGCATCAAAGACTTTGAGGAGCTGTACGAAACGCAAAGCGAAACCACACGAAAGGAACAGGCGGCCCGCTGCATGAACTGCGGCGTTCCGTTTTGCCAATCGGCCATCGAGCTCAAAGGCATGGTGACGGGCTGTCCTTTGCACAACTTGATTCCGGAATGGAACGACGAGATTTACCAGGGCAATATCGCATACGCGCTCAACCGCTTGCTCAAGACCAATCCCTTTCCGGAATTTACCGGCCGGGTTTGTCCGGCGCTGTGCGAAAAAGCGTGCATCAATGGCTTGGATGGCGAACCGGTGTGCGTGCACGACAACGAGAAATTCATCATCGAGTCCGCGTTCGAGCAAGGACTGATGAAGCCGCGCAAGCCCGCGGTTCGCTCGGGCAAACGCGTCGCCGTGATCGGAGCCGGTCCGAGCGGTCTGGCTTTGGCCAACGCCCTCAATCAGCGCGGCCATCTCGTTTGTGTGCTGGAGCGCGAGGAAGAAGCGGGCGGATTGCTCATGTATGGCATTCCGAACATGAAGCTGGATAAGCGTGTCATCCAGCGGCGCGTCGAACTGATGAAAGAAGAAGGCGTGACGTTTGAGATGAACACAAGCGTCGGGCGCGACGTGTCGTTCGACCAGCTAAAAGAGCGCTACGACGCCATCGCGGTGTGCGCGGGCGCGAAAAAGCCGCGGCCGGTGGCCGGCTTCGAGGACGATATTCATGGTGTCGCGTACGCGGTGGACTTTCTTTCCGCCACGACGCGGCGCCTGCAAGCCGGCGCTCCCCTGCCCGACTTGCGTGAATGCCATGTCGTGATTGTCGGTGGCGGGGACACGGGCAACGACTGCTGCGCCACGGCGATCCGGCTTGGGTGCACGAAAATCACGCAGCTGGAAATGATGCCGGAGCCCCCGGAAACCCGGCTGGAGTCCAATCCGTGGCCGGAATGGCCCAAGGTCAAAAAGACCGACTACGGCCAGATCGAGGCGATCGAGGTGTGCGGTGGCGATCCGCGCGTCTACCAGACGACGATTGAATCGCTGGATACGGACGAGGGCGCGATCAAGGCCGTTCACACGTGCCAGGTGCGCATGACAAGCCATGGCCCGGAAAAGATCGAAGGCACGGAAGCAATCCTTCCTTGCGATCTTTTGCTGGTGGCAGCCGGATTTGTCGGAATCGAGGATTCGCTCAAGGAGGCGGCCGGACTGGAAACGACGCCACGCAACACGATCAAGACGCTGCCGTGGCGCTACCGCTGTCAGGCGGATGACAAGCTGTTCGCGGCCGGCGACGCCCGTCGGGGCCAGTCCCTGGTTGTGTGGGCGATTCATGAAGGACTGGAATGCGCCAAGGAAATCGACCAGTTTTTAATGGGATACTCCAATATGGAGTCTTAGTCCGGGAAACCGGGCTTTTTTTATATCTTTTATTCGCCTTGTCGTAGACATTTATTTGAAACATCTATAATATTATATATATCAGGAGAAAGGGGCTGACTATGGGAACATGGATTCAAAAACTCATTCATTTTTTAGAGCGGTGGACACCCGCGCCGGAAATTTCCATTGATCCGGATGGATTGGAAGACGAGCAGCCGGCCATCGTCGACGACTTTGCCAACTGCTCGGTACGCGATATTTTGTATTGTCAAATGCCGGTGTCAGCGCAAGACCGTCTGCGCATTAAGCCCGGGCACGATGTCCGGCCGTATTTGGTGATGAAAAAGGGCGAAAACGGGTTTTGGGGGTACCCGATGACGACTTCGCATCAGCGCTACGCCTACGATGAAAAGCTCATGTACAATTTGCGGGAAACCGGCCAGAGCGAAATCAAAAGCTCGTGCTTCTTGTTTGTGCCAAGCGTGTATGTGCCCGCTGAAAACGTCTTTTATCCGTGGGGACGGCTGGATCCTCGCTGGGAGGGCGCCATCGAACGGCGAATCGCCTGTCAAAAAAGTCGCCACATGTATTGCTCGTATCATTCGTTTGGCTTGCCGGTGCCGATCAAGGAAAGCGACGTCGTCTTTTTGAAAGACGGCCGGATCGGTTTTGTAGAGTCGCTTCACAACAACAAGGCGAAAGTCCGCCTGCTGCGGGAACATAGCCGGGGATCGCTTTCGTGCCCGGTTTCGATTCCGCCTCAAACATGGTGGATGGACTTGGCGTCTTACGCGTTTTTGGCGGTGCAGGACCTCGCCTTGTACGCGATTTTACCTAAAAAGGACATCGACGCGATTCGTGGCTATTTAAAGCCGGAAACCGCTCCGGCGCCGGCAGCCAAGCCAAAGCCGAAGAAGCGCTATCCAATCGACCCGAGCCGGATTTTTTATCAATATCCGCCGGGTACGGTTTTGGAGCTTGGCTACAAGGAAAAACAATTTGTTTACTTTTTCTCGACGCAAAGCGCCGCTTACGTGTTTCCCGACGAGCTGCATGACCTGGGGCGTTTCAAACTCGTGGAAATCAATCCGGAACATTACCGGCCGGTCGCCAGCGTTAGCGACGACGAAATGCTGGAGAGCTGCGCCAAGCTTCAAAACGACAATTTGCCGTACGGCGCGGCGGTTAGAAAAGTCAAGGCGGACTATTTGGCCTCGTACGCCACCAAAAATCAAAGCGACTTGCATTAAAAAAGAGAAAGAACCCCGC
>NZ_CAXHOA010000001.1:248059-338761 GCF_964018005.1 uncultured Dubosiella sp.
AGTCAAGGCGGACTATTTGGCCTCGTACGCCACCAAAAATCAAAGCGACTTGCATTAAAAAAGAGAAAGAACCCCGCTTTCTCTTTTTTACATCGCTTTTAACGTTTGGCTTTTTTTATTTTTTCCTTCCACACGGGATCGTCACGCAAAAAGGCGTACGCCGGATCTGTTTCCATTTTTTGAGTCAGCCCGATTTTGTTTTGCCGGTTCAACAAAGCGGGATCCGGCCTGTTTCGAACGTCCTCGAAAAGCGGATCCAAAACGAGCTCGTACCGGGTGTCCGGGGCGTTTAAAGTCGTTTCGATCCAAAAAAGGCTGTTCTTTTTGTCTTTTTCCATCAGCGCCATCCGAAGCCGCGCGTGGTCGCTGACCGCCGGATACAATCCGAGCGTCTGGACGAGGGAGTCCACGACTTGCAACACGCGGATGGCCCGGTTCGTTTTTTTGTCCCGCTCAAGCGCGTCGGCCAGTCCCATCCAATGCGCGACAAGACGCAACGCGTCGTTCAGCGCTTTTTCCGAAAGCGCGGCGCAGGCCTCTTTCGTTTTCCCTTGTTTTTGAAGGGAGGCGATTTCCAGTTCGGATCGGTCGACAGTCACAACCGGCAGCGTATGGATCCAGCGCTCCGCCTCTTTCCATTCGCCTCGCTCCAGCTTTTTGCGAGCGACTTGCATCGCCGAGGTGTGGGCGACGGCCTGATTTTTGCTTTGAGCGCTTTTTTCATACCAAGCCAAAATTTGATTCTCGATTTCCTGCCGGCCGTTGAAATCATCTGCCGCCAGACGCAAGCCGTTTTCCATGAGGAACGCGACGCATGCCATCATTTCCACACTGTCGGGATATTGCCGAAACAGTTCCCTCGCCTTGTCATACGCCGCCTTGACGCCATCCCGTTGAAGGAGCGTCTGAAGCTGTTCAAGCCACGCGTCCATGTCCGATTCGGACAGCGAATCGTGAAAACCGAAAAGATCGTTCATATCGACGCCAAGCTGCCGGGCCAGACCGGGCAGCAAGGTGATGTCCGGAAAACTTTTGCCGTTTTCCCACTTGTTGACGGCCTGGGCGCTCACATGCAGCGCCAGACCGAGCTGTTCCTGCGTGATTCCTTTCTTTTTCCGGTTTTCCCGTATGATTTCTCCAATTTCCATGGTCTTTCTCCTTTTTCTTTATTGTAAAAAGAAAGAAAACCGCTGTCGAGTGAGGGCTTCGACAAGTCCGCCTTGAAAAAATCAACTATAGGTTTATCGTTTACAACGCCGTGATGGTCGCTAAAAAACCAAGCACGATGCCGGGTACGTTGGCGGCCACGATCGGCCAGTTTTTCGGCTTGCTGAAGAGGCCGTACAAAGTCCAAAGGACGCAGTTCAGGCACGCCGCCAAAGGCTGGATGAACGTGCCTTTATGGCCGGCTAAATTGTCCTGGATCTGGGCGATGTACGATACGTACATCACGACTGACATAAAGGTCGCGGCCCAGCCCAAATATTGGATCGCTTTAGAGTCTTGTGGTTTTGTCATCATATTATCACTTCCTGTGTTTTATTATAATAAATTTTGTTTTCCAACCCGCAAAAAAAGCCCGCTTTTTTGCGGACTTTTGATGACGAACCAACCGTTTTCGCCCAAAGCGGGTTAACACAAGACGCCAAGAGCGCTTCCGATTTTTCCACCTTGGATAAGAAAACATTTAACCGCGCGTTGAAGGGTCGTTTGCTCGGGAAGCGAGTGAATCGGCGTATCGACCGGCCTTTGATACAGCCATTCGATAAACTCGTCGTCGGTTTTGTCGGTCGCCAAAATAGCAAACCGGTCCTGAAACGCGCGGATATTCGAGTTTTTGGGCAAAAGCGGACGCAGCGCGGGCGAAAGCAGCCACGAATCGCACGTCCATGGAATCTTCGCCGAATCGTCAAAATAACGTCTGGCCTCTTTCAGCGAGGCGTCGACCCTTTCGGGTACAAGCGACGCGTCCGAAGGAATGTGGATGTCGATCACTTTCTGACCTTCCCTCGTCCGTTTTTCATATTCAAGCGCGCCAAGCCGGACGACGCGACCGCTCACCTGCCGCCACGTCCACCATCCCCGGTCAAACCGGTATTTCCCGGTGCGACGCCGGCACTCGTTCACAAAACGGGAGAATGCCTTCATCGTTTCGACGTATATCGCACCCGTTTCATACCGTTTGCGTTGACGGCTTGCGCATACGAGCTGGCACCAAAGCATTTTCCATCCATCCGCGTCTTCGCCAAGCGCCGTTTTCAGTCCGACATACGCCTGCCGGTTTTGTGCCGGATCGCCTAACGCGCTCAAAAGAGGTTCGAGCGCGGCCAGCTCCAGCGTTTCGCTTTGGACTTGTAGCGCAAGAAGAACGTCCTGTGGCATCCCGATTTGACGCGCCAGCTCCAGCGCGGCGAGAGCATCTTTCATTTTACTCGACTTCGACGATCATCTCGATTTCGATCGGCGAGCCAAGCGGCAGTTCCGGCACCGCCACCGCTGTGCGGGCATGCTTCCCTTTTTCGCCAAGGGCCTCGCCTAAAAAGTCGCTCGCGCCATTGGTCACGACGTGCTGCGACACGAAGCCCGGCGCGCTGTTCACAAAGCTTTGGACCTTGACGATTTTTTTGATTTGATCCAAATCGCCGATTGTCGCCTTGATGGCGGCCAGCGCGTTGATCATGCAAAGGCGGGCGGCTTCCTGCGCCTGCTCGAGCGTCACGTCGCTGCCGACATGTCCCTCGTAAATGAGCGCGTTGTTTTGGGTTGGCAACTGTCCGCTCAAAAACAGCAGGTTTCCCGTTCGACTCACCGGAATGTAGCTTCCTTTGGGCGCCGCCATCTCTGGAAGCTCGATCCCCATTTCCTTTAATTTCATTTCGACTTTCATGTTCGTTTCTCCTTTGTTTTCCTTTTTTAAATCCATCCACAAAAAAATGGAGGTGTCCAGCGGACTGTCGTTGTAGCGCGAGGCCGGCTCGAATCCGCAACGCTCATACAGGTGGAGCGCACCTTGTAAAAACGGCAGCGTGTCCAGCCACATCGACTCGTAGCCCATGGTTTTCGCCTGCGACACGATTTCCTCGACAAGCCGGCGGCCAAGATGCCGCTTTTGAAAAGCCGGCCGCACATACAGACGTTTCATTTCGCAGCGCTTCGCGTCCAGACGCCGCAAGGCGACACAGCCCGCCACATCCCCATCGACAGTAGCAAGCAATAACGCCCCGTCGGGCGCGTCGTATTTTTCATCCAGATGCTCCCGTTCCGCCTAGGTAAGTCTGGAACGCCGGATCGTTGGCGACGAGCATCTGCGTGTACTCTTCGAAAAGTTCACAAACGGAGTCAGGATACGCCAGTCCGGATCGTATTTTGATCATATCGTTCCTTTCTATTCGAAAAAGTCCGGTCGCCCGGACTTTTTGTTTTTCCTACAGTTCTTCCCCGTTCGTTTCAATGACGTGTTTGTACCAGCCAAACGATTTTTTGCGGCTGCGCTCCAGCGTTCCGTTGCCGTCGTTGTCCTTGTCGACATAAATGAAGCCGTACCGTTTCTTCATTTCGCCAGTCGAGGCGGAAACGATGTCGATTGGCGCCCACATCGTGTAGCCGAGCAAATCCACGCCTTCGTAGTCGACCGCTTCCTTCATAGCCGCGATATGGTTGCGCAAATAGTCGATTCGGTAGTCGTCGTTGATGGAACCGTCTTCCTCGACCACGTCGACCGCGCCAAATCCGTTTTCCACGATCATCATTGGCTTATGCCAGCGGTCCCATTGCCAGTTGAGGGCGTAGCGCAAACCGGTTGGATCAATTTGCCATCCCCATTCGCTGGCCGCCACATGGTCGTTCGCGACAAGATCCTCCCACTCGTGATAATCGTAAGCCGGATCCTCTTTTTGGTCTTTGGTCGCGAAAGACATGTAGTACGAGAAGCCAACATAGTCCACCGTACCTTCGAGCAAGTCTTTTTGCTCCTCTTCGCTCAAGTCGATCTGGATGCCGTCGCGCTCCCACAACTTGCGGATCATTGTCGGCACGACGCCGGTGCAGTGCACGTCGCCAAACCAATAGCGCGTGTTCATCGCGTTGTACGCTTTCATAATATCGGCCGGTTTGCACGAATATGGATAGATCGGACAGAACGCGATCATACAGCCAACCATCATGTCCGGGTCGATTTCATGGGCGGCTTTCACCGCTCTGGCGCTGGCGACCAGCTCGTTGATGGCGGCCTGGTACATGAGCTGTTCCATATTGTCGCCTTCCTTGACGAGGATGCCGCTGTCCTGAATCAAGTGATGCGCGCTGTTCCACGAAGTCTGGTTGTTGATTTCGTTGAACGTCATCCAGTATTTGACTTTGTCTTTGTAGCGCTCGAAGCATACGCGGGCGAATTTGACAAACAAGTCGATGACGCGCTTGTCCGCGAATCCGTTGTATTTCTTCACGATGCCCCAAGGCATTTCAAAGTGGGAAAGCGTGATGACCGGCTCAATGCCGTGCTTGCGGCACTCGTCGAACATGTCGTCGTAGTATTTCAAGCCTTCCTCGTTTGGTTCTTCCTCGTCTCCGTTCGGGAAGATCCGCGTCCAGGCGATCGAAGTCCGGAACGCCTTGAATCCCATCTCGCCAAACAATTCGATGTCGCCTTTGTAGTGGTGGTAAAAGTCGATCGCCTCGTGGTTTGGATAGTTTTCTCCTTCCAAAACGCCATCCGTCACGCGGCGAGGCACATCCCGGGTCCCGGCGGTCATGACGTCCGCGACCGAGATTCCCTTTCCGCCTTCCTGCCAGCCTCCTTCAAGCTGGTGAGCGGCCACAGCGCCACCCCATAAAAAATCCTTTCTAAAAGCCATAATTTCTTATTCCTCCATCTGCTTTTATTATAATTGGAAACCGCTTAGAAATCATCAAAAAGAAAACAATCCGTGTAATTTATTGTGCTATAATTCCAACGAAAGGATGATACTATGAAAACAAAACAGCAAAAACCGATTGTCGGAATCATCGCGGCGGTCGTCGTCGTTTTGATCGCGGGCTATTTCTTTTGGCACCGCCAAAACACGCAAACCGAAACGGCGACCATCGACACGTCCAAAACGTATTTGGCCGACATCGTCGTCAAAGACTACGGAACGATCCAGGTGGCGCTTGACCCGAAAGAGGCGCCGTTGACGTGCCAAAATTTCATTGAGCTGGCCAACGACGGCTTTTACGACAACTTGACGTTCCATCGCATTATGAAAGGGTTCATGATCCAGGGCGGCGATCCCAACGGCGACGGAACCGGAGGCTCCGAGAAAACGATTCAAGGCGAGTTCCAGTCTAACGGCGTCGACAACAAACTCGCCCACGAGCGCGGCACGATCTCGATGGCCCGCTCCAGCGATCCCAACAGCGCCAGCAGCCAGTTTTTCATTTGCGACGCCGACGATCCGTTTTTGGATGGTGACTACGCCGCGTTTGGCCACGTTGTAAAAGGCATGGACGTCGTGGACAAGATCGCTAGCGACGCCAAGCCGCTCGACAACAACGGCACGATCGCCAAAGACGAGCAGCCCGTTATCGAGACGATCCAAATCACCGAGGAATAAACCATGGACAACGAAGTGGTTTTCCGCCACGACGCGCGTCTGCGCGCCGAGTCCATCGCGATTCGCACCGAAGTGTTCATCAAGGAGCAAGGATTTCGGGACGAGTTTGACGCGTTGGACGAGCGTTCCAGACACCTTGTGGCGTTTGTCGACCGCGTCCCTGTCGGGACGACGCGGTATTACCGGATCGACCAGAACACGTTCGCCATCGGGCGTTTGGCGATCGTGAAGTCGCACCGCGGCCAGGGCCTTGCCAAAGCGCTGATCCGCCAGACCGAGCGCGCCATTAAAAAGGAGGGCGGAAGCCAAATTCAGCTCCACGCCCAAAAACGGCTCCAGGCCATGTATGAGAAATTCGGATTCTCGTCGCTTGGTGTCGAGGACGAGGACGAAGGCGTCCCTCACATCTGGATGGCGAAGTCCATCTAGCATCCGGAAGCGAAAAGCGTTTTCTTTTTCCGCTTCCTTTTTTTTCGTCCGCCTGTATGAAAACAAGCTTGATCATGCGAAAGGATTTTTTTCCACAACTGTGCTTCAATACGTTTATGAAAACAATTCAAAAAGTACAATGGCTGACGGCCGCCTTGTTTGGCGTTCTTGGCCTGATAGCTATCCTTGCGCCTCAATCGTCGGCTTTCTTGTTGATTCGAACGATGGGCTGGCTGGGCGCGTTTTCCGGATTTTTCTTTCTTGTGGACGCGGTTCGTAAAAAGCGAAGCCTCGACGGCGTAGGCGGATTGCTTTGCCTGCTCTTTTTTGTCTGGGTGCTCGTAGGCTGGAACCACGACGACTCGATTTTGCAAGTGTTGTTTTGCGTCTATTACGCGATCATCGCCATCGTTTTTCTCATCCAGGCGTTTTTGGATGGAAAAGAGCGCGTCCAGGACTGGAAAGCGGAAACTGCGCTTGGACTGTTGTACGCGGCGCTATCCGCCTCGGGCGCGTTCGGTCTGGCGTACATCCAGAACTTGTTCGGCTTGTATCTTTGGCTGCAAGCGCTCCAGCTCGTGCTGGAACTGTATTTTTTTCGCCATCCTTACAACGTTCGCTATGCCGCCCTGCGCCCGTGGATGTGCCTGCCGGCGTGGATCGTCGGCGTTTTGCCAAGCTTTGTGATTGGCTTTCTTGTCACGCGGCGCATGGAAAACAAAGCGACGCATTTTGACGCGAGAAAAACTGACGAGCAACCCGATTTGCGCGTATGGATCCATACCGGAACGTACGGAACCAAGCTGTACGGCCATATGACGTTTTCAAGAGATTCGATCATGTATTCGTATGGCAACTACGACGTGCCGGCGATGAAGCTTTTGAAAACGATTGGTCCCGGCGTGTTTTTTTCCGTCAACGACGAAATTTACGCCAACAACTGCTGCATCGTCGAGCAGTGTCCGCTTTTTGAATACGGGATCCGGCTGACCGGGAAACAAAAAGAGGCGTTCGAAGCGATGAAAGACAGCATTCTGGCGCAGTCGAAGCCATGGCATTGCGCCTTGCAAAAAGCGGAATGGGCGCATGGACCGGTCGACTTCCAAGATTTCGAGCACGTGTACGCGAACCGGCTTTGGTACCGAACGTGCGCCCTCTTTCGCAAGTACACAAAAACCCGCTGGGCGTGGTATTCGCTGCTTGGCAACAACTGTTCCAACTTTGATTCCGCGATGCTGAACCAGATCGGGCTTGACATCCCTGTCAGTCACGGCATCGTTTCTCCCGGCGAGTTTTTTGAATATTTCGAGGAAGCGTATGAAGATCCGGATTCGAACGTCATCTCCAAGAGCTGGCATTCGGCTCGCGTTCCTTCGACTTTGTTCCCGACGATCGACTAGATCATCGGGATTTTTTTTCTATCGGATCTTTGATGTCTTTCACATGCTCGTCAATCACATCGAGCAAATGAAACGTCCCGTCTTCGTATTCGTATTCATAGATGACGCAGTTGGCGAACTTTCGCATTTTCCGCGCCCGTTTGGGTTCGACCCGGTTCGCGAATCGAAACGAATTGGAACCGTGCGCGACGATCAAAATGCTTTGGGCGTCGTCTTCCTCCACGAGATGCCGGATCGCCCTCTCAACCCGGTCTTCCACCTCTTTTGGCGACTCGCCGCCATGCGCCACATAAAACGTGTTCAAGTCGTCGCCTTTCTTGCAGCCAAGATCTGTGCTTTCCCCTTCCAAATCCCCGTAGTGGAACTCTTTCAAATCCTCGTTGCGCGAATACGGCATCGACGTGATGTCTTTGAGTGTTTCCTCCGTGCGGTGCAGCGTCGAGCAGCACGCTTTGTCAAACTGGATTCCCCGCTTTTCAAAATAAGCTTTCGTGGCGCGTGCCTGGGCGTGGCCAAGCGGCGTCAAAGGCGAGTCGCACCACCCTTGGATCTTGTTTTTTTTATTAAAAAGCGTTTGTCCATGACGAACGATATAGACTTTCTTTTTCATTGATTTCTCCTGTTTTTCGTGTTTGATAAAAAAAGCATACCACCATTGGATATGCTTTTCCCATTCAAGTGAATGTTATTTCTCGTTTTCGATCGTCGCCTGCGCCGCGGCCAGACGGGCGATTGGAACCCGGTAAGGCGAGCACGAAACATAGTTCAAGCCCATTTTGTCGACAAAGTGAATCGAAGCCGGGTCGCCGCCATGTTCGCCGCAAACGCCCAGTTTGATATCCGGACGCGTTTGACGACCAAGGTTGGCTGCCATTTCCACGAGCTTGCCGACGCCGTTTTGATCCAGACGGGCAAACGGATCGTTTTCATAAATTTTCGCCGAATAGTACTGAGGCAGGAACTTGCCGGCATCGTCACGCGAGAAGCCGAACGTCAACTGCGTCAAGTCGTTCGTTCCAAAGGAGAAGAATTCCGCTTCCTTGGCGATCTCGTCCGCCAAAAGCGCCGCGCGCGGTACTTCGATCATCGTACCAACGTGGTATTTCATATCCGAACCGGCTTCCTTGATAATCTCGTCCGCCGTTGTCGTCACGATTTTCTTCACGTATTTTAATTCAGCTAAATCACCAATCAACGGCAGCATGATTTCCGGCACGATGTTCCATTCCGGATGCGCCTTGTTGACGTTGAGCGCCGCTTTGATGACCGCCGCCGTCTGCATTTTCGCGATACCCGGGTTGGAAACCGCCAGACGGGAACCACGGTGGCCCATCATCGGATTGACTTCGTGCAAGTTCGAAATAACCTGATTCAACTCGTCTTCGCCAATGTTCATTTCGCGAGCGAGCTCTTTGATGTCATCCGGGTTGGTTGGCACGAACTCGTGCAGAGGTGGATCCAGGTAGCGAATCGTCACCGGACGTCCTTCCATCGCCTCGTAAATGCCTTCGAAGTCTTTTTGCTGCATCGGCTCTAGTTTGTCAAGCGCCGCCTTCATTTGATCGTCGGTTTTCGCCACGATCATTTCTCGGATTGCCTTGATCTTGTCGCCTTCGAAGAACATGTGCTCGGTACGCACAAGACCGATGCCCTCGGCGCCAAACGCAACCGCCTGCGCCGCGTCGCGTGGCGTATCCGCGTTCGTGCGGATCTTCAGACGACGACGGTCGTCCGCCCACTTCATGAATCGTTCGAAGTCGCCCGAAATCGTAGCCGGCACAGTCTTGATCGCCTCGCCATACACGTTTCCGGTCGAACCGTCGATCGAAATCCAGTCGCCGCGGTTGAATTTTTTATCGCCAATCACGAAATAGCCTTCGTCGTCGTGCATTTCAATGTCGCCCGCGCCCGATACACAGCAAGCGCCCATGCCGCGCGCCACCACGGCCGCGTGACTCGTCATGCCGCCGCGCACCGTTAAAATACCTTGGGAAACCGCCATGCCTTCAATGTCTTCCGGCGAGGTTTCCAGACGGACAAGAATGACTTTCTTTCCTTTTTCCGCTTCCTCTTTCGCTTCTTCCGCCGAGAAAACGATTTGACCGGATCCGGCGCCTGGCGAAGCAGGAAGCGCGGAAGTCACCGCCTCGGCCGCCGCCAGGGCGTCTGCGTCGAACATTGGATGAAGCAGCGAATCCAGCTGCTGCGGCTCCACCATCATCAGCGCTTCGTCCGTGTTGATCAGCCCTTCGTCCACCATGTCGCAGGCGATTTTCAAAGCAGCTTGCGCGGTCCGTTTTCCATTACGGGTCTGGAGCATGAACAATTTTCCGTTTTCGATCGTAAATTCCATGTCCTGCATGTTTTTGTAGTGATTTTCAAGTTTCGAGCAAATATCGACAAACTGGTCGTATGCTGTCGGCGACACTTCCTTCAGCTGGTCGATTTTCTTCGGTGTCCGTACACCCGCCACGACGTCCTCGCCTTGCGCGTTCATCAAAAACTCGCCATACAGCTTGTTTTCGCCAGTCGCCGGGTTGCGGGTGAAAGCGACACCCGTTCCGCAATCCTCGCCCATGTTTCCAAAAACCATCATCTGCACGTTGACAGCCGTTCCCCAGTCGCCCGGGATGTCGTTCATGCGGCGATAGTAAATCGCCCGGTCGTTGTTCCAGGAACGGAACACGGCCTCGATGGCTTCCATCATCTGCTGTTTTGGATCCGTCGGGAAGTCTTCTCCAAGTCCCGTGCGGTAAAATTCCTTAAAACGCTCCACCAGCGTCTTCATATCGTCGGCGGTCAGCTCCAAATCGTCCTTGATGCCGCGTTCCGCTTTCAACTCGTCGATGATTTCCTCAAAGCGCTTTTTCGAAAGGCCTTTGACGACGTCCGCGAACATCTGGATGAAGCGGCGGTACGAATCGTACGCGAACCGCGGATTTCCACTTTTTTCCGCGATCGTTTCCGCCACGACGTCGTTGATTCCCAAGTTCAAGATCGTGTCCATCATCCCCGGCATGCTCGCCCGGGCACCGGAACGAACCGATACGAGCAGCGGGTTTTCCGCGTCCCCGAACTTCTTTCCGGTTTCCTCTTCCAGTTTCGCCAGATATTCCATGATCTGCGCCTTGATTTCATCGTTGATTACTTCGTCGTCTTCATAATACTTGTTGCAGGCTTCCGTCGTGATCGTGAACCCGTTTGGAACCGGCATTCCCAATTTGCTCATTTCCGCCAGGTTCGCTCCTTTTCCGCCAAGGAGATTGCGCATGTTCGCATCGCCTTCGTTAAAAAGGTAGACATACTTTTTTTCCATTACATTTCCTCCCTCAAATTTTGTAACCGTTTACATCATAAGGAGTATAACACATTATGTGATTTGATACCACAAAAATTAAAAAAAAAGCATCTTTCGATGCTTTATGTAATGTCGAGTACAAGCGATTCCTTTGATTCGTTCTTTCGAACGTCCCGGCAAATATCCAAATTCGCGCAGGAAACCGGACAACGATCTTCCAGCCGCAGCCGGATATGATGCGGAGTGAACGACGTGATCTCCTCGTCGTCAAACCCGACGACCATGTTGTTTTTCGATAAAATGATCGGCCGCTTTAAGATTGACGGGTTATTTTGAATGAGGCGGATCAATTCATTGGTCGACAGCTCGTTAAAATCCTTCTTCAAGGAACGATACACTTTCGAACGAAGGGAGATGATATCCTGCGTCCCGTTTTCACAGCGGGAAAGCAAGTATTTGATTTCATCTTCTTTCATCAAAGTGGTGTAAATGTTTTTTTCGATAAATTCAATGTGATTATCCCGCAGCCACTGCTTCGCCTTGCGGCAGCTCGCGCAGCCCGAGGATGAGTAAAGTATTAGCATAAATCCTCCCGCTAACCCATTTGAATTGTATCATTGTATTTAACGGAAAGTAAAGTATCCAAGAAAAATAAATATTTATTCTTCGAAAGATGATTGCTCGCTGTGATAGAATAAGACCAGCGCTAGGAGGAATCATACATGAAACGAATGTTAAGCGGAATCAAACCGACCGGTCGCCTGCATCTAGGCAACTACATCGGCGCGATCAGCCAGTTTAAAAAATATCAGGAAGAATACGAGATGTTTATCTTCATCGCCAACGAGCACGCCATCACCGTGCCCATCGAGGCCAAGGATCTGCGCAAAAACACGAAAGATCTGATCGCCTTGTATTTGGCCAGCGGTCTGGACCCGGAAAAAGTCACGATCTTTTTGCAAAGCGACGTGCCGGCCCACGCCCAGCTTGGCTGGGTCATGACTTGCATGGCCTACATGGGCGAGCTTCAGCGAATGACCCAGTACAAAGACAAAACCGCCAAAGGCGAAAGCGGCGTCACCGCCGGCCTGTTCACCTATCCGCCGCTTATGGCCGCCGACATCCTGCTTTACGACGCGGACTTTGTTCCTGTCGGCGTCGATCAGAAGCAACACGTCGAGCTTACGCGCAATTTGGCGGAACGGTTCAATCATCGCTATTCCGACACGTTTACCATCCCGCAGCCGCTCACAAGCACGGTGGGACAAAAAATCTACTCGTTGCAGGATCCGGAAAAGAAAATGTCGAAATCGGCCACCGATCCGAAAGGAACGATCGACCTGCTCGACGATCCGGCTGCGGCCCGGAAAAAAATCATGTCCGCCAAAACCGATTCGCTCGGCGTTATTCGCTTCGATCCGGAAAACCAGCCTGGATTGGCCAACTTGCTGACGATCCAATCCGTTTTATCCGGTGAGCCGGTCGAATCCATCGTTCAACGCTACGAAGGCAAAGGGTACGGCGATCTCAAAAAGGAAATCGGCCAAACCGTGTTTGATTTTCTAACCGACCTGCAAGCCCGCTACCGCGATATTTTGGACAGCGGAAAAGCCGACGAGGTTCTCAAAGCCGGCGCGCAAAAAGCGGCCGCCATCGCCAACAAGAAAATTCGAAAGGTGTACAAGAAAATCGGATTTACCGTATGATCGACCTCGACACCCTTTTATCGCAAGCCGCCGATCCAAACTACAAGACGTTTCACAGCCGGCTCGTTCCCGGCGTCGCGCTGCGCGGCGTCCGGACTCCCGCGCTTGAGCGGATCGCGCGCGACTTGGCGAAACAGTACGGCAAACAGGCATTGGACACCCTTTCGCCATCCGACTATGAGAAAACCGTGATTTACGGCATGCTCGTCGCCTACGTCCCGCTTGCGTTCAACGACCGGCTCGCCTATTTGGAAACGTGGCTCGCCCATAACGACAACTGGGCGTCCAACGATCTTGTATGCGCCCGCCAAACGTGGATGCGCAAACACAAAGCCGATCTCGTTCCCTTTTTAAACGCCTGGATGGAAAGCGGAGATCCCTGGAAACAACGCTTCGTGTACACGACGCTGCTATCCCACTACAAACAAAGCGACGATTTGCCCGTGATTTTCGAATTGCTGCGTCATCCCTACGTCTGCTCGTATTACACGCAGATGGGTCTGGCGTGGCTGCTTTGCGAATTGCTTCTTCGCGCCCCGGAATCCATCGAGCCCTGGCTCGTGCAAGGACGGTTTGACGCGTTCACGACGCAAAAAGCGTTCCAAAAGGCGATCGAATCCAAACGGCTTCCGGAAACGAGCAGGAATCGGTACCGGTCTTTAAAAAAACAAATCCAGCCGGCTTGATGGCTGGTTTTTTTCGTGTCGAAAAAAAAGACCCTTGGCCTGCCAAGGAGTCCTACAAATAAAATACCATTAAAATCGCGATGCCCAAAAAGATCCGATACCATCCAAAACCTTGAAACGTATGGTTTTGGATCCAGCGCAAAAACCATTTGATCGTGACCACGCTCACCACAAACGTCACCACCACGCCAAGCGTCAGCAAAATACCTTGCAAAAACGAAAGCGTGTTTCCGTTGTGAAAATAGGCGAACCCGTCCGCCAGTCCTGCCAGCACCATGACCGGCACCGCGATCAAAAAGGAAAACCGGCTCGCGACGGCTCGGGAGCAGCCTAAATACATACCGCCCAAAATCGACGCACCGCTGCGCGAAGTCCCCGGTACAAGCGCCAGGCATTGAAACAGCCCAATCGACAGCGCGGTCTTGGAGTCGATGCCATCCAGCCGCTCGATCGTCACCTTTGGCTCGTGAAACGAAATGAGCACGAAAATGATCCCGTACGCGATCAGCGTGATTGCGAAAACAAAATAAGCGTTCAAGTACGTTTCGATAAGCGAGCGGCACAAAAACCAGCCGGCACAAACCGGCAGCGAGCCGCACAACACGTTGCCCCACAGCCGCCACGTATTGAGCCGTTCCGCCCGCCGCTTTGTTTTCGACCACGGATTGAGAGTCTGGCAAAACACGTACAGCACCGCCGCGATCGAGCCAATTTGCAAAATCACTTTAAAAAACACATAAAACGATTCGGGATGGAGCGGCCAGCTACTTTGCAGCAAAAGCAGATGGGCTTTCGCGCTAATCGGCAGCCACTCCGTAATTCCCTGGACCAGTCCCAGAACGATGGCCTGGAGAAAGTCAAAAAAGATACGCATCGTCTCGATCAATCCTTTCCAAACGCCTGAACGATCCCCTTAAATATCTCCCCTCGCACCTCATAGTTTTTAAACTGGTCAAACGACGAGCAGGCTGGCGACAGTAAAATCACATCGCCCGGCTCGGCGATTTGGATAGCCTGGCCAAACGCCTCCTCCATCGTCTCGACACTTGTTTGTCGCGAAAAAACATCCTGAAAACGCGCTTTCGTTTCCCCAAACGAAAAACAGTGCTTTACTTTGTCGTCGTATTGCTTCAAATCCTCAAACGAGATGTGCTTGTCTTTGCCTCCGCAAAGCAAAATCACGTTTTGATCGAACGCCGAAAGCGCCGCGCACGCCGCGTGGGTGTTGGTCGCCTTCGTGTCGTTGTAAATGCGCACCCCGTTCCATTCACGCACGAACTCGATTCGATGCTCCACGCCATGAAACGAGCGAATGACTTCTTGAATGTCGGCGATAGACACGCCTAGCTTGTACGCCATGCAGGCCGCCATCATCGCGTTGCCGCAGTTGAAGTCGCCCACGATTTTAAGATCCGCCACGTCGAACAGCTTCAAGTCGCCAAGCCAGGCCGCCCCGTTGGCTTTATACAAGTCCACGTCGGTTCGCGTCAAGGAAAAGTCGATCACCGTGCAAGGAATGTCGCAAGCGTAACGCATGATTTCCGGATCGTCCACATTGCGGATGAACCAGTCGTCCGACTGGCAGTTGGCGTAAATCTTCATCTTCGAGCGATAATACGACGCCAGGGAATCCATGTAATCCAAATGATCCGGCGCCAAATTTGTCACCGTGGACACGACAGGATGAAAGCGTTCGGTACCCAGCAACTGAAAATTCGACAGCTCCAGCGCCACATCCAGATTTTCGTGACCGTGTTCCAAAACGATTTCGCTGAGCGGCACGCCGATATTTCCGGCCACCTGCGCGGCCTGGTCCTTCTTTTTCAGCATTTCGAACAGCAGCGTCGTCACGGTCGTCTTGCCATCCGTTCCTGTGATCGCGCCATATCGAAAGCCTGGCGCCAGACGATACGCCGTTTCAATTTCCGTATAGATCGGATTTCCCCGCTCCACGAAATAACGCACGAACGGCGCCGTGTAAGGAATGCCCGGGTTTTTCACGATCAAGGCGTATTCGTCGTCTTTTAAAGAATCCGGATGCCCTTCGTCGAATACTTGAATGCCTTCCAGTCCTTGCCGGTCGATAGCTTTCATGTCCGTCAACACGACGTCGTATCCTGCTTTTCGCAAAAGCTTCGCGGCCGCTTTTCCGCTGCGGGCCGCGCCAATGACCAATGCTTTTTCCATTTTACATCACTCCTAACCATAAACCGAGCAACGCGCAGACGATGCCCGCGATCCAAAAATTGCGAACGACTTTTTCTTCCGGCCAGCCGCCCTTTTCGTAATGATGGTGCAGCGGCGCCATCCGGAAGATCCGTTTTTTCGTCCGTTTGTAATGGGTGACTTGAATGATCACGCTCAAAACTTCCGCCACGAACACCGCGCCGATGAGAATGAGCAGGATTTCCTGCTTCAGCACCATGGCCACGGCCGCGATCAAGCCGCCCAAAGCCAGACTGCCGGTGTCGCCCATAAAAATTTTGGCCGGATGCAAGTTGAACACCAGGTAGCCAAGCAAGGCGCAAATCACGAGCCCGATCAAAAAGCCGACATTGGCTTGCTGCTGAAAAAAGGCGAACGCCAAAAACGGAACGAGGGCGATGACCATTTGCCCGGCGCAAAGCCCGTCCACGCCATCGGTGAAATTGACCGCGTTCGTTTCCGCGGTGAACATGATGAATACCAAGAAAAAGTACCACACGCCTAAGTCGATCGTTTGATCCAAAATCGGGATCCAGACGCCAGTCGAGGCGGTCGAGCGGTACAACAGGAAAAACACGACAGCCAAAACGGACTGCATCGCGAATTTCACCGCGGGCTTCAAGCCCTCATTGTCCTTCTTGACCACAATGATATAGTCGTCAATAAAACCAATCAACCCGTACCCGACGTACGCCAGCAAAATGATTCCCGTGTTCATGTCCAACAGTTTGAACGGCGTGCACAAGGAAAGAAGAAGAAAGACGAGCGTCGGAACGAGAATAAACGCGAGTCCGCCCATCGTTGGCGTCCCGTTTTTCTTTTTATGGGACTCCAGCCCTTCCCCGCGCTCCGTCTGCCCGAATTTGATTCGATGCAGGTAGTCGATGAGTGCCGGCATAAGTCCGAGCATGAGTCCGAGCGTCACGAGGCAGCCCGAAATCATATAAAGTGCTGATGACACATTCATAATTCTTAAACCTCACATTTCATTCCCGATTATAGCACAATTTGTGAAAAATAAAGTAAAACTGATGAATAAACACTTGAAAAACAGTAGGCAGAATGCTATTATATCTAAGCAATTGTGCAAATGGAAGTAAAGGGGGACAGCAAGATGTCAAGAAGATGTGCAGTATCTGGTAGAGGTCCTTTATCTGGAAACAAACGTTCTCACTCTATGCACGCGACTCGTCGTAAATGGAATGTTAACCTTCAGAAGGCGACAATCATGGTAGACGGCAAACCGAAAAAAGTTCGCGTAAGTGCTCGTGCCTTGAGAACATTGAAAAAGCAAAGCGCTATTTAATCTTTACTGGAAAGAGAAGAGGGATTTTCCCTCTTTTTTCTTTTGCGCCACAAAAAGCCGGAAATCTCAAGCGAAGAATTTCCGGCTTTTTTCCCGATAATCGTGCGCGAGCTGATCGTTCCATGGATGAATCGTCCGATAGACGATTGGACTTCCCCGCTTTCCGTATTCCGTTTCCAAAAAATCATAATACGTTCCCGGCGTGATGATGCCCCGCACGCTCAACACGTCGCTGCCAAGCTGCCCGAGAATAATGTCGATAAAAGCGGCGCAGTTGTCACCCAAAACCCAATACGTTTTGAACTTCCCTTTTTTCAGCTTGTAAAACTTCGCTCCCGTCCGGTAATGAAGCCGGGAAGGATAGTCGTGCCGGTACGCCGCGAAATTGTCGTAGCCGTCTTCCTGCTCGATTTTCGTGTACCAGCGATACGCCCGGCGCTCCAGCAAGTCAAGCTGCCGCTCCACTTCCTCGATCTGCTCTTCCTCCAGATGGATCCCGTATTCAAAGATGGAGTTTTTTTCCGCGCGCATCGCGTTGGGAATGTACTTCTCAAGCGGCACGTTAAAAAACGCCCCGTCGCCAATCGTCTGGTTGAACCGAAACGACGTCACGTCGTAGTTTCCATAGCTATAGACGACATCCTTGTACGCGAAACAAATGTGGCCGACTTTCTGGAACCCCTCCGGTCCAACGTGCACCATGACTTTTAACGGCGTCGACTCGTCCATTTTCCGGTCATACAGTTCCGGCGTCTTTCCTTCCGACAAATACTTGTTCACCGAGCGAATCGCCCAATCCGGAAAGAACACACACAAAACTGGCGGCAGCATAATGCGAATATGCCGTTTCCAGCGATACCGGACTTCCGGCTGCACGCTTTCCCAGGCGTCATGTAAATACTGGATGCCAAGCACCACAAAATACAAGCCGAAAAACCGCATCAGCAAACCGGTTTCAAACTCTGGATTGAACAGCAAAAACCCGCCAAGCAACGCGTACAAAAGCGTCAAAAACAAAAAGCCTATTTTCCCCGGAATGTGGTTGATGACATGAAGCACGTACTGGACCAGCATCGCCAAAGCGCACACAAGACAATACGCGCCAAACGTCACCCGGATGATCCATTCCGGAAAATGGGTATACTCTTTCAGCACGATCACAAAGAAAAAAGACAGGACGGAAAACAGCAAATCCGCCTTTTTCTTTTCCTTTGAGTACATATACGCCAAATACACGCAGTTCAACAAGCAATACACGACCGTCAAATCCAATATGAACGAGTATACTTGCGCCGGCATCGCCACGCAAATAAGACCGCACACCATCAGCATCCCGCCAATGGCGACGCGAACAAGCAAATCTTTCATTCCCGATTCTCCTTAGCGGTCCGTCATCACGCACAGCACAGCCCCGGAAGCAATCGTCACGATCCCTTCCTTTGCCACAATCGAGTTAGACAACGTGTAAATGTCCGCCACGTCGATCGCGCGCGAATCCAGCGGATACAAAAACCCTTCCAAAGTGATCACGCTTGGCTCCAAAGCGAAAAATGAAACGTTTCGAAAGCGAGCCGGCAGCCGGTGGACGCCCGCCTCCAAACAAAACGCCACCTGCCCTTGATCGTACAGCACCAGATTACGCGCCCGGTACGCGAGCAGCCGCAAATTCGCGATCGTGTGGTCGACACGTCCGCCAAAGGCGCCCGCCAAAACGATGCGATCGAACCCTTTCTCCTTGGCGATCGCGACCGCCAGCTCCGCGTCCGACTCGTCTTTCATGACCGGATGGCGCTCAATCGGAACCGTTTTTTTCATTTGTTCCAACGCGTCCGGACTCATCGAGTCAAAGTCCCCGACCGCGAAAGCCGGCGCAATGCCCGCTTCCTGAAGCCGCAGCGCCCCGGCGTCGACACCAATGTACGTCGCGCCCGTCACGACCGGAATATCCGTCGCCCTTGGCGTCGCTAAGATAGCCGTCTTCATTCCAGCATGCCGGCAATCGAGGAAATGACGTCGTTTTTAAACACGTAACTGCCGGCTACCAAGACGTCGCAGCCCGCGGCGACCGCCTTCTTGTACGTTTTGTCGTTGATGCCTCCGTCGATTTCGATCCGGAACGGCAAGTCTTTTTCCATTCGCTGCCGGTGCAGCCATTTCACTTTTTCCAGCTGGTCTTCCATAAACGACTGGCCGCCAAATCCCGGTTCGACACTCATGATCAGAACCAAATCCAAATCCGGCAGAATGCCGGCAAACGGTTCGATCGGCGTTCCGGGTTTCACCGTGATGCCCGCTTGGACGCCATGGCTGTGGATCTCGCGCAACAGCGCCCGGATCCGTGCCGGATCGTTGTCAAGCGCCTCGGTATGAAACGTAATCAAGTCGGCGCCGTTTTCCATAAAGACTTGCGCGAAAAAAACCGGGTCCTCCACCATAAGATGAACGTCCATAAACAGAGGGCACGCCTTTTTGAATCCACGCAAAATATCCGGACCAAACGTCAGATTCGGAACAAAATGTCCATCCATCACATCAAAATGAAGCCATTCGGCGCGCGAGCGTTTCAACAAATCTAGCTGGTGGTCGACATCCGAATAGTCCAGCGATAAAATCGAAGGCGCGATAATCAAATGATGCTGTTTCATTTATAAGTCTCCTTTCGCGGCGTCGCTTCCACGATCGCCTTATAGTCTTCATACAATGCCAAAGGCACCTTTCCTTCCTCGACCGCCTGTTTTAGAGCGCAGTCCGGCTCATTGAGATGGCGGCAGTCCGAAAATCGGCACGCGCCCACATACGGAGCGAACGCCTTGATCTTGCGATCCAGATTCGTTTTATCCAGCAGCGTAAAATCCAGACTGGAAAAACCTGGCGTATCCGCCACCCAGCCGTTGGCCACCGCATGCAGCTGGCAAAACCGCGTCGTATGTTTGCCGCGGCCAAGCGCCTTGGAAATTTCCTGCGTCTGAAGCTGGAAACCTGGATCGAGCCGGTTGAGCAGCGAGCTCTTGCCCGCCCCCGACTGGCCGCACAGCACGCTTTCCTTGCCGGCCAGCGCTTCGCGCAACCGGGTGTCGTCGCTGCCGGGATACGTTTTCAGCACGTCGTATCCGCACGCTTGCAGCGCGTCGAGCTGCGCCTCGATCTGGTCGCGTTCCGCTGGCGAGGCGAGATCCCATTTCGTCAGGCAAATGACGGGTTCCACGTCGGAAAGCGACACGAGAATAAGAAGCCGGTTCAGCAAGTGGATCGAGAAATCCGGATCCTTGCAGCTCGTGACGATCAGCGCCTGGTCGACGTTGGCGATGACCGGACGCAACAATCTGTTTTTTCGCGGACGCACTTTGACAATGCGATACGAATCCTGCACTTGCTCGTACTCGACGCAGTCGCCGACGACCGGCGCGGTTTGCCGCCGCATTTTTCCGCGCGGAATCGCGACGACGATTTCCTGCTCGTTTTCAATCGTGTAGTGATTGGAAATGATTTTTGTGATGGTTCCTTGTTTCATGGTCAATAATACAGTGTGACGACACTGTCCGTTCCTTCCTGTGTGTATTCGCTGCCAGCCGGCGGCGAGGTGGAGGTCACCTTGTTGAGCGTTGAGCCACTCACCTTGCGCGTCAGAACCGCGATGCCTTGCGAGTTCAAATAGTCTTTCGCCTCTTCCACGTTCATGCCAATGAGCGTGGACGGAATCGTGATTGTCGGATATTGGGAAACGACAAAATGAATCGGCACATTGGCGTCCGGGTCGATGCGGTCTCCCGGTTCGAGCAGCGACTGCTTCAAAATGACGCCGGGATTGGTGTTGGGTTCTCCCTGATACTCGATTTGCACATCGAGATGCACGTTTTGCGCCGCCAGTTCCTGCTGGACGCTCGCCAGCTCAAGACCGGTGTAGTCCTGCACAAGAAAGCCAAGCCCTTTGGACACGACCACGTCGATCGGCGAGTCGCTCAAAATGACGGATCCTTCTTTCTCGCTGGCGCGAATGACGCGGCCTTGTTCGACCGTGTCGCTCAACGCGTTTTCAAAACGTACGTTTTCCAGCGAGAAATGCGCCTGCGTCAAAGCGTCGCGCGCTTCCTGCTCGGTCATGCCGACGATTTCCGGCATCGTTTCATAGCCTAAAAAGCCGCTAAACCGGATGGCGCCTGTCACCGTGCCGATGGCGACCGCCAAAACGCACACGATCGCCAGCCCGGCCGTCCACATGCCCACCGTGATCCATTCATGCCGCTTCTTTTTGCGAACCTCCGGTTTGCGGGCGGCTTTTTTTTGCACTTTCACATGCCCGTCCTCGACTTCGATAATGTCCATCGTCGGATGTTTGAGCACGAGCCGCGGCATATTGCGATACGCCGTTTCCAAACAATGCTCTAAATCGTACAGCATCTCGTCGGCGCGCTCGTACCGCTCCTCCACGTCTTTGGCCGTCGCCTTGAGGACGATATTCTCCACCGACTGCGGGATGGAAGGGTTGAACAGCCGCGGATACGGCATCGGCTCGCGCAAATGCTTGATTGCGATTTCCGTCGGCGTACTCCCTCGAAACGGCACGTCGCCAGTCAGCAGCTCGTAAAAGACGATGCCCAGCGAGTAAATGTCGATTTGCCCGTTTGGCTCCTTGCCTTGCGCGGTTTCCGGCGCCAAATAATGCGCCGAGCCCATGACGGTGTTGTAGTAAGTCAGCTGTACCGCGTCGTTGGCGATCGCGATCCCAAAATCCGTGATCTTGACGGTGCCGTCGTCTTTGACCAGCACGTTTTGCGGTTTGATGTCGCGATGAATGATGTGGTGGGCGTGGGCCGTGACGATCGCGCTCGTCAGCTGATGCATGATGCCAATCGCCTCGTGGTAGTCCAGCGCCCCGCGTTGGGAAATGAGTTGTTTTAGCGTTCGGCCACGCACGTATTCCATGACGATATAATGGCAGCCTTCCGACTCCCCGACATCGTAAATGTCGACGACGTTTGGATGGGAAAGCTTGGAAGCCGCGCTCGCTTCCCGCTGGAACCGCACCAGCGTGACCGGATCCTCGGCCAGCTTGTCCCGCAGCACTTTGATGGCGACTTCCCGGTTCAGGATCTGGTCGAACGCCAAATACACATCCGCCATGCCTCCCTGGCCGATGACCGCCTTGATTTTGTATCGTTTCGCTACGATGTCGATCATGGCCGGTCACCTGCCTCTTTTTCCAGCAGCACGATCGTGCAGTTGTCCATGCCGCCGGCCTGGTTCGCCTTGCTGATGAGAAGATTGACCTTTTCAGACAGCGACAGCCGCAAGTCGTTGACAATGTCGCAAATCGCGCTTTCGCTCACATAGCCGTGCAGTCCGTCGCTGCACAACAGCAAGTGCCGGTAGTCGGAGTCGATTTTGTGCAAGTCCATCCGGTAGACGCGCCACACACCCAGCGCCGAAGTCAAAGTGTTTCGCTGCGCGTGCGACTTGGCCTCCTCCTGGGACAGCTTGCCTTCCCGCATAAGCTGGGCGATGACCGAATGATCCTCGCTCATTTGGATGAAGCCATCCGCGTAGTCGGCGTACAACCGGGAATCGCCCACATTAAATATATAAGTCGCGAAGCGGGTAATGAGGGCGCCCACGCACGTCGTTCCCATCCCCCGCTGGGTTTTGTTGCGCATCGAGCGCGCGAAAATCTGGTCGTTGGCTTTGTTCAGCATTTCCCGGATCCAGCGCTCGACTTGATAGTCTTTTTTCAAAACCGGCGACTTCATAAATTCATTGTACAGACACGTCGTGGCGATATTGCTCGCGACCTCGCCCGCCGCGCTGCCGCCAATGCCATCGCACACAAGCGCCAGCCAGTCCCCGTTGTCGTTGCGGGCGATGCAGTAGTCATCCTCGTTGGTGCTTCTTGTCTTTCCAATATCTGTATTCCCGCAAACTTTCATCGCTTCCTCCTTCCCGTTTCCACTTGTTTTGTTCGTTTCCTTGACCCCTTGTTCATGTCCTTCCCCTTTCTGTTTTGGCTCACGCGTCCAAATCCGACTCGGCTTTTTCCTGACGGGCCTTGATTTCCTTGATTCGCAGCTGGCCGCACGCGGCGTCAATGTCGTTGCCATGCTCCTTGCGAATCGTGCACCGGACGCCTTCTTTCATCAACGCGTCGTAAAAGACCATCGCCTCCTCGCGCGTCACGCTTTGAAACGTCTTCTCGTCCACGCTATTGTACGGAATCAGGTTGACATAGGCGTTGAACCCTTTCAGCAGCTTGGCCAGCTGGCGCGCATGCGTTTTCGAATCGTTGACGCCTTTGAGCAAAATGTACTCGAAAGTGAGCCGCCGGTTGTTTTTGGCGCCATACTCGCGCAACGCGTCCATCAGCTCCTCGAGCGGATACGCGTGGTTGATTGGCATGAGCTGATCCCGCAACGCGTTGTTGGGCGCGTGTAGCGAAATCGCTAAATTGTATTGCGTGTGGGCGTCGGCAAACGCGCGAATCTTCGGCACGACGCCGCACGTCGAAATCGTGATGTGTCTGGCGCCGATCCCGATGCCGCGGTCGTGGTTGAGCGTCGCCAAAAAATTCATCACGTTGTCATAATTGTCAAATGGCTCGCCGGTTCCCATCACGACGATGTGCGAAAGCCGGTCCCCTGTCTTGTCCAGTTCCCGCTGGACGTTCATGAACTGCGCGACCATTTCGCCGCTTGTCAAGTTCCGTTTCTTTTTGGTCAGCCCGCTGGCGCAAAACGCGCACCCCATATTGCATCCGACTTGGCTGGAAACGCAAATGCTTTTGCCATAGTCAAAATGCATGAGGACGCTTTCGAGCAGCGCGCCGTCCTGCGTCTGAAACAAAAATTTCGTCGTTCCATCCGCCGCCACCTGCTTGCGCACCAAAGTCAGCGGGTCGATGATAAACTCTTTGGCCAGTAGCTCCCTTGTGTCTTTTGACAAGTTGCTCATCTCGTCAAACGATGTCGCCCGCTGCCGGTACAGCCATTGAAAAATCTGGTGTCCTCGAAAGGATTTCCATCCGCAAGACTGCGCGAATTCCCCCATTTCCTCGTAATTCAGGTCGTAAATACTTTTCATATTTTTTCTTCCTTTCGTGTTCCAAAGTGTTATTATAGCACGTCGTCCGCTGATTTTTTCAGCTTCGCGACGTAAAATCCATTGGTCGTTTTCGATGGCTCGATCGTTTTTTCCATATCCAGGCTAAACGCGGGATGGGATTTTAAAAACTTCGCCACCTGCTTCTCGTTTTCCTTTTGATTGAGCGTACAAGTCGAATACACGAGCACCCCGCCCGGTTTCACATGAGCGGCCGCCTGCTCCAAAATCGCCGCCTGCACAGGAATGAGCGTGTCCATCGTGGCTGGATCCAAATGCAGCTTGATGTCCGGCTTTCTCGACAGCGTTCCATAGCCGGTGCAGGGCACGTCGCACAACACCCGGTCATATAGCCCCAAACCGCTTAAATCCGTCGCGTCCTGACAGCGCGCCTCCACGTTTTTTAAATGGAGTCGGCGAATGTCGTTTTGGATGAGCGCCACCCGGTGCGGATGCAAGTCAAGCGCCACGACGTGTCCCCGGTCACGCATCGTCTCGGCGATCGCCATCGTTTTTGTTCCCGGCGCGGCACACACATCCAAAATCATCTCTTCGGGTTTTGGATCGAGAACGCGGACGATTTCATACGCCCCCAGATCCTGCGGCGACACGACACCTTCGCGATACAAAGGATCGGCTTCCAGCGTGTTGCCGGTATACTGGTAAATCGGATCGCGCAACTCCTGAAGCCGGTCAACCTCCGGCTTGTCTTTCATAACGTTGCGGCGCACCGACAAAGACTGGGTATCCAGGCTCGCCTTCGCGAAAGCGAGCGCCCGATCCGCCCCGTACTGGGCGATCCACATTTTAACAAGCCAGGGCGCGATCGAATACGTTGTCGCGATCTCGTCGACATCGTCCCGGAACTCGATTTTCCGCTCCCGGTCCACCTTGCGCAAGATGGCGTTCACAAAACCCGCCGCTTGCGGACGAATCATTTTCGCAAGGGAAACGGCTTCGCTGATGACGGCATACGCCGGCACCTTTTCCAAAAAGAGGAGCTGGTATACGGACATCGTCAGCAAAACGCGGATCTTTTTGTGGACTTTGTTCCCGTTAGAGTACTGGCTCCACATCCGCTGGCAATACGTGTAGTTGCGCAGCGTGCCGTAAAAAATCGTCGTCGCCAGCGCCCGGTCTTTCTCGTCGACTTCGCGCAAGTGTTTTTTTAAATACAAGTTGCTGTAGGCGCCATCCGCGACGACCGCGCACAACGCCTCCAAAATCCAGTTTCTTACCATGGTTTATTCCTCCAGCATCAATGGATGCATATTGATTTCCATTTTCACATTGGACCGGTCGAAATGATGGACCAGATCCCACATCACCGTTTCCAAATGCGGCTGACTTTTGTCTTTTACCAGCAGCCGCACGCGCTTTTTCTTCATGCGCATCGAGATTTCAATCGGCCCAAGCACCCGCACGCCGTCCAGTCTTTCTTTCGCCTGCCTGGCGACGCGCTCCGCTTTTTCTAAATCGTCATGCGAGAAAACGATCGTGGCCATATACACATAAGGCGGATAGCTGCCCAAATGCCGATACTGCATTTCACGGACGAAAAACGACTTGTAGTCGTGGTTTTGCACGCTTTTCATGACGTAATGGTCCTGATCGAACGTCTGGATCAGCACCTCGCCTTCCTTTTCGGCGCGCCCGGCGCGTCCGGACGCCTGTTCCAGCATCTCATACGCGATTTCGCTTGCCCGGTAATCCGAGCGAACGAGTCCGGCGTCGGCTTGCAAAATCCCGACAAGCGTCACATTCGGAAAATCCAGCCCTTTGGCGACCATTTGCGTGCCAATCAAAATATCGCCTTCGTTTTCAAATTGTTCGAGCAGCCGGGCGTGGGCGTTTTTTTTCCGCGTGCTGTCCGCGTCCATGCGAACGATGCGAGCTTGCGGAAAAAGCGACTGGATGCGCTGCTCGAGCTTTTCGGTTCCCATGCCGTGATTGAAAAAATGCTTTGATCCGCAATGCGGGCACGTGTGGTCGAAAGCGTACACCGTTCCGCAGCAATGGCACATGAGCGAGTCGTTGGAGCGATGGTACGACAACGCGATCCCGCAATCCGGACACGTGATGACTTCGTTGCAGGCCTGGCATTTGACGACGGGCAAATAGCCGCGCCGGTTCAGCAGCAAAATCACCTGCTCCTTTTTTTCGAGCCGTCTGGCGATCGCGTCCAGCAGGCTTTGCGAAAACCCCTGAACGACCGGTTCCTGCCGCAAGTCGATCATTCGAATCGCCGGCATCGTTCTGGCGATTCGCTGTTTGAGCTCGACCAGCTCGAACACGCCCCGATACGCTCTGGCGTACGATTCAAGCGAAGGCGTCGCGCTGGCGAGAACGACTTTGCAGTGATGATACGCGCCACGCCACAGCACGAGGTCGCGGGTGTGGTATTTGGGCATCATGTCCTGCTTGTAGGACGTGTCGTGCTCCTCGTCCATTAAAATCAATCCAAGATTGGAAAACGGCATAAAACACGCGGAACGGGTGCCGACGACGATTTGCACTTCGCCGGTTCGCACTTTCTCGTACTGGTCGTATTTCTCGCTGGCGCTCATTTGCGAATGGTAAATGGCGATGTTTTGACGAAACCGCGAACGGACGCGGGCGATCATCATCGGCGTCAAGCCGATTTCCGGCACGAGAAAGAGCACTTGCCTGTTTTCGGAAAGCGCTTGCTCGGCCAGCCGCAAAAACACTTCCGTCTTTCCCGAACCCGTGACGCCATGCAGCAAAAACACGTCGTGGCTGGACGCGCTGATTTGGGCGATGGCATCGCGCTGCTCGTCCGTCAAGGCGAACGTCTGGTCTTCCTTTTCCGGCAAATCCAGCGCGCTTTCCTTGCGCCGCTTCTCGACGCGCAAATACCCGCGCTCCAAAAACGAGCGGGCATGCGACTTGGCCAGTTTTCGAAACGCGCTAGCCTTCATTGGCAGCGCATCTTTGAGCCGCTCCCACGTTTCCTGTCCTTTTTTTGTCAAAGGCTGCGTGGAATCGCCGGCGACAAACCAGTCCTCGTACACCACACTGGCGCGGCGGGTGGCGGGGCGCAAAGCGGGTGGCAGCATCGCTTTGAAACAGCTCATCATGCTCGAAACGTACGTATCGGCCATGTAGGCCGCCAAGCCAAAGAGCTCCTCGTTGAGTAGCGGCTGTTCGTCCAGCACTTCGATCACGTCTTTGATGCGGGAAGGATCGTCGGGCTGCTCGCACGCTTCCATGACAATCGCCACAAGTTCGCGATGGTTGAACGGCACTTTGACGCGCATTCCCCGTTCAAGCGCCGCGTCGTGACGGTAAGTGAAAGTTTGATTGAGATCGAGCGCGACATGCTCGATCCACACGTTGTAGAATGGCATACGATTATTGTATACCGAGATCGCCGAGGTGTGCAAACAAATGGCGCGAAAACAAAAAGGCGGTCCAAGCCGCCTAGTTTTCTGAAATGACCGCGCCGGAATTTTCCAGCGACATTTTTGAAATGTGTTCCGTCAGCCGCATTCCCTCAATTTGACACGTCATGCCGGTTCGGGAATGATCGTAAACGAAGCCGCACTTTTCCTGCACCCGTCTCGATTTTTCGTTGCCGTCGAAATATCCGCACCACAACGTGGACAAATGAAGGTCTTCTTTCGCGTACCGGATCAGCGCCGCGACCGCCTCGGGCACCAGTCCCTGCCCCCAGTACGGAACTCCGATCCAGTATCCGATTTCCGCTTCCTGGCTGGAGCGCGTCAAACGGGAAGCCTCGCCAATCATCAAGCCCGCGCTGCCAACCGGCTCGTTCGTTTCCTTTAAGACGATAGCGTACGTGCCGGGCGCCGAAAGAATCGTTTCAATGATTTGCCGGCTGTTTTCCACGCTTGTGTGCGGTGGCCAGCCCGCGCAAGGGCCAACGCGCGCATCGCTGGCGTACCGGTACAAGGAAGGGGCGTCTTCCGTTCGCCACGGGCGCAAAATCAGTCTTTGCGTTTCAAGATTCATAGACGTTCGATTCCTTCCATGTACGTTTTCAAATTGGCGTCCGCCTCGACGCGCGGAACGATCTGGCCTTCTTTTTTCGTGGTGGCCACGACGCAAACGCCCGGACCATGTCCGCTGGTAAACGAGTCGGAATGGACGATGACGCCAATCGACATCGCGCCGCGCAAGTAGTGCGGCCCATAGGTGCAATCGTGGTCCTGGATCGCGACAAAGTCGCCAAAGCGCAGCTTGTCGATGCCGTACTGCTTGTTGGCCGCCTCGTCCTGGGTCATGATGTCGTAGTCGCCTTCCATCATCGTCTGGCTGCCAAGTCCGCTCCCCATCAAATGCGCCGGCACGATCGTGACGACCGGCCACGACAAGGCGCCGTTTTCTTCACGCACCGGCATGGCGGCCAGCAAGTCGGGATCAAGGTTCATCATATGCACGTCGGGATGGTCAAGCAGTTTGAGCCCCTGCCCATACGCCTTGATTAAAAACGTTTCCGTCCCATCCATGTTTTCAATGACGTCCGGCGGAAAACAAGCCATCGTGTGGTCGACGCCGCCATGCGTTCCGCTGACGTAGCCTGTCTTCCCTTTTTGCTCGCCGTTTAAAATCTTTACTTCGTTGCCGACGCACGAGAACGTTTCCAAAGCGTGGTTTTCCTTGGGGCCGGCGTTGGCCATGGAAACGCCAGGCTCGATATGGTCGCCCGCGATGTTCATACACGAATCCCCGATGGCGTGCGAATACACCACGCCGCCGGTCCCGATCGGCATTCGGCCCTTGCCGTCGTAGCCGACATAAAAACCGGATACCCGCGGATGGTCGACTTTCGCGTTGAGCGCGATTTTGACGAGTTTATCTTGATTGATGTTCATGTTCGATCTCCTTGTTCCGTTTGGTGAAGGCGAAAACCGCGGCCGAGCTGGCGGTATCGAGGGCGTTGCGGTAGTCGCGGCCATATTGAATATAGATGTTTTCATCGGCGTGTTTGAGAATCTTTTTCGAAAGACCGCGCATGGCGCCGCCAATCGCGATGCAGCAAGTCGAAGGAAAGTCATATGTCGCCAGCGGGACGGCGTCTTTGCGATGCGCGCAAAGAAGCGGAATATGGTGCTTTCGCAAATAGTCGACGCATTGTTCCTCGCTGGCGTACGCGATGTCCAGTTTTTCGAACGCGCCCGCGCTCGCTTTTAAGATCGTGTCATACGCGTTGGACCAGTCCCGGGGCGGCAAAATGAGCAAATTGGCGCCCGCCGCGTAAATCGTGCGGCACACGCTGCCCAGGTTGTAAGGGTCCTCCAGCCCTTCGATGTAAAAAACCGCGCCGCTTTTTTTCCCAATCGTTTCAATGCTTGGAATCACGAGATCCTCGGCTTCCAGCGCCATGCCGCCATGGGTTTTGGATCCGGTTAGCTCGTCGAGTTTTTCCCGGGGCGTCTGAAGCACGGCCACGCCGGCTTTTTTCGCTAAATGAATAATGTACGAGAAGTCTTTTGTTCGCTTGTTGGGATCCACGTACAAGGGTCCCGCTTTCCGCTTTCCTGCCTCTAAAATCGCCTTGCAGGAAATGGTTCCTTGATAAAATTTGTTCATGGTTCCATTATACGCCGTTTTCCGAAAATGTCCGTTTAAATTGGGTTTTCCAATCGAAAACAAGATGATAGAATAAACACAATGCAGAGGAGGTGCTCGATGCATATTGAAATTTCAAAAGAGATGCGGAAGCGAATCATCGTCTATTCCTCATCTTTGATCCTCGCCATTCTTGCCTATACATTAATCAACCGGTTCGATGAAGTGATGGGTATTGCTGGCCGGATCACCAGTATATTGTTTCCGTTCCTGCTTGGTTTCGCGATCGCGTTCATTTTAAATCAGCCCGTCATGACCTTTGAGGAAAAAGTGCTGGGGCGCACAAAGCTGAACGGGCCATCCAAGCGGATTCTTTCCGAGCTTGTGATTTTCATCATCGCGATTGGATTGCTCATTTTGATTGTCGGCATGGTCGTTCCTTCGTTGATCGACTCGATCAAGACGTTCACGACCAATGTCCAGGAATACTCCAACACGCTGTATGAGTACATGGACTACATCGCCAAAACGTTCAACATTTCCTCGGATATGATTTCGAAGTGGTTCGCGGATCTGGATCTGCTGCCTTCGATTACCGAGGCGTTGCGCTCGTACTTGCCAAAAATCGCGGATTATTCGGTGGGGTTTGTCAAGGAGATCGCCAACTTCATCATCGCGATCGCGGCGGCGTTTTACATTTTGCTGGACAAGGAATCTTTGATTCGCGGAATCAAAAAGCTGAACTATTCGATTTTTTCCAAAGAGATCGCCAACTATTTGACTTTGTTCTCGCACGACGCCAAGGAAGTGTTTGAACAATACATCGTCGGCAACTTGCTGGATTCCCTGATCGTGGGCGTGATTTGCTATTTCGGGATGCTGATTTTCAAGATCCCCTACGCGCCGATGATTGGATTTATCGTGGGCGTCACCAACGTCATCCCGATTTTCGGTCCGTTTCTAGGCGCCATTCCGGTCATTATCATTTTGCTGCTCATCAATCCGTGGTTTTCGCTGATCTTTGCGATCTTCATTTTGGTTTTACAGCAAATCGACGGCAATGTGCTCAAACCGGTTATCCTTGGCGACAAGCTCGGGATCTCGGGTTTCTGGATTTTGTTTAGCGTGACGGTGGGCGGCGCGCTGGGTAGCATTTTGGGAATGTTCCTTGGCGTTCCGGTGTTCGCGCTTATTTACGCCAGCTTAAAAGATTTGGCGCAAATCAATCTGGAGCGAAAAAACATTGAAATCAACGACGAGTCCGGCATTATCCGGTAAACGAAAAGCGCGTGGCGCTTTTTTTGTATCTAGCGTGCAATATTTCGCGGAATGAATACAATGAAACTAGAATTGGAGGGATTTTTTGGATTTTTTCATCGACTGCATCCTGGATGCGGGGCACGACACGTGGCTCATGCTGCCGCTGTTGTACATCGCGTATTTGGTGATTGAATACTTTGAACGAAAGGACTCGAAAGACGATAAGCTGTTTTTCGCGCTGCAAAAGTACGGGCCGCTCGTTGGCGCGCTGATCGGGCTCATCCCGCAATGCGGGTTCAGCATTTTGGGCGCGATGCTCTTTGTGCAAGGAAACATCACGATCGGCACGCTGCTGGCGGTGTTTATCGCGACAAGCGACGAGGCGGTGCCGATTCTTCTCGCCGAGCCCGCCTTGTTTTCGACTTTGATTTTTTTGCTCCTATGCAAATTCATCCTCGCGGTGGCGGTTGGATTTTTCGTCGACCACGTTTTGTTCCGGCACCAGAAGATTTTGCGTTTCGAAGATCTTCCGGAAGAGGAGGACGTGGAAGTGTTCGAGGAGGATGAAAACAACGCGAGCGCCTGCCCTTGCTGCTATCCGGAGTACCCGATGGCGCTAAGCGCCTTGATCCGGACGATCAAGATTTTCGCCTTTGTCTTTTTGACGACAATCGCGTTCAATTTGCTTATCGGATGGATCGGCGAGGCGACCTTGTCTAAATTCCTGCTGACGGGTTCTCTTTTCCAGCCGGTGCTGGCCGCCTTCTTTGGTTTCATTCCGAATTGTGCGGCGACCGTTATCCTTTGTCAGCTGTTCGCGCTTGGCCAGCTGTCGTTTGGCTCGTTGCTGGCTGGATTGATTACGAACGCCGGTCTGGGCTTTCTCGTTTTGTTTCAATATGGCGAAAACAAAAAGACGATCGCCAAGATCGCCTTCCTGTTGTGGATCGTCGCCGTCGTGTGCGGCGTCGCGTTTCACTTGTTCGCTTGACGGTATCGCTCGATATCGTCTTTTTTTGCGCTATTCAATGGGCTGCTGGTAAAAGTTGCCGTAAAAGTTCGCCGTTTTGTACGTGTTGACGATGACTTTGGGATCCGCCTTGCGCACCTGGTCGATGACTTCCCTGGCCTGGTACGAGCTGACAACCGTTTTGCAGATGTAAAACTTTTTGTTGGAGTACGCGCCGTGGGCTTCGATAATGCTCATGCCATGCCGGCAGCAGCTCATAAACGAGTCGATCACAAGCTGGGGTTTGGCGGTCGTGAACTCGATCGTGATTTGCTCGTAGCGCTGATACAAACTGGAAATCGTCTTCGTGGACAAAAACTGGAAGATGATCGAATAGCCGGCTTCCTTCCACCCGAATACGAATCCGTAGCACACATACATAAAGCAGTTGAAATAAAATACATAGTCCCAAATGCCTTTATGGATCTTGTTCGAAACGTATTGCGCGATAAAATCCGTTCCGCCTGTCGAACCTCCCGCTTTGAGCGCCAGAGAAATGGAAAAGCCCCAGAGCACACCGCCAAACAAGATGTTGAGCACCTGGTCGGTGAAGAGCGGTTCGAACTGGCAAAATGTCAGCAGCAGCGACACGAGCGAAAACTGGATCGTGCTCAAAAGGACAAACCGTTTCGAAATGGCTTTGGCGCATAAAAGCGCGGCTGGAATGTTGAGCAGCAAAATCCCGGCCGACGTCGTGAAATCGACGTGGAACAAAGCGAACGCCTTGTGCATAAACAGCGCGATTCCCGTGAAGCCGCCGGAAATGAGATTGCATGGGTCCATAAACACATTGATGATGTACACTTGAAGAAAGGCGCTCACGCACACCATCGCCAAGGACAAGATCAATCGAAAGACTTTGTTTCGATTCAATCTTTTAAAAAATTCAATCATAATGTTCTCCTGATAATCGCTTCCATTATAACAATCTTTTCTTCAGTTGACAGCCACAAATACCAGTCGTTTCTTTTTCATCGAAAAGAGAAGCATTTTTTTCAAAAAAGAGTTGATTTTCAATCGGTGTCATGGCATAATAACTAAGCAATTGGTTCCGTAGCCAAGTGGTAAGGCAATAGACTGCAACTCTGTGATCATCGGTTCAAATCCGATCGGAACCTCCATTTTTTTTGGGGTCGTGGCGAAATCGGCAGACGCAACGGACTTAAAATCCGTTGGGAGTTTATCCCGTGTGGGTTCAAGTCCCACCGTCCCCACCATACTTTTGCGATTTAATTCCTCGTTCGAAGGAATTTTTTTTTGCGTCGACTCCTCGACGTCTTTTTATTTTTCCCTTGATCTTTCCCACAAAAAAAGGGCTTTCGCCCTTTTCCCGTTTGGTTTAGTCGCGGTTGCTGCTCATGCCCAGCAGACGGAGCACGTACAGGAAAATATTAATGAAGTCCAAATACAGCTCCAGCGCCATAAAGATCGCGAATTTCTCCTGCGTCATGCCCGACGTGTTAGCCATCAGCTGATTTGTCCGCTGCACATCCCAGGCCGTGATGCCGGTAAACAGCAGCAAGCCCACGATACTGATCAGCCGGGTGTTCATGTTGAATCCAAACAGCATCAAAATCACCTGCGTGATAATGAGCGCGCACAAGCCGCCAAGACAAATCGTTCCAAAGCTCGAGAGATCTTTTTTCGTTGTAAACCCGATGACCATCAGGCACGCAAAGTAAACCGCGCTCACTAAAAACGCGACGAAAATCGTTCCCAGCTGGTAAACGATTCCCAGGGATGTCAGCGAGATTCCCATCGTGATGGCGAAAACGACAAACAGCACTTTCATCGTCAAGCTTGACGCGCTGCGCATCGCTCCGGTAAATCCAAACGCGATTCCGAATTGCACAAGCATCAAAATCAGCGGCATCGGCCCGCGGATAATGGCGAAATACAAGTTGGTCGCGTACATCAAATACGAGGTGGCGGCCGTGATCAGCAGCCCGAAAAACATCCACGTATATGTTTTCAGAAGCCCGCGGCGCTGCTCGCTCACTCCCGTGAAATTCGAATAGTTATAATCATGATATTGAGGCATCCATTGCCCTCCTTTCCTAAATTACTACTCATTATAACACACGAACAATAAAAACATAGACAAAGGCATACCAAATCGGCATGCCTTTTCAATCAATTAATCTTTGCGAATGAACTCAAGCAGTTCTGTAGCCGCTTCGTGCAGTCCATGACGGTTCATCTTGTCAAAGCCAAGATGCGTGTAAATCTCGCCGACAAACACGCCGTTGTCTTTCAAAGACTGGAACACTTCGTCGATGAGCGGCTCGCACACGTCCTGCTGCTGCATCGGACCGAACGGATTGGCGAAATACGTTGTCGAAATGCCGACTTCCTGCGTCGTTCCCAGCGCCATTCGCTTCCCTTGCTTGCACGTTTCCTTGACTTCTTCCACTTCCAGCTCTTTCAAACCATATTCGTCGGTGTAGTTGTTGGCGTAGGCGAACAAGTCGATCTTGTGGTTCGATACGACCATGCGGTATGGGGCCGCCGGCACGATCATGCGCGAGTTTGGATTTTCCGGCGCCATGAACACCGAACGGTCCATATCCCGGTATGGCGTTCCCGGATCGAGATCGTCCAGACGAATGAACGCGCCGATCTCCGTTCCTTGTCCATACGGCACGCCGTTTTCGATGTGGATCGTTCCCATATCGTCGAATACGACGTCGATGTCTTTAATGATGTCTTTACCAACGACTTTGAGCGCTTCGATCGACTCCGATTTTCCGGCGCCCGAGTCCCCCATCAGCATGATGCCTTTGGTTCGCCCGTCTTTTAACGTGATATTGACAAACGCGCCGTGGATTGGCAGCCATCCCTGGCTCATCATCGCCAGATTGTGCAGCGTCAGCGCCATTTTCTTCATATAGCCGAAATATTCCACCCGCGGATGATCCGAGATCGAACCGACCCAAATATCGTTTTCCGTGTCGTGGTAGAACGTTGTCTCGTTTTTGTTGTCCTCGTTGCCGTACAGCACGATCAAGTCCGGTTTCTCCTTGGCCTCTTCGCGCGTCGCCAGCTCGAACAAGTTGGCCAGGGAAAGCGCCGTCGCCGTGTATTTCGAGTTGAAGTACACAAAGCAAAGCAGCTTGCCAACTTTCATTGGGAAGCAGAACCAGTCGTCTTTCTCGAACCGGAACGTATTGAGTGGATTTTGGTCAATCTCGGTAAACATGCCCGTTCGCTTGCTCGATTTTGGATGCAAAATCATTGGCGTCCGCAGCATGACGGTGTCAATGATCGGAATGTCCTCCAATTTCTTATATTGATCCGGTTTTGTAAATTCCTTCGCCTTATGCACCGAGAAACAAGCGTTGGTTCCCGCCTGCACCTGGCGATACACGAGGTTTGGCCGGCCCTGGACCTTTTCCTCGAACAACCGGTAGGTACGCAAGATCAAATCGTTCAGCGAGCTGTCTTTCTGCACCAAGTTGTTGATTCCAAAATCCGGCGTTTTCTCCGAATACATGTAACCAAACCGCTGCAGCGAACGCCACTCTTTGTAAATCTCTTCCAAAAGCTCCAAAAGCAGTTCGCGCTCCGTCAAATAGTCGCTGTCGATTTCCTCGATTTTAAAAATCGCTAATATTCGCAAGAATGTCACAAAGTTTTCCGTCGCCTCATCCTCCGTAAACTTTCCATGACGAGTGACATAATCATATAGTTTTGGACTTTTTTCTTGAACCGAATGAATAAAGTACCCGATAAACCGTTTAAACGATTCCGACCCGAGAAGGGTCTCGCGATTTTTCGGATAGGCCTTATTGTAATTCAAAATTACTTGTCGACTTCCAATATGAATTTTATTTTGCATTCTATACTACTCCTCCCATAATATAATCAACTATACATGAAACTTTTTGAAAAGTAAATGAAAAGAAAAGAAATTTTCTGAAAGACAAACAAAAAGGTGAAACTGTTTCACCTTTTTCAAATTATTGCCGATAAATCGCATCCAGACGCGACTTCGCTTCCTCGATTGAAATTTCCTCTTTGCCTTCCTTGGCCCGTTCGACCCATTCCACCAGGCCGTCCTTGGCACCGCGGCCCACCGTGATCCGGTATGGCACGCCAATGAGCTCCATATCCTTGAACTTCACACCCGCACGTTCCTTGCGGTCGTCCAGCAAAACATCGTATTTGTTTTCAAGGCAGTACGCGTACAAGTCGTTCGCGCATCCAAGCTGCGTCTCGTCCTTTACCTGCACCGGCACGATGCACGCTTTGAATGGCGCGACCTCCAGCGGCCAAATGATGCCCTGGTCGTCGTGGTGCTGTTCGACGATCGCCGCCATACAGCGCTCCAGCCCGATGCCGTAGCTGCCCATCCAAACCGGCTGCTGCTCGTTGTTCGCGTCCGTATACAGCAAATTCATCGACTTGGCGTACTTTGTTCCCAGCTTGAACAAGTTGCCGACCTCGATACCGTGGTCGAACGTCAGCTTCGCGCCGCACTTCGGACAAATGTCCCCTTCCTTCACCTGGCAAAGGTCAAGCACGGCCTTTGGCGTGAAGTCGTCCACGTTCACGTTGACGTAGTGGTGGTCCGTCTTGTTGGCGCCCACGATGAAGTTGCGCATCTTTTCGATTTGCCGATCCATATACACTGGCACATTCAAACCAACCGGTCCGGCGAAGCCGACTTTGGCGCCTGTCGCCTTTTCGACATCCGCGAAGTCCGCCAGCTCCATTTCCGCCGCGCCCAGCGCCTTGAGCGCCTTCGTCTCGTTGAGCTCACGATCGCCCGGAATGCAGAACGCGACGATGTTTCCGTCGACGTTATACAACAGCGTCTTCACAAAGTCTTCCGGCTGCTTGCCAAAGAACGCGGCCACTTCCTCGATCGTTTTCGCGTTCGGCGTCTCGACAAGCTCCATTTCCTTCTTTTCCTCGGTTGAAGCCTCTTTCGTGTCCATGACTTCCGTGATTTCCAAATTGCTCGAGAAATCGCACCCTTCGCAACCGACAACGATGTCCTCGCCGATATTCGTAATCGCCTGGTACTCTTCCGACAACAAGCCGCCCATCGCTCCGGTGTCAGCCCGCACGATTTTATACGTCAAATCGAAGCGGTCGAAAATGCGGCAGTAGGCGTCGTACATCTTGTCGTATTGCGCGTCCAGACCGGCCTCGTCGATATCGAACGTGTAGGCGTCCTTCATAATGAACTCGCGCACGCGGATCAAACCGTAGCGCGGTCTTGTCTCGTCGCGGAACTTCGTCTGGATCTGGTACAAGTTGTACGGAAAATCCTTATACGACTTGCCGTCCATGCTGGCCGCGATGGCGAACAACTCCTCGTGCGTCGGGCCGAGCACGTACTTTTTATTGTAGCGGTCCAGCAGCGTAAACATGTTGGACCCAAACGCGCTGCGCCGTCCGGATTGCACGTACACGTCTTCCGGAATGAGCGCCGGCATCAGCAGCTCCTGCGCGCCCTTGGCGTCCATTTCCTCCCGGACGATGTTTTCGATCCGGGACAGCACGCGCTTGCCCATCGGCATGATCATGTACATCCCGTTCGAGCTTTTCTTGATCATGCCCGCGCGTACGAGCAAATTGCCGGAAACCGAATCCTCGTCTTTGGAGTTTTCCCGCAATGTATAGAAGAAACTTTCACTTAATTTCATGTTATCCTCTCCTCTTTATTTGATTTTACGGATCATCGCGTCTTTCTCGATCGGTCCGTCCCATTTAGTATACACGATTTGCATCGGTTTATTGCAAACTTCGAGTTCAAAACCATCTTCATCGGTGATTTTGCCAACTTCGATTGCGGTGCTCGAAATATTCGGCCCGAAAATCTCCAGCGTCGAATACGGGCGGAAGTGGTTTTTCACCTGCAAGACAGCCGTTTTGGTGAATGGATCGAAGTCGAGCACCGAAGCCACGTATTCCTGCGTGACGATTTCATCGTGATCCACGTACAACTGCACATTCTCGTCCGGGATCCCCCGATAAAAGCCTGGCCCGGTCGGCCGGTTTTCCGCCTTGCGGATCTCGCGCTCGATGGCTTCAATGTCTTCCGCTTCCAAGTGGCCTTTCTCGTAAATCATGTCAATGAGCCGCCGATAGCTGGAAACGACCGTCGCCAAATAGTACGCCGATTTCATGCGCCCCTCGATTTTCAGCGAACTGACACCGCATTGGATGAGCTTTTCGACGTATCGAACCGCCTGCAAGTCTTTGGAAGACATGGAAAACAAATCGGATGGATCCGAGATTTCCGCGCCTCGCTCCATCAAATGGTACTTCCAGCGGCAGCTTTGCGCGCAGCCGCCCCGGTTGGCGTCGCGCAAAGTCATATGGTTGCTTAAAACGCAACGTCCCGAATACGAGATGCACATCCCGCCGTGGATGAACACTTCGATCGGCAAAATGTTTTTCTCGCAAATCGCTTCCACTTCGTCGAGCGTGCATTCCCGGCCTAAAACGACCCGATCCACACCCTGTCCTTTCCAAAAGCGAACCGCCGCCGAATTGGTGGACGAATGCTGCGTGGAAACGTGGATCTCGTAATGGCATCCAAGCGCTTTCGCCCGTTTCATGATCGCGGGCGACGCCACGATGATCGCGTGGACACCCGCTTTGTCGAGCGCTTGCAAGTAGTCGCTCAAACCATCAAGATCTTCATCGTGCGGCAGCAAATTCACCGTCACGTGGACTTTGGCTTGGTGAGCGTTGGCGAAGCGCACGAGTTCGGCGATGTCGTCCAGTGTGAAATTGGAAGCGCGGGAGCGCAGGGAAAACTGCTTTCCGCCAATGTACACCGCGTCGGCTCCATATAAAATCGCGATTTTCGCCTTTTCAAGATTTCCGGCTGGCGCCAGCAATTCGATTTTTTCCATTTAATCCACCTTCTTCTTGACTGTCGTCTGCCCATACCAGCGATCGCTTCCCGCCAAAGGGCGCGCCGGCTGTCCGCCCGCCAAAACCGCCGCGTACGCTTTGGCGGCCTCGATGATTTCCTCGTCATTCAAAAACAAGGAGTCGAGCCGAAACCGCCGGACTCCCGCGTCGTAAAGCGCTTGAATGTAATCCAGCGACTGAATTGGCTCGGCCGAGAATACGTGGGTTCCGCTTTCATCTTCCAAAACAGGCATCGCTTCGTCGCGGGTTTGCTCGACAAGATCATAGCGATCGCTCTTTTTTTCTTTGCCGATATGACGCAAATAATTGGTCACAAGCGGACGGCGCGAATACAAAATGGAAAAGTAGCCGTGAATCAAAATTTCCGCTTGCGGACAGTTTTGAACGATGCCCACGATTTCCTCGAGCGAGAGCTCGTGGGCGAGCGACACGCTTTTTACGCCCAAATCGAGGTAAAAGCGAACGTCTGGCGTATTGGTCACGAGCGTTTCGGGTTGATAAACGAGTTTCTCCTGCAGACCGAGCCGCTGCGCGATTTCAAACACGCCCTCGTCGGCGTAATAAATCGCGTCCACATCGACGTCTTTGAGCGCCTGCAAAAAATGTTCTAACCCGTCGACTTCCTCTTCCATAAACAGCTTGAGCGCGTTGACGGCCATTTTCAAGCCGTGTTGCTCGCAGGCCGCTTTCCAGTCGGCGAGCGAGTCGATCGGTTGTTTGGCTTCGCTGCGCAGCGAAAAGCCTTCAAACGCCACCACGACTGTGTCGATGGGGCTTGCCTGAAAGGCGGGCAAAGACGCCATGGACTGTATCGTACTAATAAACATGGACTGGTTTCCTTTCTATTCGTTGAAACGAGAAAAACCCGATTGGACAATCGAGTTGTTTATAAAGCATCAAATTCCGTATTTCTCGTCGTACTCTTTGAAATATGTCGCGTACTCGCCGGTCTTTTCGCGGCGGTACTGGCTTAAATACGCGTGAGAATCGTAGTCGGATGTCGCCATTTCGAGCAGACACACCGCGACATTCGAGCAATGATCCGCGATGCGTTCCAGATTGTTGAGCAGCTCGCTGTAGTAAATGCCCTGATCGAGCGAGCAAATGCCATCGCGCAGACGCTGGACGTGGCGCATCTTGAGCTCGTCGCATAAAATGCTGATGAGATCTTTTAACGGTTCGACATGTTTAGCTGTGTCCATGTCCTGATTTTCGAACGCGTCGATCGTCAAGTCCATAATGTCCTTGGTCGCGCTTTCCAAAATCGAAAGCTCGTGTTCCGCCACCGACGAGAACCGGATTCCTTTTTCAGACATGTCCTTGCCGATGTGGGCGATATGGTAGGCGTGGTCGCCGGTACGCTCGAAATCGCCAATGCAGTGCAAATATTCGGACACTTCTTTGGATTGGATCTCCGTCATTTCCTTTCCAGTCAGCTGGATCAGGTAAGCGCCGATTTTGTCTTCGTACTTGTCAACTTTCTTTTCCCTGTTTTGCACTTTTTTATACAGCTTGTCGGAGAAATCGCCATACAGCGTAAACGCGCGGCTCAAATTTTTCAAACAGCTTTTCGCCATCATGACAATCGAGCGGTGGCACTGGTTGATGGCGATGGCCGGATACGACAGGAATCGCTCTTCGAGAAGCTCGAAATCGTCGTCTTCGTCGTCATCCTCGTCCTTTCCGGGTACAAGCAGCGTCACGATTTTCTCAATGCCTTTGACAAACGGGAGCAAAATGATCATCGCGGCGGCGCGGTACACCGTGTTGAGCAGGGCGACCGAGAACGGCGACATGGTCATTGAGTAAAAATCAAAGTGGACGAACGCATTCACGCTGTAAAACAGCGTGGTTCCTAAAATCATCGCGAAAACATCGTTGATCAAATAAACGAGCGCCGTTCGTTTTCCGTACTTGTTCGTTCCCATCGCCGACAGCAAAACCGGGCAGGCGGCGCCGATGCCGATTCCCATGATCATTGGATAGGCGGACTGGAAGACGATCGCGCCGGTTACCGACAAAGCCTGAAGCACGCCGACGGCCGCGGATGCGGATTGAAGCACCGCGGTCAGCGCGATGCCAAACACAATGCCAAGAACCGGATTGGTAAACGAAGTCAGCATGGAAACGAAAGCCGGCGAATCTTTCAGCGGCGCCACCGCGCCAGACATCGTCTGCATGCCGATCATCAAGATCGCGAAGCCAAGCATGATATTTCCCAGCTGCCGATACACGTCTTTTTTAAGAAAGGTGCGGAAGATGATTCCAAGAATCGCGACGATTGCCGAGATGGTCGCGGTCGACAAAAGCTGGGCGATTCCCTGCTGTCCGTCGATGTACGACAAGCAGAGGATCCATCCGGTAATACTTGTACCGATGTTCGCTCCCATAATGATGCCAATCGCCTGCGCGACTTTCATCATTCCGGAATTGACGAAACCGACGACCATGACGGTCGTAGCGGAAGACGACTGGATCACGGCGGTGACGGCCGCTCCCAGCAAGAGACCTTTGAGAGGCGTGTTCGTGAGTTTGTATAAAATGAGTTCGAGCTTGTTTCCGGCCATTTGTTTCAGCCCGTCGCCCATCACGCTCATTCCATACAAAAACAGCGCCACCCCACTCAGCAAGGTCAAGACCAACACGATAGTATTTATGTCCATTGTTGCCTCCTAAAGTGTCTTTTTACTAAACAAGGCTATTATACCTGAAACGTTGATGAAAAGTAAATGATCTGAAAAATGGATTGTTTTCCGGGAAAAAACTTTTTTCGTCAATCCCCCTTTATTGACTCTCGCAAGGGTTGTTTTATAATGGAAACAACAGGTAAAAAAAATATGAACAAATACTCTCAACTGAAAGAAAAAACCGCGCACGGCACCAAACGCAAGCCCATTTGCCACTTGATGTTCGACATCAAAAACCAGCAGTCCATCTATCCGGATAATTTTTTCGTGGACCGGCACTGGCATCCGGAATGCGAGATTCTCTACGTGGAAAAAGGAATGCTGGAATTGGAGCACAACTTGAATAAACGCGTCTTGCATCAAGGCGATATCGCGTTGATCGACCCCGAGGATTTGCACGAGGTGACGGGATGCTCGAACGACACGATCCACCACGCGATTCTTTTTGATCCTTTGCTGCTGTCGACAACAATGAAAGACGCGTTTCAGGAAGATATCGTCGACCACTTTCTGGAACGGCGCGTCGGATTCACGACAGTGCTCTCCGCGGATCGTCTGGCGTACTCGCTGGTGGAAGCGCAAGTCAAGGATTTGATTGAGTGCCTGTCCCACGAAACGGAGTACTCCTACTACAAAGCCAAGGTCATGCTGTTTCAGTTGTTTTTGACTTTTTACGAAATGAAGCTGTTTATTCCAAAAAACGCCAATTTGAACGAGGAGCAACGTCTTGGCATCGACCGCTATAAGACGATTCAAATGTACATTGAGGAGCATTACAAAGAGGAGATCCATCTTGAGGAGCTGGCCGCCTTGATCGACTGCTCGGAAAATTACGTGGGCCGGCTGTTCAAGCGCATTCAGCACGACTCCCCGATCCACTATTTGATCCAGTATCGAATCGAAAAAGCGTGTGAGCTGCTGAAGAACACGACCTTGTCCGTGCTGGACATTAGTTTGGAAGTTGGCTTTACCAATGTTTCCTACTTCATCCGCCAATTCAAGGAATACAAAAAAACGACGCCTTTACGATATAGAAAAAGCTTTCAGTCTTCACGCTGAAAGCTCTTTTAATAATTCAATTAACTGCTTTTCGGAATAGACGACATAGTCCGCCGCTTCTCCTTCGGGACCATGGTGGCGGTTGAAGTGGATCGTTTTCATGCCGACGTTTTTCGCGCCCTCCATATCATTTCCATACGAATCGCCGATATAGTACCAGTCCATCGCGTTTTCGTTCAACGTATCCATCACTTCGGTGAACGCTCTTGGATCCGGCTTGGCGTAGCCGATCTTTCCGCTTGTGAACACGTGGGACGGATGAAAGTAGTCAAACACGCCCAAAGTTGACAGTTTGGCGTATTGATGGCCATGATCTCCGTTGGTCAAAATCGCCAGATCCGCGTCGGTTTCCTGAAAAAAGTCGACAAGCTGCGGGTCCATCGCGATATTTTTTTGATAATCGCGGTACATCTTCTGAAATTCGTCCGCGAACGCGTCATCCACCGGAATGCCGTAACGGCTGCATACGGTTTTAATGCGGTGGCGTCCGGATTCGTCAATCGAAATTTTTCCGGTCTGGATTTGATCAAAGATCTCGTCTCCCGCCTTTCGATAATCCAAATAAAACCGTTCCATGTCGATTGGATCCAGCTGTCCGTCGGCGAATAAATGGCTCGCGCTCATTCGAAACGGCCAGGAAAGATCGTATAAAGTATCATCACAGTCAAAACATAGTTTCAATTTCATATCCAAAATACTACACGCTTTTGCCGGTGTTGTCAAAACCAACGCAAAAAAGACAGTCGTGAGACTGTCTTTCAAGCGAATTAAATACCTTCTTTTTCAATCGCAAGCAACCGCTCGTGACGACGTTTCGCATCGCTGATCGCTTTCGCGAACATCTGATCGGCCGCTTCTTTGCCTTTCAGTTTCACGAGTTGCGCGAAACGGTTTTCCTTCATCATGAAGGCTTCCATCTTCGAGTAGTCTGGCTCTTTCTTCGTGTCGATTGTCAAAGGTTTTTCTTTTCTTGGGTCGTAACGGTAAATGTCAACGTATCCGCATTCAACAGCTTCGCGCTGTACTTGCTGATGGTTTCCAAGTCCGCCTTTGATTCCGTGCTCAACGCATGGTGCGTACGCGATGATCAAAGATGGTCCATCGTAGCTTTCCGCTTCCTGGAAGGCTTTCAATGTCTGCATCTTGTCTGCACCCATACATACCGATGCCACGTATACGTGACCGTAAGTCATGGCAATCTGACCGAGATCTTTCTTGGCTGTCGTTTTACCGCCGGCCGCGAATTTCGCGATCGAGGAACGCTGGCTCGATTTCGAGGACTGTCCACCTGTGTTCGAGTATACTTCCGTATCCAGAACGAGGATGTTGACGTTGACATTGTTTGCCAATACGTGGTCTACTCCACCGTATCCGATATCGTATGCCCAGCCGTCGCCACCGATGATCCAGTTCGATTTTGTAACCAGATCGTACTCGGCAAGCGTTTTAACATCTTCTTCAACATCCGCTTTCGCAACGAGTTCTTTGATTTTCGGTGCGAGTTCGCGTTGTTTTTCGCGGTCGTTTCCGGCTGCCAAGTATTGTTCGAACAAGTCTTTCAGTTCAGGAGTTACCTTATCCAGGTTTTCTTCCATGATCTTGTATACTTTCGAAGCGGTGTAGTTGTTGGCCAAAGCCATACCGTAACCGAATTCGGCGTTGTCTTCAAACAGCGAGTTTGCCCATGCCGTTCCGTTTCCGTCTTTATCTTTGACAAATGGAGTCGAAGGGTTGGCGCCACAGTAGATGGACGAGCATCCTGTCGCGTTGGCAATTTGCATGTCTTTACCGAACAGCTGCGAAGCCAGACGGTAGTATGGAGTTTCACCACATCCAGGGCAAGATCCAGGAACCTCGAAGTAAGGCATCTGGAGCTGGCTTCCCTTGATCATTGTTTTCGGGAACAGATCCGATTTGTATTCTGTTTCTTTGAACAGGTAGTCTGCCAGAGGGTCGAGATACAGCTGCGAGTTGATATCCGCCATCTGAAGCGCTTTGTTTCCGCCTTTTCCAGGGCATTCGCTGACGCAAAGACCGCATCCGACACAGTTCGAAGGCGATACTTGTACACGCCAACGCAGATCCGTGTTTGGTTTTCCCATCAAAGGCAACGTAGCGAATCCTTCAAATTCTTTTGGCGCGTTCGCGATTTCTTCCGGAGTCAGAGCGAATGTACGGATCGTCGCATGAGGACATACGAACGAGCAGAATCCACACTGGATACAGTTTTCCGGAATCCATTCTGGAACGTTTGTCGCGATTTCACGTTTTTCCTTGAACGCGATGTTGTTTTGCATCGTACCGTCAAGCACTTTGTTTTTCGTGAAGGCGCTGACCGGCATGTCGTATCCTTCAAGAGCGTTGATTCTCGAAGCGTATTCATCCCAGTAAGGATCACCGGTTTCTTTGCGCAGGCTTCCGCTAGGCAGTTCGGCCCATGCAGGATCTACGGCAACTTCTACGACGCCTTCTTTTCCGGCGTCAATAGCGCGGTAGTTCAATTCAACGATCGCGTCGCCTTTTTTGCCATACGATTTCTTAGCGGCCGCTTTCATCAATTCAACGGCTTTGTTGATTGGCATGATTTGCGGGTTCAAAGCGAAGAACGCCGACTGCAAAATCGTGTTCGTACGACGTCCCATGCCGATGGTTTCGGCGATAGCCGTCGCGTCGATGATGTAGAATTTCGCGTGTTTTTCTGCCAGTTCCTTCTTCAGACGGTTTGGCATGTGTTTTACAACTTCTTCCGGCGAGAATGTCGTGTTCAACAGGAACGTTCCGCCGTCTTTCAGGTTTCTTGCCAGATCGTATTTGAACATGTACGAGTCAAGCGAGCAGGAAATGAAGTCCGCGTTGTTGATGTAGTAAGTCGAGTGGATCGGGCTGTTTCCAAAACGCAAGTGGGAACGCGTTACACCACCGGCTTTTTTGGAGTCGTACGCATAGTAACCCTGCGCATACATATCCGTGTTGTCACCAATGATTTTAATCGACGATTTGTTGGCGGATACAGTACCATCCGAGCCAAGACCCCAGAACAGACACTCTGTGGCATCGCCTTTGATTTTGTATGATTTGTCCACTGGCAGCGAAGTCATCGTTACGTCGTCTTCGATACCGATCGTGAAGTTTTCTTTTGGTTCGTCTTTTTGCAGTTCGTCGTAAACCGCTTTGATTTGGTTTGGCTCCGTGTCGTGGCTACCAAGACCATAACGTCCGCCGACGATGTCGATGTCTTTGCCTTTCAATGCGGCCAAAACGTCGAGATACAGCGGATCGCCCATCGCTCCGCCTTCTTTCGTACGGTCGAGAACGGCGATTTTCTTTACGGTTTCAGGAAGAACGGCTTCCAGATATTTTGTCGAGAACGGACGATACAGATGCACTTTGATCAATCCGACTTTCTCGCCTTTGCTGTTGAGGTCGTTTACGACTTCAAGCGCTGTTTCCGTAACAGAACCCATCGCAACGATCACGCGGTCTGCGTCTGGCGCACCAACGTAGTTGAACGGCTTGTAGTCGCGTCCAGTGATCTCGGAGATCTTCGCCATGTAGTCGGCTACGACATCCGGTACGTTTTCATAGTGCTTGTTTCTTGCTTCCACGCCCTGGAAGAAGATGTCATCGTTTTCGTTTGCGCCACGCGTAACAGGGTTTGTGTGTGGCTGCATTGCGTTTTTGCGGAATGCGTCCAGCGCTTCCCAATCAATGAGTTCCTTGTATTTGTCTGTGTCGAACACTTCGATTTTATCCACTTCGTGCGAAGTACGGAATCCATCAAAGAAATGAACAAATGGAACATGACATTTGATCGCCGTCAAATGAGCGACACCGGCCAGATCCATAACTTCCTGAACCGAGTGGCTCGAAAGCATTGGAACACCAGTCTGGCGGATCGCGTAAACGTCTTCATGATCGCCGAAGATGTTCAAAGAACGGCTTGCCAGTGAACGGGCCGCAACGTGCAGAACGACCGGAAGGTTTTCTCCGACCCATTTATAAATGTTCGGGATCATCAACAACAAACCTTGGGATGCCGTGAATGTCGTTGGCAATACACCCGCCTGAGCGGCACCATGAACCGCTCCGGAAGCTCCGGCTTCCGATTGTAATTCGGCAATTTTTACAACTTCGTCAAAAGCGTTTTTTCTACCTTGACTTGCCCAGACATCCATTACTTCGGCCATTGGCGAAGATGGGGTGATTGGGTAAATACAGCTCATTTCAGTAAGAGCATAGGCATTATGGGCGGCAGCAGTGTTACCATCCATAGATTGAAACTGTTTTGCCATTAAAGTATTTCCTCCTTCGTTATGTAAATACACAATACATAGCAGTATCATTATAATTCTTTTTATCTCGTTTTGAAAGCGATTTTTTTAAGAAAACCCGGGAGTTTTCAACCCAAAAACAGTGAAAGCGGCCAAAGATTTCATTTCCCTGTCCTTTTCCGTCCCATCGCCTGCTTTTTTCGTGGTCTTTCTTCCCCGTTGTCCCATATCGCAATAAAAACCGCGGCTTATCTATTCCGCGGTTTCATTCGTTTTTCCAGCGCCACAAGACGCTTTCTTCCTTCTTCAAACGCGTCCGCCGGCACTCTTTGTTCCAGCATCCGCCATTTTTTTTGTTCGGCCACCAAATACGCCCCGTACGTCGCGTCCTCCACGACGTGATACCCGTAATAATCGGATGCCTCGTCGCCTGGCTCGTTTCCTTTTCTCACGTACAAAATCGGATAAAAGTGGTTTCCCTCCTGCACGAAACGCTCTTTTTCGATGCGCCATCCCGCCTTTCGCAAATACGAACGCAACAAATGCACGTCCTTATGCGGGGATAGGATCATCGAATCCAGCCGCATGGCGCGCGCTTTCGAACGCTCCAAAATGTGTTCGATCAGCTGGCCTCCCATTCCCGCGATCACGATTTGATCTACGTCGCCAGGCAGCCCCTCGATTCCGTCCATCAACAAGCATGGGATATCGGCTTCCTCCTGCTTGAAAAGCGCGCGGGCGCGTTCGAGCGGCTTACTCGCCACATCGCAAGCGTACGCTTTGATTCCTTTGTCCTGGACGCACCATAGCGGGATATAGCCATGATCGCAGCCGATATCCGCCACCACGTTTCCATCGACCCAGGCGTAAATCGCGTCAAGCCGAAGCGAGCGCCGAATCATGACTTCACAAAGTCTTTCAATCGTTTCGAGCGGTTCGGATGTTTCAGCTTCCGAAGCGCCTTGGCCTCGATTTGACGAATCCGCTCCCGCGTCACGTTGAATTCCTTGCCGACTTCCTCCAGCGTCCGGGTCCGGCCATCAAGCAGTCCGAAACGTAAACGAAGCACTTTCTCTTCCCGTTCCGTCAAGCCTTGAAGCACCGCGTTGATCTCGTCTTTGAGCAGCTGGTTGTTCGTGTAGTCGTCTGGCGAAAGCGTGTCTTTGTCTTCGATAAAGTCGCCCAGATGCGAATCGTCTTCTTCACCGATTGGCGTTTCCAGCGAAACCGGATCCAGGGCGATTTTCTGGATCTCGCGCACTTTTTCGGCGCTGATGCCTTCCATCTTTTCGGCGATCTCTTCCGGAAGCGGATCCCGGCCCAGATCCTGCACGAGCTGACGCTGGATCCGGGTCAGCTTGTTGATTGTTTCCACCATGTGGACCGGAATTCGAATCGTTCGAGCCTGGTCGGCGATTGCCCGGGTAATCGACTGGCGGATCCACCACGTCGCGTAAGTGGAAAATTTAAAGCCTTTCGTATAGTCGAATTTTTCAACCGCCTTGATCAAACCGCAGTTTCCTTCCTGGATCAAATCCAAAAAAAGCATTCCGCGGCCGACGTATTTTTTCGCGATTGAAACAACCAGACGAAGGTTCGAGGAAATCAAAAGCTGCTTGGCCTGCTCGCCATCGTCGATCTTCCGGTCGAGCGCCTTCTTTTCCGCTTCGTCCAAATTTGGATCGGAACCCAGTTTTTCTTTGGCTTCCGCCCCGTCCTGGATGCGCTTGGCAATGATTGGCTCCTCTTTGGGATCGAGCAAAGGAATTTGTCCGATTTCCTTTAAGTACATTTTGACCGGGTCGTTGATCTTGGCGTGGGACGCGTTGGCGAACGACTGCTCCAACTGCGAAATCGAATCGTCGATTGAGTTTTCGTCGTCGTCCATGTCGTCCGAGAGATCGTCTTCCCCTTCCAGTTCGTAATCGTCGCTGTCGACGACGAAGGTGATGTTGTTTTCTTCACACCAGTTAAACAATTCATCCGTCGTCTCGTCATCCAAATTCAAATGCGAGATCGAATCCATGAACTCGTTTTGCGTGATGTCGATGTTGCTGTCGCGGACAGCCTCCAGATACACTTTCGCGTCGTCAAGCGAGGCGAATTTCTTTTTCGTTAATTTTTTTTCCAGTGCCGGCATTGGATCAACCTTCCTTTCGATTTCTGATTTTATTGCGTTGTTCGATCAGCACCGCCTTTGTTTTCGCGAGGGTGGCTTTTTGAATCGGATCGTGAAGAACCTGGATTTGTCCGTTGATCTTCTCGATCTGCTCGTTGATCGTACATTCCTTGATTTTCCATAAACTGTCTTCAAACACCTCGTCGCTTAGCTCCTCGCGCTCGTACGCGATCAAAGAGGCAAGCAAGTCGCGCACCTCTTCCTCTTCGATGGAAGCGAAAAGCTGGTCCGCGTCGATTTCGTCATGAAGCCGATAAAGATCGTAAATATAAAGAGACAACCGTCGATACAAATCGTCTTTGAAAAAGCCGATTTCCTCCTTGAAGCGTAGCGAGTGCCGTTTGGAAGCCAAAATGGAATTTAAAATGAAAAATTCCGCCTTTTTCCGTCCGCTTTGCGGCGCTGGAATGTACGTCGGGCCTTTTGGGCGCGGCGTGGCTTTCGCCACGGTCTGCGGTTTTTGAGCGCTCGAGGAAAAATCGAAGCCCGTCATCTCTTTGAGACGGTTCCAGTACGCCGCCTGTTCAAACGGCAGTCCTCCGTTTTCGATGGCGCGGTTCATTTCCTGCGCGAACGCCTTCTTGTCTTCGTAATTGTCCAAATTGTATTGATCCGGCAAATATTGAAACAAAAATTCGACAAACGAAATCGTGTGGTCGGCAATTTGTTTCACTTCGTCGGCGCCATAGGCGCAATACACCTCGTCCGGATCTTTGGCGTGCGCGTCGCTTACGATTGAAAACGGAATGCCCGCTTTCGATGCCGCCTGTCCAAAATGATACGCCGCTTTGCGTCCCGCCTTGTCGTTGTCGTACCAGACGTGAACCGGCACTTTGAGCAAGCCAATCAGCCGCAGCTGCTCGTCGGTCAGCGCGGTCCCCAGACAGGCGATACCTTCATGCAGTCCCGCCTTTTCCAAACCGAGAACATCCATCGCCCCTTCGCACAAAATCAGGCGTCCCGCTTTGCGGGCGTGCTCTTTGGCGCGGTGATAGTTGAAAATCAGCCGTCCCTTCTCGTAAAGCGGCGTCGAAGACGTGTTGATATACTTGGGCACAAAGTCGTTGTCCCCAAGCCGGCGGGCCGTATACCCGACCGGAAGCCCTTTTGAGTCATGAATCGGAATCATGATCCGGTCGAAGAACACCGCCCGTCCCTCGTTGAGCACCCCGGCGTCCCGCATCCGTTCCTCGCCAAAATGCTTGGCTTTTAAAAAGTATTCCGACTTCTTTCCTTCCGGGGCGTATCCGATTTGAAAGCGTCGAATCGTTTCCTCGTCGAATTGACGGGCGTGCAGCGCGGCCAGCGCCGCCTTGCCATCCTCGCTAAACAATTCGTACTCCAAATAATCTGAATATTCCCGCAGAACTTTTCGCTCCTGCTCAAACGGATCCTTTTTTTCCTTGATTTGGATTGAATCGAGCGCCAGCGGATAGTTGATCCACTGCGCCACTTTGTATACGGCTTCCGGAAACGTGATTTTTTCGTATTTTTGCACGAACGAGAACACGTTGCCTCCCGCTCCGCACACAAAGCATTTGAAAATTTGTTTTTCCTCGGAAATGGACATGGACGGATCGTGGTCGTCATGAAACGGGCATTGCGCCTGATAGTTTTTTCCTTTTTTTTCTACCGAGATATATTTCGAGATGATATCGACGATATCCGCCTGCGCGCGAATCGCCTTCATATCCTCCTCTTTGATCCAGGCCAAGTCCCGCCTCTAAAACTGCGTCCGAACGCGCAGATATTCGCAAAGATCCTGAATGGCGACGCGTTCCTGCTCCATCGTGTCGCGATCACGCACCGTCACACAGCCATCGTTGGCGGTGTCAAAGTCAACCGTCACGCAATATGGCGTGCCGATGCTGTCCTGACGACGATACCGCTTTCCAATGCTTTGGGCGTCGTCGAATGTCGTCGAAAAGTTTTTCGCCAGAAGAGCGAACACATCCATCGCCTCCTCGCTTAGCTTTTTCGAAAGCGGCAGGACGGCAGCCTTGTACGGCGCCAGATTCGGATGGAGCTTCAACACGAGGCGCGTGTCGTTTTCACCAACTTTTTCTTCGGTATACGCCTCGCACATCACAGCCAACAGCAAACGCTCCACGCCCACGCTTGGCTCGATCACATACGGGATGTATTTTTCATTCGTCTCCTGATCGAAATACTCCAGAGACTGCTTACTCGTGTCCTGATGCGCCTTCAAATCGAAATCGGTTCGATCTGCGATTCCCCACAGTTCCCCCCAGCCGATTGGATGGGCAAAATTGTACTCGATATCGCTTGTGCCGTTGGAGTAATGGGCGAGTTCCTCTTGCTCGTGGGCGCGCAGCCGGATATTTTCCTCTTTTAAGCCAAGGTCTTTCAAAAAGCCAACGCACGCGTTGCAGTAATATTCAAACCACTCCAGATCGGTTCCCGGTTTGCAGAAAAACTCAAGTTCCATCTGCTCGAACTCGCGGGTCCGGAAAATAAAGTTTCCCGGCGTGATCTCGTTGCGGAAGCTCTTTCCAATCTGGCCGACGCCAAACGGCAGTTTTTTGCGCATCGTCCGCTGCACGTTTTTAAAGTTCACAAAAATTCCCTGCGCGGTTTCCGGGCGCAAGTAAATCGTGCTTTTCGCGTCTTCAAGCACACCCTGGAACGTCTTGAACATCAAATTGAACTGACGGATCGAAGTAAAATCATGCGCGCCGCATTTCGGGCAAGCGATACCCCGCTCCCGAATGAACGTTTCCATTTCCTCGTTGCTCATGCCCGCCGGATTGACTTCCCCATTTGTTGTTTCCTCGATCAGCTGGTCCGCGCGGAATCTCGACTTGCACGCCTTGCAGTCCATCAGCGGATCCGAAAAGCCGCCAACATGTCCGCTGGCCACCCACACGTTGGGGTTCATCAAGATCGCGCTCTGGATCCCGACGTTGTGGACGCTTTCCTGAATAAATCGTTTCCACCACGCGTTTTTGATATTATTTTTTAATTCAACGCCTAAAGGGCCAAAATCCCACGTATTGGCCAAGCCTCCGTAGATTTCGGATCCCTGATAGACGAATCCGGAATTTTTCATATGGGCTACTACATCATTGAATGTTTTCTCGTTCACTGTATTCTCCTCTTTCCATCTTCACACCATTCCTTGTCATAAGGATAGACTGTTTCATTATAGCACGTTTCCTTACTCAATGCCACAACCGAGCCAACGCGAAAAACAGGTTCCAAAGAACCTGCCCTTCTTCTTTTCTTATTTCGCCTCCAGCGTGCGAATGGAAGCCAAAAACCGGACGCTCGCCAGCTCCGTGTGCGAAAACAGCTCGAACCATTTCGCCAAAAACAAAAAATCGTCCAAGTCGTACCGCGCGCTTTGCGCAAACGGCTCCACCAGCGTTTCCTTCACAATAAACAAGGCGCGGATTTTTTCCAGTTCGGTTTTTTTCCACTTTGGATAGCGCCCCTGGTTGCAGCGCACGCATAAGAACCCGCCATCCGGCTTGGAGAGCGTCTCAATCTGCCGTTTCGAACCGCACCCTACGCACGCATCGACATGAGGCGCGATGCCTTCGTTTTTCAAGATTTGCGCCATCAAAAGACAAGCGTACGTCAGCGCGGACGACTCTTTTCGATTGTACGCCTGCCACACTTCTTTTAATAAAGAGGAGTACATCGGTACGATCGCGACCCGAAACAGGCAGTCCCGCAAAACAAAGCAGACGCTTTGGGCGACCAAATCGTCCTGGATCGTATGATAATACGCCAAAACGCTTCCTTTGATCAAAAAATCCATCGTGGACATTTTGCGATCCGCCACGATGAGCGAGACTTCCGAAAACGGATTGCACAGCCGCCGGTTTTTCGAAGCCGGGTTTTGAATGCCCCGGGCATACACGCTCTGGATGCTTTCCGGTGTCAACACAAAGACGATGCCGTCTTTGTCCTTGTAGTCCTGCAGCGCGACAACAAGACCCGCCACATCGCTCATCGGGTGCCTTCGTTGAGCTCGTCCAATCCGAATTCACGGATTTTTTGCTCTTTGTTGCGCCAGTTTTTTTCCACGCGCACATACAACTCCAAGTCGATACGCATGCCAAGCATTTTGGAAAGCTCACGCTGCGACGCGATTCGGATCTCCTTGATCATCGAGCCTTGCTTGCCAATCAAAATGCCTTTTTGCGAGTCCCGGTCCACAATGACGAGCGCGTTGATAAACGCCTTCCCGTCCCGAATCTCCTTTTTTTCAAGCACGACAGCGATGCTGTGGGGAATTTCCTCCTCGGTTTTGTTGAGGATCTTTTCGCGAATGACTTCGCAAATCCGGAAATTTTCATCGTGGTCGGTTTTCATTTCGTCCGGATACATCGCCGGGCCGTCCGGCAAATAGTTTTTGATCGTGGCCAGCACTTCATCCAGATTTTCCTGGTCTTTGGCGCTTAAAGGAATGATTTCGTCAAAATCGTATTTTTGCTGCCACGCCATCAAAGCCTGGATCATTTTTTCTTTTGAGAACCGGTCGATTTTGTTCACCAAAAGCAAGACCGGTTTACGCAACGACTTGATGCGGTTCAAAATGAACTCGTCGCCCGGACCAAACCGCTGGGTGATGTCCACGATCCACGCGATCACATCGCAGTCCTCCATCGCAGTATAGGCGTTTTTATTCAGCACGCGGCCAAGCTGCTGCTGCGGCTTGTGGATGCCTGGCGTGTCGACAAACACGTACTGGACGTCGTCTTTCGTCAAAATTCCGGCGATGTTGTTGCGCGTCGTGTTCGGCGTGTCGGTCATGATCGCGATTTTTTCTTTCATTAAAGCGTTTAACAGCGTGCTCTTGCCGGCGTTGGGACGACCGACGATCGCGATAAACCCTGATTTATAATTTTCCATAGTAATACCTCATCCTATCAATTTGGGAACCATGATGACAATGGCGCTCACGAAGGCGAATCCGCACACGATCATGACGGCGGCCGCGGCCATGTCCTTGATCAGGCCCGCGCGCGGATCGCGTTCCAAAGAAATGTAGTCCACGCAGCGCTCGATGCACGAATTGAACGTTTCCGCCACGATCACCAGCGTCACGCAAAGCAGGATCCACAACCATTCCCACACGGAACAGCGCAGGATGGCGGCCGCGAAAAACGCCAAAAGCCCGCCGATAAACTGGAACCGGATGCTTTTGTCTTTCATGATTCCGTTTGTGACGCCTTGCCAGGCGTATTTGAACCTACCTTGCAACCACTTCATCGAGAATCTCATCTTGCAGTCCAAACATCACTTTTTCTTCTTCTTCCGTCATGTGGTCGTATCCAAACAAATGGAGCAGCCCATGGCAAAACAAAAAGCACGCTTCCCGGCGCTGGGAGTGGCCGTATTCCTTCGCCTGGTCGGCCACCGCCTGCACGTTAATAAAAATATCGCCCAGCTCCTCCTCTTCCTCCTCGATGAGAATGTTGGAAGAATCGTCTTGAAGCGCGAAGGAAATGACGTCTGTCGGCCGGTCGATTTGCCGGTAGTCCCGGTTGATTTCGTGGATCTTTTCCGGCGTCACGAACACGACCGACATCACGTACGGTTTGTCTTTGCGCAGGATTTCACACGCCCGTCTGCCGATGCGCGCGAAATCGTCGGCATACGTTTGTGCCATTTCGTTTTCCGTTTCGTTCACTATGATGATTTCCATAAACTCAGTATATCCTTTCTTCTCCTGAAAAAAAAGCCGGATCACTCCGGCTGCGTTGTTTGTCTTTGAATAAAGGTGTATCCGATCTCGATATCTTTGTTGTCCTTGACTTCGTCATCGTTGACGAGCATTTTTGTAAGCAGACGCATCGCGATCGCACCCATATCGTAATCCGGGAAGTTGAACGATGAAATCGTCGGACGCATCATCCGCAAATACTTGTCATCCAAAATCGAAATCACTTGCGTATCCTGCGGAATTTGATAATGCGCTTCGTTGCAGGCGTTCAGGAAAGCGATCGCCTGCGAGTCGCGGAACGTGATCACGAGTTCCGAAGGCTTGTGGGTCTTGAAGTACTCGGATAGGAAATCGTAGGAGGAACGGTACGTCTCGTCATACGAAACGTATTTCTTGAACTCCATGCCTTTTTCCTTGAAGGCGCGCTCGACGCCATGGCGAAGCTGCGACATCATCGAGAGATTCAGCTTGTCCTCCACAAGGGAAATGTCCGTGATTCCCTTTTCAAAGTACTCGTTGACCAGCTCGTAGGCGAGCTTTTCAAAGTCGACGTACACATTGCCGACGTTGCCGACTTTCTTGTCTTCGATTTTGCTGCCAACCACAACCATCGGGATTTGATACAAGTGCAACACTTCCAGCTCTTCTTCCGAAAAATTGTCGTTGAACAAAATCACGCCGTCGACGCGGGATTTGATGATCGACTCGATCACATCCTGCATTTTGGAAATTCCCTTGCTCGTGGTATGGAGCATGATATTGTAGTTGTAGATCTTGGCAACATCCATCAGGCCGTTCAAAATCTTGGCGTTGTAGGCGAACAGCTTCTCCGACATCACAATCGAGATCGTTGTGGTTTTGGAAAGAGCGAGTCCCTGCGCGATCGCGTTTGGCTTGTATCCTAGTTTTTCGATGGCTTCCTGTACGCGGATCCGGGTATCCTCGCGCACGACGTTGCTGTCGTTGATAACCCGGCTAACCGTGGCTAGCGAAACATCCGCTTCCTTGGCCACATCGTAAATGGTGATTCTTTTCATTGATAACTACTCCTCGTCCTTGTCCTCGTCGGATTTCATTTCGATTTCCTTGGGAGCCTGCGGCGTCTGTTTTGGCTTGAAAAACTTGTTGATTCCCGAAAAGATCGCGTTGTTCAGTTTTTCCGTCGCGTCCTGAATGTGGTCGACCGCATCTTTCAGGTTTTCATTGGCGCGCAGCTTTTCGATTTGCTCGTCGGCTCCATCGAAGACCTTTTTGATCGACGGATTTTGGCAGAGGGCGCCTTTGAGCTCCTTGAATCCTTCCCCGATCAAAGTACCGGTTCCTTTCAAAAAGTCTTTGCCCGCCTCCAGCGTCTGCTGAAATTCCGGACTGTTGGACACCTCGATCGCTTTTTCGCGCGCTCCGTTGAGCACCGCGATCGTCTGATCCTTCGCTTTTTCAATGTTGGCTTTGATCGCTTCCGGATCCGAATTTTGCTTCAACCACGCTTTCAAATCCGCGAAAATCTTTTTAATTTCGACTTCGGCGTCGTCGATGACTTCCTCGTTGGCCTCGTTGTTCGCCTCCTTGAGCGTCGCCAGCTCGTTGAGCGACTGTTTTTCCGTTTCGTCGATCATTTCGTCAATGGTTTGCTGGTCGTCGGCTTTCGGAGCCTGTTCCTCGTTTTCCGCCGGCGTCACGCGCACTTCGATTTCCTCGTTTACTTCTTCGTTATCATTCGGCTTCTTTTCCTGATTCATCTCTGACATAAATAATTTCCTCCTCTTCGTATGGGTCGTCCTGCACCGCGTTTTGGATCACGTCCACATCCGCTTTCAGAACCTCTTTTTCCTTATTCAATTTCGCGCTCAATTCATCTTTTTTAGCGGCGAGCTCTTCTTTTTTCTTTGTCATCCACGACTTCGCCTGCTCCATATCTTTATTCAGCGTCGCGGTCGCCTTTGTGACCATTTTCCGGGTCGCGCCATGGACGTCATCCACCGTTTTGGACAGCGATTCCACCGTGCTCAACGGTCCGTCCAGCTTTTTCAGCTCACTTTCCGCGGTCAACAAAGTCAGCGATACGTCTTTTAACGTTTCGATCAGCGTTTTGATCAGCAAGATCAAATAGATCAAAGCGACGACACCAAGCACAGGCAGCAGATAGGTGGCGACTTGCGCGATGGCGCCAAACAATGCGTCTATACTCATTTTAATCACCTCTTCAGGAATTATACCATGTTCCAACTCGGAAAATGAACTGTTTTGAAAAAAATTTTCAAAACTTTGTAACCGCTCCATTTGTGCCCGCCTTCCGTCAAAAAAAGCCATGCCCCAAATAAAGGCTGGCTTTTCTTTTATAAAATTTCTTTTAATTTGTCCTTGAGCAGGTAAATATCCTTGCTGGACATGAAAATGTATACCGCCGGTCCCATCGCTTTAAGCGCCTCGGCGCTTGGCTCGTCGATCTCAAGCAGCCGCGCGCCAGGACAGCGCGCCAGCAAATCGTCGATCGTCACCGTGATCGTCTCGTCCTCGCGAACCGCGTTTTTCGGAAAATCGAGCAGGCACACTTGATCCGCCGTATTTAAACTGCTTGCGAACCGGTCCAGAAAATACTGAAGCCGCGAGTAGCGGTCCGGCTTGTACAGCGCCACGATCTTCTTGCCCGGGTATCGGCTTCTGGCCGCCTCGATCATAAATTCGATCGCGGTTGGATGGTGGGCGTAATCGTCAATCAGCACGCTTTCGCCCACTTCCTCGCTCACAAACCGTCTGGCGATGCCTTTGTAGTCCAGCAGCCCAGCCACGATCTCGTCAGGCTCCATACCAAGCGTATGCGCCAAAGCGAACACGCCCAGCGAGTTGATCAAAAACGGATAGCCGATTTCCGGCAGCTTCACATGGTGCAACAGCGCCCCATGGAAAAACACGTCGTATTCGATGCCATCCGGCCCTTGCGACACGTTTCTGGCCTGGTAGTCGTTGCCCTCGTTCAAGCCATACCGCACGACCGGCACCGTATAGGAAAGAGTCGGCAAATACGGGTCGTCCCCGCAAATGACCGCTTTCTTTTTGATTTGATTCACAAAGGACTGGAACGCGTCGATATAGTCCTCCATGTTTTTATAATAGTCAATATGGTCGATTTCCATATTCGTGACAATCGCGTAATCCGGATGGTACGCCAGAAAGTGACGCTTGAATTCGCACGATTCCAAAACAAAGTTTTTCGCGTCTTTCGGCATGTGGCCGTGCCCGTCTCCGATAAGGAAACCGGTCTTTTCAAAACGGGAAAGCACCGACGCGAGAATGCCCGTCGTTGTCGACTTGCCATGCGTTCCCGCCACGCAAATCGACGTGTAGCGCTCCAGCAAATGGCCCAGGTATTCGTTGTAGTAGTACGTTTTGACACGCGGATTGTCCAGCGCCGCTTTCACTTCCGGGTGCCGGCTGTCAAACGATAACCCGACGATCACCGTATCGCCATCTTGAATGTTGGCGGCGTCAAAAGGCAAAATCTCGATGCCGCGCTCTTCCAGACCGTCCTGGGTAAAAATGTATTTTTCAATGTCGCTTCCCCGCACTTCCTTGTTTTCATCGTGCAGGATCTCGGCCAGCGCCGCCATGCCCGTTCCTTTGATTCCAATGAAATGAAACGCCATTATTTTTTGTCCTCTTCTTTTTCCGGCTCTTTCTGGTCGAGCATGTCGTCCAGGTCAAGCTTTGGCTTCGCCGCGCTGGACGCCTCCTGATACGTCGGGATCGACGCCACCGGAGCGGGTTCCGGAATGTTGTTGCCATACATCGGCGAAATGATTTCGATCATCGACGTATCTGTTTCCGGTTTTGGAAGCTGCACCGCGTCATGAACTTTGTCGAATTCTTTTTGCGAATCTTCCATATTGCCAAAAATCGGCGAAATAACCGACTGGTATTCCACTTCCTCCACCACTTTGCGCTTCCGGTTCAATTTCGAGCGGTCAAAATGGTAGCTTTCGTTTTTCCGCTTTGGCTTCGACGAAATCGTGTCGACATCCAGCCCTTCAAAAATACTTTCATCCACGGCGTTTTCGCCTGTAGCCGGCTGGCTGACAGGGGTTGGCGTCGGCATCGTGAACACAGGCTGCGGAATTTCACTGACAGGCTCGGCAGCCGGTCTGGAAACCGTTTCCTCAAAATGAACTTGCTCGTGCGTCGCTTCCTCTTCGTTTCCTTGTTCGTCTTCGACTTCTTCTATATCTTCTTCCACATCTTCTTTGAAGATGGCATGCATCAAATCTTTTAGCATTCGGTCTTTCCTCCTTCATTAAGCGTTTCGGTAAAATAGTGTTCGATCTCCTCTTTCGTTTTTCTCAAAGACGAAATAAACGAACTAATCTGGCGTCCGTTTTCGTACGCCACAAAACTTGGAATGCCCATGATACCAAGTTCAATCGCCAAACCAAGGCATTCGTCCCGATCCAGCTCGTAAAAATCCATTTTGCCGGCGAATTGCTTTTCCAGCGCCGGCAAAAACGGCTTAATATAAATGCAGTCACCGCACCATGGTGCCGTAAACAAAAACATATGAATGCCCGGCTGAGCAATGACCTTGTTCATTTCCTCTTTGGAATGGATCTTGTTCATATTGTCTCCTTCTCAAACACCGCCCGATAAATCGGGTTGCCCTGTTCGATAAATTTTTCCTCGTATTCCGTGATCGCGTCCTCATCGTGCGTTTCGCGCCGATAGTCGACGCTTAGCTCCAGCAGTCGAAACCCGTTGGCCAAAAACTGCGGAACGGAAAACTCGAATAACGACGCGTTGTCCGTCTTCATGATGACCTGCCCGTTTGCCGCGAGTACGTCAATGTACTGCTTCAAAAAGGAAGGGGCCGACAATCTTCGCTTCGCGTATCGCTTTTTCGGCCACGGATCGGAAAAGTTCAAGTGGATCACGTCGATTTCGCCCGCCGCGAACCACTCCGACAAATGATCCGCGTCGCCCTCGATGAGCGCGAGCTTTTTTTCCCTCGGGTCGTCGTCCATCTTTTTGGCCGCGATCCCGGCCGCGCTCTCGTTTTTCTCGATCGCGACAAATCCGGCTTCCGGCGTCATGGCCGCCATATCCAGCGAGTATTTGCCTTTGCCGCAGCCAATCTCGACATGCAGCGTGGACGTGCCGAGCCGCTTTTTCCATTTTCCCTTACAGCTGGACGGGTCTTTGACAAGCACCTTGCTTTCCGGCAAGTACTCGACCGCCCATTTCACTTTGCGCATCCGCATCGGTCTAGCCCGCCAGCGCCACGATCGCGTCCGCGTAGATCGCGATGGCCTGCATAAGTTCCGACACTTTCACGCCTTCGTCGCGCTGATGCGGTCCGCCGACGAATTGATCGGTCGTCTTCACCTCGTTTGGCAGCTCCGGTCCAAACGAAACAAAATTGTCAAACATGCGCGCGTACGTTCCGCCGCCAATCGTCTTGGCGCAGGAGAACGTGTCATTGGTGTATTGCCGGTAAATGTTCATCAGCTTTGTCACAAGCTCGGAGTTTGGATCGACGAACAACGGCGCCGAATCGGAATCGAGAGTCGCTGTGATGTTCGACTTCACCGCCGCGCACGCTTCGTCGAATCCGGCCATGATCGCTTTGGCGTCCAAATCGTTTGGATAGCGGATGTCGACCAAGATATCCGTGCGTTCGGGATCCATGCGCACAATGCCTGTGCTCATCGTCAAAAAGCCCATATACGCCCCATCCTTGTTGATGTGCTCGGGCTTTCCTTGCCAGTCCTTCAAAAGGCTGTACAAATCTTTCGCCAGCTGGTCGTCATAGGCGCAGCCGACAAAGTTCAGCAAATGAAGCGCCGCGTTCACGCCGTTGTACGGCATCGCGGCATGGGCAAAAACGCCATCCACATGCAGGCGGATGCCTTCGTCCGTCTGGTCGATGGAGCCTTTCAAATCGTTTGTTTTCAAATAAAACGCGAACTGCTCTTTTTGCCGGTCGCTGATTTCCTTCACAAAGCAATCCGCTTTGCCAATGACGATATTCGGTCTTTCGCCGGCGTTCAGCTTTTGGATTACCGTCTTGTCATGGGAATGCAGCGAAACATGCGCGCCGCCCTTTTCACCGTAAATGACCGGAAAATCGGCATCCGGCACAAAACCGCTTTGCGGGATCTCGCCATGCGCTTTGTAGTATTTCATGCAGTCCATGCCCGACTCCTCGTCGCAGCCGGCGATAAGCATAACCCGCTTCTTCAACGGGATGCCGTGCTCTTTGATGAGTTTGAGGGCGTAGTACGCCGCCAGCGTCGGGCCCTTGTCGTCCAAGACACCCCGACCAAACGCGTAGCCGTCGTCGATCGTCACTTTTAAAGGTTCCTTGGTCCAGTCCTCGCCAATCGGCACGATATCCAAGTGGCCAAGAATACCTAGCGTTTCCTCCTGATCGCCGTACGAGATCACGCCGGCGTAGCCGTCGATGTCTTTCGTGGCGAATCCATCGCGTTTGGCGATGTTTAAAAACGCGTCCAGCGCCTCACGCGGCCCGTCGCCGAATGGCGCGTTTTCCTTTTTGGTTGACAGGTCGCGCGTCGACTGGACGCGAACCAATGTATTTAGATCGTCAAAATAGTTTTTTTCATTTTCTTTGGCATATTTTAAAAAGTCCATGATTCCACCTCGTTCTTATTCTAACACACTTTGGAAACAGGAAAAAACGAAAAAGGCGTTTTCACGCCTTTCGAACTTTTCTATTCGCCTTTGTCTTCTTTGGCTTTTTGTTTGTCGTCGTGTTTTTTCGGACGAGGCAACAGCGCCTTCGCCGACACGTTGATTCGACCCTTGTTGTCGATTTCCGTCACTTTGACGTCGATGATATCGCCAATCTTGAGCACATCCTCAACTTTCTCCACCCGGTTGTGCGAAATCTTGGACACGTGCAGCAAGCCGTCCGTGTGGCCAAACAAGTTCACAAACGCGCCGAATTTCTCCAGTCGAACGACTTTGGCCGCGTACACGTCGCCGACTTTGGCTTCGCGCACGATCTCCTTGATCATTTCCTTGGCGTGGTCGATGGCCGCCTGATCGGTATGGTAAATCACGACCTGGCCATCGTCGTCGATGTCGATCTTCACATTGTCGCTTTCCGCGATGATCTGGTTGATCATCTTGCCGCCCGGACCGATGACGATCGAGATCTTATCCGGGTCGATATGCATGATCGCGATCTTTGGCGCGTACGGCGACAATTCCGCTCTTGGCGCCGCGATAGCCTGCGCCATGTTGTCCAGAATTTCCAGCCGCGCCTTGTGGGCTTGCGCCAGCGCCTCCTCGAAGATCTCCTTCGTGATGCCGCTCACCTTGATATCCATTTGCAGCGCGGTAATGCCTTTCGCCGTGCCGGCCACTTTAAAGTCCATATCGCCAAAATGATCTTCCATGCCCTGGATATCGGTCAGCACCGTGTACTGTCCGGTTTCCTCGTCCATGATCAATCCCATCGCGATGCCGGCAACCGGCGCTTTGATTGGCACACCCGCCGCCATCAGCGACATCGTGCCCGCGCAAATACTCGCCTGCGAACTCGAACCGTTGCTTTCAAGAACGTCCGCCACCGTCCGAATCGTATACGGGAACTCGTCCACGCTTGGAAGCACTTGAAGCAACGCTCTTTCACCCAAGGCGCCATGGCCGATTTCCCGGCGTCCCGGCGATCCCATCCGGCCGGTTTCGCCGACGCTGTACGGCGGGAAATTATAATGATGCATAAAGCGTTTGGCTTCGACTTCCGTCAAATCGTCGATGATCTGGTTTTCGTTGAGGGCACCAAGTGTCGTTGTCGAAAGCACCTGCGTCTCCCCGCGCGTGAACATCGCGCTGCCATGGACGCGCGGAAGCAAGTCCACCTGGGAGTCCAGCGGACGAATCTCGTCGATCGCCCGTCCATCCGGACGAATTTTATCCTCGACGATCAGCCGGCGCACTTCGTCAGCTTCGATGTTGTGGCAAATTTGTCCGACTTGCTTGAGTGTCAGCGCCTTTTCTTTTTCGCTTGGGTACTCCCTTTCTTCAAACGACGCCACCGCCTGCTCGGTCAGCTCGTCGATTTTGCCGTAGCGTTCCAGTTTTTCCTTGATGGAAACCGCTTCGCGAATCGCGGCTTCGAACCCGTCCCGGACTTCCTTTTCAACCGCCTCGTCGACATGGTACAGCGGGATCTCTCGTTTCGGCTTGCCGACCGCCGCGATAATCGTTTCCTGAAATTCGCACAGCTCCTTGACTTTTTGCTGTCCGAACATCAAAGCCGCCAGCATGTCTTCCTCGCTGACTTCCTTCGCGCCGGCTTCCACCATGTTCAGGGCTTTCGCCGTGCCGGCCACCGTCAAGTCGATGTCACTTTTTTCCGCCTGCTCCGCGCTTGGATTGACGATGAACTCGCCATCCACGCGGCCGACTTTGACACCCGCGATCGGTCCGTTAAACGGAATGTCCGAAATGCAAAGCGCCAGCGACGCGCCCAGCATCGCCGCCATTTCCGCCGGCGCGTCCTGGTCCACGCTTAAAATGGTGTTCACGACTTGCACCTCGTTGCGGAAACCTTCCGCGAACAGCGGACGAATCGGCCGGTCGATCATGCGCGCGCTCAACGTGGCATGCTCGCTTGGACGGCCTTCCCTTCTTAAAAATCCACCCGGAATCTTACCAACCGAATACAGTTTTTCCTCAAAGCTGACAGTCAGCGGAAAAAAATCAATTCCTTCCTTCGGCGTATTGCTCGCGCAAGCCGTCGAAAGCGTTACCGTGTCCCCGTAGCGGATCACGACCGCGCCGTCGGCCTGCTTTGCGATTTCTCCTGTTTCCACGGTGATCCCCCGACCACCGAATTCATAATGAAACTCCTGTTTCGCCATTTTTTCACCTCATTTTTCACAAATCAAATCTTATCATAGAAAAACGCAAAAAAAAAGCAATCGAAGCTTCGATTACTTTCTCAGTCCTAAACGGGCGATCAATGTTTTATACCGGTTCAGGTCTTCTTTTTTCAAGTAGTTCAACAAGTTTTTACGACGTCCAACCATCTTCATCAAACCACGCATCGAATGGTAGTCGTGTTTGTGTTCTTTGAAGTGCTCTGTCAGACGGTTGATTTGTTCTGTCAATACCGCGATTTGTACTTCTGGCGATCCCGTATCCCCTTCGTGGCGGGCGTACTCTTTCATGATCGCTTGTTTTTCTGCTTTCAGCAACATGTTTGTTTCCTCCTGTAAATTGTATACCTTTTGAACCGAGTCGATGGTCGGAGTGTCCATAAACACAGTCCAAAATCCTTTATATCTTACTCGAACAACGCAAGAAAATCAACCAAAATCGAGTTCAATTTTTCCATCCCCGATTCCGTGGTTTTCAGCGCGCCGCGCTCAACCATCAAATCGCCGTCGTATTTCGCCAGCAAAGGCGCCGCCATTTCTTCCAGCCGCAAGCCGTACTTCTCAAAAAACGAAGCCAGATCCACGCCAAAACAAGTGCGAAGCCCCATCATGACCGCTTCAAAAGGCGCGTTCACCGGCTCGTATTCGGGACGGGGCCCCTTCTCAATGTACTCAAGCAAATCTGGCGCGTTCGTGTACCGTCTCCGGTTTTCCCGTCCGCTCGCTCCGCAGCCAATGCCGACAAAATCCTGGTCAAGCCAGTACGCCAAATTGTGGCGCGACAGTTTGCCGTCCCTGGCGAAGCTGCTAATCTCATAGTGACAATAACCATGCGCCTTCATCGTCTGGACGATCCATTCGTATTCGTCCGCCTCCAGATCTTCATCCACCGCCTGCAAGCCTTGCCGGCCAAACACCGACCCTTCTTCCAAAATCAGCGAGTAAATCGACAAATGGGCGATGTCCAAACGGAAAAAACGCGCCAGATCGGCTTGGACGTCGGCCATCGACTGTCCCGGAACCGCGAACATCAAATCAATCGAAATGTTGTCGATGCCCGCTTCTTTGATCGCCTCGACCGCCTGCTCGATCAATGCCGGCGTATGATGGCGCCCAAGCTTTTCAATCGTTTTCGCGTTGAACGACTGCACGCCAAGCGAAATGCGGTTGACTTTGCACTGCCGGTACATTGCCAGCTTTTGGGCGCTTAGCGATTCCGGGTTGCATTCGACGGTTACTTCGCTTTGCGCGTGCAAATGCGGAAGCAAATCTTTAACCAGACGAAAAAACTGGCTGTCGGAAAGCACGGAAGGCGTGCCGCCCCCAATGTAAAGGGTGTCGATTTTCGTATCCGGCTCCAGCCGGCTTCGAATTTCCGCCCCGACAACGTCCAGCCATTGCTCGATTCGGGCGGCACTTGGAACCGTGCGGAAGAAATCGCAATACGGGCACACGCTGGCGCAAAACGGAACGTGGATATACCAGGAAGCGGGCGTCATCCTTCGTCGTCCATCGACAAAACCGCCATGAACGCCTCTTGCGGAATTTCCACGGAGCCGACCATCTTCATGCGTTTCTTTCCTTCTTTTTGCTTTTCCAGCAGTTTTTTCTTTCGCGAAATGTCCCCTCCATAGCATTTGGCGAGCACGTTTTTGCGCAGCGCCTTAATGTTGGTGCGGGCGATGATCTTGCCGCCAATCGCCGCCTGGACCGGGATTTCGAATTGCTGCTTTGGAATGAGATCCTTGAGCTTGACCGTCATCGCGTTGCCGCGGTGGTAGGCGAAATCCTTGAAAACGATCGTCGACAGCGCGTCGACGATTTGCCCATTCAGCAAAATATCCATTTTCACAAGCTTGGATGGCCGGTATTGCGAAAACGCGTAGTCGATGCTCGCGTAGCCTTTTGTGCTCGATTTCATCTTGTCGAAGAAGTCGTAAATGATTTCCGACAGCGGAATCTCGTACGTCAGCTCCATGCGCAGCTCGTCCAGCACTTGCATGTCGACGTATTCTCCCCGCTTTTTCTGGCACAAGTCCATAATGGCGCCGACGTATTCTTTCGGCACCATGATTTGCGCCTTCACATACGGCTCTTCGATCCGGTCGATGTTTTGAGGGGCCGGCAGCGCGGCCGGGTTGTCGACGGAAATCATCGTCCCGTCGGTTTTGTACACATGGTAAATAACCGAAGGGCTCGTCGCGATCAAATTGAGGTTGTATTCGCGCTCCAGCCGTTCCTCGATCACATCCATATGAAGCAAGCCTAAAAATCCGCACCGGAAGCCGAACCCGAGCGCCTGCGACGTTTCCGGCTCGTATTGGAGCGCCGCGTCGTTGAGCTTGAGCTTGGCGAGCGCCTCCTTCAAATCGTCGTAGCGGGCGTTGTCGACCGGATACAAGCCGCAATACACCATCGGCTGCATTTGCCGATATCCTTGCAGCGGCGCGTTCGCGGGCTCGTCGACTTTTGTGATCGTGTCGCCGACCCGCACGTCTTCGATGCTTTTGATCGCCGCGCTGATCCAGCCGACATCGCCGGTATTGAGCTGGTCTTCCACGACTTCTTTTGGCGTCCGCACGCCGACCTCGATCACTTCGTATTCCGCGCCGGTCGCCATAAAGCGGATTTTGTCTTTGGGCTTGATGGAGCCGTTTTTCACGCTAATGTAGGCGATGACGCCCCGGTAGGGGTCGTACAAAGAGTCGAACACAAGCGCCTGAAGCGGCTGGTCCGGACTTCCCGAAGGGGCCGGCAGCTTGGCGACGATTTGCTCAAGCACTTCTTCGACGTTCAATCCCGACTTGGCCGAGATTTCGACCGCCTCGGAGCAATCCAGTCCGATCAAGTCCTCGATTTCCTGTTTGACGACATCCGGCTGGGCGCTTGGCAAATCGACTTTGTTGAGCACCGGCAGGATTTCCAAGTCGTTTTCCAAAGCCAGGTACACGTTGGCCAGCGTTTGGGCCTGCACCCCTTGGGCGGCGTCCACGACAAGCACCGCCCCGTCGCAGGCGGCCAGGGACCGGGACACCTCGTAGGTGAAATCGACATGGCCCGGAGTGTCGATCAAATGAAATAAATAGTCTTCGCCGTTTTTGGCGTGGTAAACGAGCTGTACGGCGTTGAGCTTGATCGTGATGCCCCGTTCCCGCTCCAGCTCCATCGAATCCAGCAGCTGGTCTTTCATTTCCCGTTTCTCGACGGTGTCTGTCAGCTCGAGGATCCGATCCGCCAACGTGGATTTTCCATGATCAATGTGGGCGATAATGGAAAAGTTGCGAATATGCGATTGTTCCATGGAACAGTTTCTCCTTTCAAAATTGCGTTTTACTGGGCGGTTTCGCCGACAAGGCTTCTTCCTTGTCCGTTAATAAAATCGCGAATCGCCATCTTGGGTTTGCCTTCCAGCTGGCACGTTTTCAAGTGAAGTTTTCCTTGGTGCAGCTCCAGGCACAACGATTTCTTGTCCGGCTGGGAAAACAGACCGCACGTCGTGTTGTCCGCCGGAATATATTCATAGTCGTAAATTTTCAGCTTTCGGCCTTTGACGAGAACATATGCGCCCGGCTCGTCGCTGAGCGCGCGGATTTGACGAACAATCGAGTCGTCCGTCGACGTCAAATCCAGATGCTCTTCCTCGCGGGTGAGAATCGGCGCGAAGGTCGCCTTTTCCTCATCCTGCTCGACAAACACCGCTTGTCCGCTCAGCAGGACAGGCAGGTTTCGTTTCAATAGCGTGGCCGCCGCGTCCCCCATTTTCAAAAACAGCGAAGTGCTCGTGTCTGTCGGCGCAATCGCGATTCGTTCCACATCCAAAACCGGTCCCGCGTCCATTTTGCGCACCATTTTCATCAAAGTCATGCCGCTTTCCGTGTCGCCATGCATAATGGCGCGCTGGATTGGCGCCCCGCCCCGGTACGCCGGCAGCAGCGAGCCATGCAAATTGACGCATCCAAACGCAGGATGGTCGAGAACGCATTGCGGAACAAGCTGGCCATAGGCGCATGTCACGATCAAATCGCAAGGCGTGCCAACGACTTTTTCGCAGTCGTCTTTGATCCGGACCGGCTGAAACACCTCGATTCCGTGTCGTTTCGCCACTTGCTTGACCGCCGACTCGACCAGCATCTGCTTGCGTCCGGTTTTTTTGTCCGGCTGCGTCACTACGAGATCCACAATGACATCGCTGTCGAGCAACGCTTCCAGAACCGTCGCGGCAATGGGAGGCGTCCCCATAAATATGACATGTTTTTTTTCCATTTTTTGTCCCATCCTTTCGTTTGGCTGTCGTTGTCTTTCGACCGCACAACGTATTATACCTGAATTTTTCGAACTTGTGTTGCTTTTGAAATCAAATTTTGCTATAATCTCAATGCATTTATGTCAGGAGGTGTACAACCATGCCACAAATCAAATCACAAATGAAACGTGTGAAAACCAACAATAAAGCACACAAGTTGATCGTGTCGAAAAAATCGGCTTTGAAAACAGCGATCAAAAAAGTGCTTGCCGCCGTTGAAGCCAATGATAAAGAAGCCGCTGTGAAAGCTTTCGCAGACTGCACTTCGAAACTTGACAAAGCGGTCGCAAAAGGCGTTCATCATAAAAACTATGCGAACCGTCAAAAAGCACGTCTGGCAAAATTGATCAACTCGATCGAAGGTTAATTCCTGACGTGTTCCTGTACCGTTGCGATATCGTGGATATCGCTTTTTTTTTATTTTCAAAAAGCCGGAAAATCCAGTTCCCGGCTTATTTCATCATCAGCGAAAGCGCGAAGTTCTCAAATCCCTCGTCTTTGTCGATTTTTCCGCTTTTCATATTTTGGTCGAGATCGGCGAGTTTTTCCAGCCAGTCAAGCAACGCGTCGGGATCGAAACGGCTTGCCTTGCGCATCGAAAGCTGCACCCGGTACGGATGGGCTTTCAGCGTCTGGGCAATTTCCTCTTTTCCCAGCTGCCGGTCCATCAGCACGCGCACTTGAAACAAAAAGCGGATTTGCGAAGCGATTAGCGCGGTAATCGCCACAGTTTCCATATTTTGCGCGCGAAAATTCCGGTAATACGCCATCAAAAGCAAGCCGTTTTGATCAAACAAGGCATCTGTCATTTTAAACACGTCGTCGATCGGCTCGTTGACCATGAGCGCTTTGACGTCGGCAAGACCGACTTCCCCGGCGTAAATGGAAAGCTTCTCGATCTCGCTGCGAATGCGCAAGGCGTCCATCCCGATATGGCTCGTAAAATAGCGCAGCGCCTCCCCGTCCATTTTCAATCCGGCTTCTGTCATCGCCTCCCGAATGTAGCCGGGCTGGTTTTTTTGATCCAGACGAATGCAGGCGAAAACCTGCGCGCCTTGCGCCAGCGCCTTGACCGCTTTTTTCCGCTGGTCGATTTTCTCGCTCGGGACGCAAAACACGACAATCTCGTCGGTGTCCTTGCGTTTTACAAACGCGTCCAAATCGTACGTCGTGGTGTTTCGCGCGCTCAAAAACGTCGCGTTCTGGATCACGATCATCTTTTCCTCGTCAAAAATCGAATGCGAATCCATTTCTTCCAGCACGGCTTCCATCGGATCCTGCAACGCGTCGTACGTCGACACCGTTTCCATGTTGTGCTTTTTTTTCAACGCCGCCACTTTCATGCTCATGCGCGAAGCGTCGGTTCCATGCAGTATATAAATCATGGTTTCAGTATGCCTGAAATCGGCGCGCAAATCAACCGCGATCCAGCATCCCGATCTTTCCTTTCGCGCTTTCCACAAAACAAAAGCGTCCGAGCGAAAAAATATGGACCATTCCATCGTCTTTGGTCATGAGCGTGTCGATTTCCAAATTTCGCAAATTCTGAATGACCCGCGGATGCGGATGGCCGTACCGGTTGTTTTCACCAACCGAAATCAGGGCGAGTTGCGGATTGGTTTGCGCCAGAAAGGAAAAATCCGAGCTTGTTTGCGAGCCATGATGCCCCAGCTTCAAAACATCGACTTTTGACAAGTCGTATTGTTTTAGAAGCTGCCGCTCGATTTCGACGCCGGCGTCCCCCATCCACAAATAGTCGATGCCATCATACGAAAAGTAGCTCACGATGCTTTCGTCGTTTTCCTCCTGGACTTCACGCGCGGGCAGCAGCGAAACAAACGGATAGTCCACATCGACTCGCTCATCTCGACTCGTCACGATTTGCCGTACCGGTATTTGTTTTTGGAGTTCCTCCACGCCGCCGCTGTGATCGAAATCATTATGGGTCACGACCACCGCGTCCAGCTGTCGGATGCCTCGCGAACGCAAAAACGGCACGATCACGGTGGCTACGTTGTCCCGAAAGACGTTTTGTCCCGCGTCAATCAACACGGCGCTTTTTTGAAACGGCTCCACGAGCAGCGCGCAGTCGCCCTGCCCGATGTCGAGCATGTAAACATGGAAAAAGGGATCGAAAAACAAACTGGCCGCCAGCACGCCAAACGACAGCAAGCCGGTCCGAATCGTTTTTTTCCAAGACGCGCCCAACAGCACGCAAGCCAGAAAACAAAGCGCGCACGCAAGAAAGGGGATCGTCGAACGAATCGTCCACGTCAGCCACGTCTGGTCGGGCAGGCGCTTCAGCCACGCCAGCCACGGCCAGGAAACGGGCAGCAGCGAAGCGATCAAAAGCAAGGCATAGCCTTTTTTGAACACCCCCGTCAGCACGAGCGCGACCAAATCCAGCTGCGAAAAGAAGAGCACCTGCAAAAGGGCAAGCGCCAAAAGCTGAACCGCTTTTTGGTTTCGACCGCTCCATCCTTTTTGATGGATCCATGTCCAGAGAACGGGGACGACGAGCACAAGATCAAGCGCGCCGGCCGGCCGAAGCAGGACATAGCCAATCATGGGCCACGCGAAAGCCAGACGCCAGTCATCGGTATGCCATTTCGTCAGCTGGACAAGTGTAAGCCGAATCAAAGCCGGATGAAAAAAGAAAAAGATTCCATATCCGATCACGCCAAACGCCGTCAGCGGTCTGGACCAGCTTGAACCAAACCGGCGCCGCATCCATCGCTCTCCAAAACAAAAGAGCGTGACAAGCGGAAGACCAAGGGTGGCAAAAAACGACTCCTTCTCGGCGATGCCATACAACGCCCCCAGCAAAAACGGATCGTCCCGGGCTTGCAATGACCGGAAAATCCGAGCTTGTACCGAGTTGGAGGCGGCAATCAAAACCGGATCGCGCGCGTACAGTTCCACCCCTTGTTTGGCCATGTGCGCCTCAAAGGAAAAAAGGGAAAGATTATGAAGCGAATGAATCGGCTCAAGCGTCTGGACCGCGTAGCGGTCCCCATATGCCGCGTTTGGCACCTGGTAGAGAACGATTTTCGCTCGTCCGTTTCTTGCCAGAGCGTAATTCGCCTTGACTTCGTAGACGGTGTATTCGCCCGGCTTCGCTTCGGCGCTGGCGCACGAAAATCCGAGCCGAAGCAAAGCGAGTCCCAAAAACAAGGCGCTTGTCCACGTTTTCGGAAAGCGGAACGCGAAATACAAGCTGGCGAAGCCACAAAAAAACAAGCAGTAAAACGGGTCGAGCATCGCGGAAAGCCAGACGCCCAGTCCGACAAGCAGCCAGGCGTTCACAAGCAAATTTGCTCCTTGATTTTTTCAAACATCTTCTCGCCGATGCCTTTCACGTTTTGAATGTCCTCCAGCGCTTGAAAAGGCGTCTGCTCGCGGTACTCGATAATTCGCGCGGCGATGGCCGGACCGACGCCAGGCAGCGTCTGCAGCTGTTCGCTGCTCGCGGCGTTGATGGATACAAGCGCGGCCTGCGTTGGATCCGCCAGCGGGATCACGATCAAATCGTCGGGGCGCAGTTCGGCCATCAAGGCGACGCGGGAGAGATCGGCGTTTTCATGCAAGCCACCCGCTTCCTCAATCGCGTCTTCGACGGTCGCGCCCGTTGGCAGTTCGTATGTCCCTGGATTTTGGATTCCTCCTTTGATTTCAATGCGGACGTGGCGCGAGCCCGGTCGTTCCAGCCGGACCGGTTCATAGCGGCCGGCCAGCGCGTAGCTGAACATGAGCAGCAGCAAAAGGGTTAAAATTTTTTTCGTCATACCTTTATATACGACAAAAAAGGAGAAAACCGGACATTTTTTCTCCAATTTTCTCCATTTTTTCTTTTTTTACTTAATATCAATGATTTTTACATCGTATGGAACCGTCGCCTTGGCGATCGTAACCACGTCTCCCACCTTTTTATCGAGAATCGCCTGCACGACCGGGGACTCGTTCGAGATCTTGCCTTCGAATGGATCGGCTTCCGTCGTTCCGACAATGGTGTAGGTCGCGATCTCGTTGTCGCTTAAATCCTCAATCGTCACAACCGAACCAATGTGGATGACTTTTTGATGGCTCTCGTCATCGCTTTCCTCAATGATTTCCGCCTGTTTCAAAATGGCTTCGACTTCACGGATCCGCGCTTCGACCTGGGCCTGGTGTTCGCGGGCCGCGTCGTAGTCGGCGTTCTCGGACAAGTCACCTTGGGCGCGGGCTTCCTGCAGCTCGACGATGACTTGCGGACGAACGTTATGGACGAGGTTTTCCAGTTCTTTGACTAGATCGTCATACCCTTCCTGCGTAACATAAAATTTTTCGCTTGGCATGTTTTTCACTCCTTAACAATACTTCCAATTATAGCAACCTTCCCATTGTTATTCAATGACGAGATGAAGCTCCTCCATCAGTTTTTGATGGTCCTCATAATTTGATGAATAGTACACTTGTCCCGGATTCGTCTTCACGTTGTAAATGTCGGCGACAAAAAACAAGTAGTCGTTTTTGTTCGGTTCAAGCGCCGCGACGATCGCGTCCTTGCCGGGATTGAGTATCGGTCCGGCCGGGAGCCCTTCGATCTGGTACGTGTTGTATGGCGAGTCAATATCGTATTGCGTCTCGCAGTCTTCCGGCGAATCAAACTGGTCGTACAGCGCGTAGCATACGGTCACGCTTGATTCCAGCTTCATATTTTGATCGAGCCGATTGTGGAACACGCCGGAAATTTCTTTCATGTCCTGCGTCGAGCCGGATTCGAACTGGATGACGCTTGCCAGCGTCACGATGTCCTCGACATCCATGCCGCTTTGCGCGAATTGCGTCTTGTATTGGTCGTACACGGCTTTGAATTGATCCAAAAACATCCGTGTCACTTCATCAAGCGTCGCGTCGCGTTCGATGAAGTATGTTTCCGGAAACAAATAGCCTTCCAGCTTCACCTTCAAATCCGGATTGGAAAGCGCGGCCGGATCCAAGAACGGATACGACTTGGCGAGCGTTTTGATATACGCCTCGTCGTTCCACAGCTTCAGGATTTGCTTTTCGGTAAATGGCAGCTGCTTGGACAAGTTCGCCGCGATTTCCTTGGCCCACTGTCCTTCCGGGATCGTAAAGCGGATCGACTGATCCATGATGTTCTCGGGATTGGCCAAGTACGCGAGCACCTGCTCGGTGCTCATGTTGTCGTTTAACAAAAACACGCCCGCGTAATGGGTGTTGTGATGGGTCAGTTTGGCGTACAAGGAGGCGACATTCGCGTTTTTAATGATTCCCTGCTTTTCCAAATTGGCCAAGACCGACGGAAAGCTCTCGCCTTCCGCCACTTCAAATTCCACTTCCTTATTTCCATTTCCCGCCGGCTGCAAGCTAACATAGCCGTACGCGGCCAGTCCGCCCGCGATTACGAGCAAAAACAGCGCGACGACCAGAAGCAGCCTTCCAAAATGGAACGTTCGCTTTCTTTTAGGCTTCGGCATTCTCTTCGTCCTCGACAAACGTGTTGATCACTTCCTCGACCATGTCCCATTCCTCTTCGGACTCGATCGGGATCAGTTGTCCCTGGTCGTCGTAGCGGGAAGCGAAGACCTCGCCATCGTCCGCGCCCGCCCGCTGGAACACGACGTATTGTGTCCCGTCCGGGGCGTCGAACGTGAAAAGAATCGTCATTTTCACTTCGTTTCCATTTTCATCGGTTACATATAAACTGTTTGAATCCAACATCTTTTTTCCTCCTGAAAAAAACGGGGCTTAAAATCCCCCGTTTTGTCGATCTAAATAACTTTGCAGAATCTGCACCGCCGCCATCTGGTCGATTACCTTCTTCCGCTTCTTTCTTGAAACGTCCCCTTGAATAAGCAATCGCTCCGCGCTGACGGTCGTCAAACGCTCGTCCCACAAATCCACCTTGATTCCATGGGCTTCCAGCTGTTTTGCGAAGTCGATCGAAATCTGGCCCCGAATGCCGATATCGCCATTCATGTGTTTGGGCAGACCAAGCACGACTTCCTTGACTTTTTGTTCCTGAAGGATCGTGAGCACTTCATCCAGACATGTGTCATAATCATCCGATTCGAACCGAACGGTTGTCAGAGCTCTGGCAATCAATCCCAGGGCGTCGCTGATCGCGATCCCGCACGTTTTGCTGCCGAGATCCAATCCTATAATCTTCTGCATTATTTTTCCAAATACGCGCGAACGAGTTCCTCGATAATCTCGTATCGTTCGATACGCTGGATGAGATTCCGAGCATTTTTATGGGATGAAATGTAAGCCGGATCGTTGCTGATCAAGTACCCGGCAATTTGGTTTTCGGAGTTGTATCCCCTCTCCTCCAATGCCTGACTCACTTCACGAAGAATCGTCTTGATGTTTTCACGACGGATCTCTTCGGTCGTAAACGTCATCGTCGCTGTTACGTCTCTCATTCTCATCACACTCCTAACATATAAAACATTGTACCTTAACCGCTAAAAAATGAAAAGCGATTTCATTCTTGTTTCCTTGAAACTACGCGATGGACGGCACATACGAGCGCACGAGTTCAATGGCCTCGTCCACCTTCGAAGCGTCCTTGCCGCCAGCCTGCGCCAGATCCGGCTTGCCGCCGCCGTTGCCGCCGCATACGTTGGCCGCCATTTTGACGATTTGGCCCGCGTTGGCCCCTTTGGCTACCGCGTCCTTGCCCGCGCCGGCAACAAATACGACTTTTTTGTCATCGGCCGCGATCAGCAGCACAAGCAATCCAGAGTCTTTAGCTTTGAGGTTGGCGACAATGTCCTTCATCGCCTTGCCATCCATGCCTTGCACTTTTTTGATGAGCAAGTCGAAGGCACCCGCTTTGACTTTTTCCTGGATCCACTCGTTTGCGCGCAAAGCGAAAATCTTGTTGTTGAGCTGGTCGAGCTCTTTTTGCAGCGCCTTGGCGTTTTGCAGCTGCTGCGCCACTTTTTCCTCGATATCCTTGATACCTTTTTGCTTCATCGCGGCCGCGATCGTATCGAGCTGCCCGTGTTCATGCGCGAAATCCTCGTACGCCGCGTACCCCGTCTTCGCCGTGATCCGGCGCGAATCGGAACCGATGCTTTCCTCGCCTACGATTTTGCACACCCCGATATTCGCCGTGTTGTCCACGTGGCATCCGGCGCAAAACTCTTTCGACACGTCGCCCATCGTCACGACGCGCACTTTGCTGCCGTACTTCTCGTTAAACAACGCGGTCGCGCCCGATTGACGGGCTTCTTCGATATCCATAATTTCCTTTGTGACCGGATAGGCGCCGGCGATGTACTCGTTGACGATTCGTTCGACTTCCGCCAGCTGATCGGGCGTCAGCTTTTCAAAATGATGGAAGTCAAACCGCAAATAATCCGGGCCGACAAAGCTTCCGGCTTGCTGAATGTGATCGCCCAGCACTTTTTTAAGCGCGCTTTGCAGCAAATGGGTGCAAGAGTGGTTCGCCGTCGTGCGGGCGCGCTTGGCTGCGTCCACGCTTTGATGCACCAAGTCGCCAAGTCGAAGCACGCCTTCCTTGACGTGGACTTTCACAAGGTTTTGCGCGTTGCGCGTCTTTTGCACATCCACCACTTCAGCCAGCACTCCATCGCCCGACACCGTTCCGGCGTCGGCGACTTGTCCGCCGCTTTCCGCGTAAAAGCAAGTCCGGTCGAAAATGACGTCGCCTTCGCCTTCGATTGCGTCCACCATTTCGCCCTCTTTGAACAAGGCGATGACTTTGCCCTCGCATGTCAGCTCGTCGTAGCCGACAAACTCGCTTGGAGTCGTGAAGTTCATGAGCGCCTCGTTTTGCGAAGCGAAGGAATCTTTGGCGTTGCGGGCGGCGCGGGCGCGGTCTTTTTGCGCCTGCATTTGCTCGTCGAATTGCTCGCGGACGATTTTCAAGCCGTGCTCTTCGGCGATTTCCTGCGTCAATTCAAACGGGAACCCGTACGTGTCGTACAGTTTGAATACGACTTCGCCCGAAAGTGTGCCGTCTTTGGCGTTGGCGATTTCCTCGTCCAGCAGCGCCTGGCCGTTTTTCAACGTCTTCTTGAACGTTTCCTCTTCGTTTTTGATCAGCTTCTCGTTCATGGCGGTGTGCTCGGACAAATACGGATAATAGTCTTTCATCACTTCGTTGACAACCGGCACGAGCTTGTACAAAAACGGCTCGTCGATTCCAAGCTTCAAGCCATAGCGGGCCGCCCGGCGCAGGACGCGGCGCAGCACGTACCCGCGACCACTGTTCGAGAAGTTCGCTCCGTCGCTTAAAGCGAACACAATGGTTCGAATGTGGTCAGCGATGACACGGTACGCCATCTTGTACTCGCCCTGGTATGGATCGTTCGCGATTTCTTCGGTCGCGTGGATGATTGGCAAAAACAAATCGGTGTCGAAGTTCGTTTCGCCATCCTGGATCAAAGCGACAAGCCGCTCGAGTCCCATACCGGTATCAATGTTTTTTTGCGGCAGCTCTTTGTAGTCCTTGCGGTCAAGCGCCGGATCGCAGTCGAATTGCGAGAACACGACGTTCCAAACCTCGATGTAGCGGTCGTTTTCCAGCTCTTCGAAAAACAGACGCTCTCCCAATCCTTCCGGATCGTATTTTTCGCCACGATCGAAGAAGATTTCCGAATCCGGGCCGCCCGGTCCCTTGCCGATTTCCCAGAAGTTGTCGTCTGTTTTCAAAATGTGGGAAGGATCCACGTGGCACACCTCGGTCCAGATGCGGTACGCGTCCTCGTCATCGGTATACACGGAAACATACAGCCGGTCCTTGTCGATTCCCATCCATTGCTCGCCGGTTAAAAAGTTCCAGGCAAACGGAATGGCTTCCTCTTTGAAATAGTCGCCAATCGAAAAGTTGCCAAGCATCTCGAAAAAAGTATGGTGCCGGGCCGTGCGGCCGACGTTTTCGATGTCGTTGGTCCGAATGCTTTTCTGGGCGTTGGCGATGCGGTTGCAGCGCGGCTTCTCGGATCCGTCAAAATACTTTTTCAGCGCCGCGACGCCGGCGTTGATCCACAACAGCGTCGGATCGTTGTTCGGGATCAAGCTCGCTCCCGGCTCGATCATATGTCCTTGCTCGGAAAAATAATCGAGAAACTTTTGTCGTACTTCGTTTCCTGTTAGTTGTTTCATTCCTAATCTCCTTTTTCAATAAAAAAACGTCCCTATTGCTAGGAACGTAATGATTACGCGGTACCATCCTGCTTCATTTTTCGATTTCGAAAAACGCACTCGTCTGCCGATAACGCGGGCTCGCGGTCCAACTCCAAAGCAGCTTCCCCCACGGCTTTCTCGAGGTTTCCACCAGCCACCTCGTCTCTATCAAGAAAAATCCATAGGCTACTTGTCTTTTTCATGGTCAAACTAAGGATATGGTATCAGGATTTTTGCGATTTGGCAAATCCATTTTTACTTCATCGCCTCCTGGATCCGCTGCTGAAGAGTCGTCATTCGAATATGGCTTTGCTTGCGGCGCACCCTCTGGCCAAAAAGCGCCGGATCCCCGACGACGAACAACTCCTTTTTCGCCCGGGAAACGGCGGTGTAAAGCAGACGCTTGTTGAGCATGTGGGCGGTTTGGGGCTCCACGACACAATACACCCGGTCGTATTCGCTGCCTTGCGCCTTGTGGACGCTAATGCAGTAGGCATGCGACAAATAGTAGAGGAAATCTTTCGAGAAATCGACGATTTGACTGCCGAAATCCACCGTGATGATGCCATCGTGAATCTCGCAAATGTAGCCGATATCGCCATTGTACACGTCGTCTTCGGGCAGATTTTTCAAAAGCATCACTTTGTCGTCTTCCCGAAACCATACCGTTCCGGCTTTCACCTGCCGCTTTTTCCCGTCGTTTGGATTGATCATCGCCTGCATCGTGGCGTTGATGGCGTCGATGCCAACCTTTCCTTTATACATGGGCGCGATGATTTGCAGCGACATTCGCTCCTGCTCGTCGTATTGCGCGATGGCTTTCTTTAGCGTTTCCAGAATTTGACCTTGCCCGCGCTCGATAAAATTCGCTCCATCCGCAAACGCGAGCGGCTGCTCGTCCCGGATCAAACGGGCGAGCTGGGCGATTCCCGAGCCGCTGGACTGCCGAAAGATCTTTTCCAAATGGACAATCGGGTAAATGCCGCTTTCAATCAAATCGTTGAACACCTTTCCCGGTCCCACGCTTTCCAACTGGTCCTCGTCGCCAATCAGCAAGATCCGGCAATACGGCGGCAGCGCCCGCAGCAGCGCCGCGAACAAATGGGTGTCCACCATCGAAAACTCGTCCACGATCAAAATGTCGACATCCAGCGGATCGTTTTCGTCCTTTCCAAACTGGTTGTCATCCAGGTTCCACTTCAAAAGCGAGTGAATCGTTTTGGAGTCGTTGTCGGAAAGCTGGGAGAGGCGCTTGCTCGCCCGCCCGGTCGGGGCGCAAAGCTGGATCACAGCGTCTGGATACACCATGCGCGCGATTTGCAGGATGCCTTTGACGGTCGTCGTTTTTCCGGTTCCCGGCCCTCCGTTCAAAATCGTAGCGGAGTGTTCAAAAAAAGCGTGGATGGCTTGTTTTTGAATGGCGTCGTATTCGATGTTGAGCATAAACTCGACTTGCTCGATTTTCTCGTCGATGTCTTGCGCCGCGACAGGCTCGACATCAAACCAGTGCGTCCGCAGCCCCTTGGCGATCAAGATCTCGTCTTCGTACAACGAAAACGGATAAATCTTTTCTTGTTCCGCCTGCAAGTTCTGCCGGCCAATCAAGTTGGCCAGCGCCTGCTCGAACGCCTCTTTTTGAACCGACTGAAACCGTTCCTGCACAATCGGATACGGAATGTACGTATTGCCCGAACGCATCGCCATTTGCCGGCACTCCTCGTAAATCATCGCTTCCAGACGCCGCAAATCATCGGCTGGCAGCTCGATGGCGTCCGCCAGCCGGCACGCTCCCTTGTAGCCGAAGCCATAAATTTCGTAAAGCGGCCGAAACGGGTCTTCCTCGATCGTTTTGAGCGCGTCGTCTTCGTACGTGTTTTCCAGCAGCGTGATTTGCCGGTTTGTCAATCCGTATTCAAGCAGCTTGATGTAGTTGTCGTTAAAACCGGTAAACTGGCAAATTCCATCGGTGATGATGTCGATTTTCTTTTGCGGAAACCGGGGAACCTGCTGCAGCACTTGCGGGTTTTGACGAATTTGTTCCAGACAATCCTCCCCCAGCGTGTCGTAAATCGTTTCAGCGCTTTTTTTGCCGATTGTCGGAAACGTGTCGGACGACAAAAAATGAACGACTGCCTCTTTGCGGGTTGGCAAAACGAGTTTGGCCCGGTCAATTCGAAACTGCGTCCCGTAGCGCGGATGCTCGACGTATTCGCCTTCCAGCTCGTACTCGCCCTCCTCTTTTGGATCGACGAGGCGGCCAGCGCCGGTGAATTCATGGTAGTCTTCGGTTTCTTCAAAGGAGGCGACGACGTAGTGGTTTTCCTTGTTTTCAAAAATGACAAAATCCAGCCGCGCCTTCACGACCTCACGCATGCGCCATCCTCCGGGCGCCGGTTTGAATGATTTGCTCGTTTAAATCTTTTCCGTTTCGATATACAAAGTCGATGACGCCGCCCCCCAGGCATTTTTGCCCGTCATACAGCACGGCTTCCTGCCCGCATGTCACGCCGGCAATCGTTTGCGGATAGCGCAGCCGCACTGTCGTTTCGTCGATCCATTCCAGTTCAACGTCCTGGTCCGGCTGACGGTAGCGGAACTTGCAAGTCAGGCGCTTGGGCACCTCGGCGTGGTCTTTCACGATCCAGTTCATTCCGCTGACAACGGCTTCATCGGAGTCGAGCCATTGTTTTCTTGTGTGGTGGCAAACATAGAGCACGTTTTTATGGACATCTTTTCCAATGACGAACCACGGGCCTTTATCGCGCGTGATATTCAATCCTTTGCGCTGCCCGATCGTATAATACAACACGCCGATGTGCTCGCCGAGCGTCTTTCCGGTATCCACGTCGACGATGCGTCCCGGCTTGCTTGGCAGGTAATTCGTTAAAAAATCCCGGAAATTTCGCTCGCCAATAAAACAAATACCGGTGCTGTCCTTTTTTGTCATGACAGATTCCAAATCGAGCTCCTTGGCGATGCGCCGCACTTCCGGCTTGTCGATGCCACCCAAAGGAAAAATCGTTTTCGCGATGGCGCTTTCCGGCACTTGGCACAAAAAATACGTTTGATCTTTGTTCGTGTCGTGGGCGCGCGTCAAATACGTGTAGCCGTCGATTCGCACGTTGGACGCGTAATGTCCGGTGGCGACCGCGTCGAATCCGTTTTTCATCGCGTAGTCGAAAAACGCGTCAAACTTAATGTATTTGTTGCATAAAATATCCGGATTCGGCGTGCGTCCGCGTTCGTATTCCTTCAAAAACGTCACGAATACCTGATCCCAGTACTCCTGGATGAAATCAACGCGCCGCAGCGGCAGGCCAAGATGGTCGGCGACCGCTTTGGCATCCAGATAGTCCTGCTCTTGCGGGCATACGCCTTCCATGATCGTCGGATTGCCAAGAATGTCATTGTTGGCAAAGCTGTCCCAGTTGCGCATAAAACAGCAGGTCACGTCGTATCCCTGCTCTTTGAGTAAATAAGCGGCGATAGCCGAGTCAACGCCACCGCTTAAGCCGAGTAAAACTTTCACACTCACACCTCCATCAACCATTGCGCTTTTTTCTTTCACCTGGCGCAAAAAAGTGAAAGAAAAAAACGAACCTTTCGGTTCGTTATAGACAAATGGTGCCCAGGACCGGACTCGAACCGGTACGGTATCGCTACCGGTGGATTTTGAGTCCACTGCGTCTACCAATTTCACCACCCGGGCATTTCCTTGACTGCCCATTTATAATAGCAAACCTTTTTCCAAAAAGCAACACCTGTTTTTCAAAAATCCGAAACAATTTGAATATCCGCGATAAACGGATACGTTTCGCGCAGCGACTGGCACAAATTGCGCGCCGCCCCGGAATCGACGGGCTCCACAAAACGAAGCCGATACTCGACACGGTCGAACAGCGTTCCAACGCCCGCAAGCGCCTCTTGCTCCAGCTCAAAAAGCGCTTCGTCCCCTGAAATCGTTCGTTTTCGGGTCCAAATGTAGCCCGACGTCTTTTCAAATGTCCGAATCGAATCGCCCACGACGCAGATCTCCCCTTCCATTGTCTTCATAAAGCCCTCGCACGGGTAAAAGCCGGCTTCATCCAGCCGCTCCATCACTTGCCGCCGCACATCGAGCGCGCGTTGCGCCAAACCGAGCGTTTCCGGCTGCAAATCCACGACATCCACTTTGCCAAAGCATCCGCGCGCCGGCGCGACGTTTTGAAAGCGGACGCGTGTTTCATCAAACCGCTGGCGAATGCGCGTGATTTGATCTGGCGTAAGAATCGTTTCAAACTGGCTCACCACGACGTGTTCGGCCAGATTCTCCACAATTTGGTGGAGCGCCACGACTACCATGTCATAGTGTTGTTTTGGCTTTTCGAATTGCGAAAGATCGAGCGTCACCGTTTGGGCAAGCATGGAATCCAAGGGTTCGACGATCATTTTCCCTTCCCGGATCGCGTCCCGGATTTCCTGGTCAAACATTTCCTCCAGCCAAAAATGGCGGAGCATTTGTCTGGCGACGTACTGGTTCATTCCTTGATTGGAAAAGCCGGCTCCTGTGGCGGCCGAAGACAAATACGAGGCGATCAGCGAAGTGTGCCGGTCGAGATGTTCCGTAAGTTTGCGCACGTTTTCCCGCTGTTTCCGGTAGAGAATGTACGCTTTGGACACTTCGGTAAAGCCCGACTCGGACAGCACTTTTTCCACACTGTCCTGAATTTGCTCGACGCCAATGCGGTTTCCGTCCTTTTTCGCATCGAAATCGGCGGTGACCCGGAGCGCGAGCAGCTCGATAACGGACTCGTCCCATTCTTTATGAAGCGACCCAAACGCTTTTTTTATGACGTTGACGATTTTCCCGATTTGAAAATCGACGAGATTGCCATCTCTTTTTTCGACGATATATTTCATTGTGCTCCTCTTTCTATGGCCAGGGTTTTCACAAGAGGCCCCACCGTCTGCTCCAAGGCGTCAATTTCCGCTTTCGAAAAGCCGTGAAGCCCTTCCTCGATCGCGTTCGCGCCGGGTTCGTAGTTGCGCCACACCCAATGCCCGTCGTGGCCAACGATGGAAGCCATCTCCTTTAAAACATCCTCGTTGTGAAATTCGCGGATCAATGTCGTGGCGAAGCGGTGGGACACATTGGCTTGGCGCAAAGCGTCCAGCGTTTTTTTGATTTCCGAGGTGTCGATGTCATGAATGCCTGTCGCTTCCGAATAGCCGGACCACGCGCTTTTCAAGTCGATTTCCACTTCATCCAGAAGACCGTTTTCAGCCCAGCGCGCGACCGGCTCGGGATACATGCCGTTCGTTTTGATTTTTACGGCGTACTTTTCCGCTTTTAAAAATTGAAGAAACGATTCCAGCTCTGGATGTAGCCCGACTTCGCCGCCTTCGATCGCCACGGCGCGAAGATGCGTTTTGTGGTGCGTCAAGTATGTTTTGACTTCTTCGGAATGAATGACCTTTTGTCCTTCTTTTAAAAAAACGAGATGCTTTTTTTGGCAGCCCGGACAGCGCAAGTTGCACCCGCCGATTTCCAAAACGGAACAGGGGTGCGCGCCAAATCCGCGCAAAGACAGCTTTTTCCATCCATAAAAGCGCAAGCCTTCCGGCTCGAGCTTGGCGTATTCGTTGGCCCGCTCGCACATGGAGCCGTAAACGGCTTCGAACGAGCGCATCGTGTCGTCGTCGATATTTTGAATGATGTGATTCCACCAGTCGATCCGGATTTTGTAAATTTGCGCGATGATGCGTTTCGCCTTGTACGTCGTATACAAGTGCTTCACCCGCTTGTCGCTGGCGGATGGACGCACTTCCACATAATCGAGCGCTTCCAGTTTTTTTATGTTTTTCGTTACGGTGCCTTTGTCGTAGCTTCCCTTTTCCACGATGTTTTGCATCGTGATGCCTTCCTGCTCGAAAATGAAAAGCAGGATCGGCAGCTGGGCGTAAGTCAAGTGAAAAGGCTCCAGTTTTCGGTCGTAATACTTTTGGGTGCTGCGGTACAGAATGCTGATATCCATTAAAAGGTCTTCATGGTTGTTCATACTCATATTTTACACAAAAAAAAGAAGGTGAAAACCTTCTTTCGCGTTTATTGGACTTTTGCGTCAATGTTCTCATCGCGGACAACGACGTCGTGCGCCCCGCCTTCCACGATACTCGTGGAGGAAACGAGCGTCACTTTCGCATCGCGCTGCAATTCCTCGATTGTCAGACAGCCGCAGTTGCACATCGTATGCTTGATTTTGGAAATCGTCAGTCCGACATTATCGCGCAGGCTGCCCGCGTAAGGAACGTAGGAATCGACGCCTTCGACAAACGACATTTTATTTTCGCCGCCGACATCGTAACGCTGCCAGTTTCTCGCCCGGGCCGAGCCTTCGCCCCAGTATTCTTTCATGTAGTTCCCATTGATGCTGACCCGTTTGTTCGGCGCCTCTTTGAAACGGGCGAAATAACGTCCAAGCATCACAAAATCCGCGCCAAACGCCAACGCCAGCGTAATATGGTAGTCATGCACGATACCGCCATCGGAGCATACCGGAATGTACACGCCCGTATTGCGGTAGTATTCGTCACGCGCCTGCGCCACGTCCAGCGTCGCCGTGGCCTGACCGCGGCCAATGCCTTTTTGTTCGCGCGTAATACAAATCGATCCTCCGCCAATGCCGACTTTTACGAAATCCGCGCCGGCCTCGGCCAAAAAGCGGAATCCGTCGCCGTCGACCACGTTGCCGGCACCGACCTTTACCGTGTCGCCATAGTGCTTGCGGATCCATTGAATCGTTTCCGCCTGCCAGCACGAGTAGCCTTCGGAGGAGTCGATGACCAAAATGTCGACACCGGCTTCCACCAGAGCCGGCACACGCTCGGCGTAGTCGCGCGTATTGATTCCGGCGCCCACGACGTAGCGCTTGTTGTCATCCAGCAGCTCGTTTGGATTTTCCTTGTGCGAGTCGTAGTCTTTCCGGAACACGATGGATTTCAAATGCTGTTCCTCGTCGACGATTGGAAGCTGGTTGAGCTTGTGATCCCAAATGATATCGTTGGCTTCCGAAAGCGAGATGCCGTCCATACCAACGATCAGTTTCTCGTACGGGGTCATAAACTCCTTGACTTTTGTGTTTTTATCCATTCTCGATTCGCGAAAATCGCGGGAAGTGATCAAGCCGACGAGTTTACCGTCCCGCTTGCCCGTATCGGTGACCGCCATCGTCGAGTGGCCTGTTCTTTCACGAAGATTTAAAACATCCGCCAGCGTGGATTCCGGGGAAAGGTTGGAGTCGCTGCCGACAAATCCCGCTTTGCTGGATTTTACATTGCGCACCATTTCGGCTTGCGATTCGATTGGCTGGCTGCCGAAAATAAAACTGACGCCGCCTTCGCGCGCCAGCGCGCAAGCCATTTCCTCGCCGCTGACCGACTGCATAACCGCGGACACCATAGGGATGTTTAAAGAAAGCGCGGGTTCCTCCCCTTTTCGAAACTTTACAAGTGGGGTTTTCAAGGATACGCGATCCGGCGTGCAGTCCGGTCCCGTGTAACCTGGAACGAGTAAATATTCGCTGAATGTTCGTGATGGTTCTTTAAAAAACTTTGCCATGTTTTCCTCCAAAATTCTTTTTATCAATTATATGCTTTTCAAATCAGAAATCAAGCTTGTTCTTAATTATTGAAATGGTATACGACCACGCTGTACGGCGCGATTTGCAGGTTGGTCGCGTACTTCTCGTTGCATTGCCCGTTGTCAAACAAAACCTCGCCCCCTTGATGGACCACGTACTGAAAATGCTGGCTGGTCGGGTTGAAAAAAACGATATTGGCGTCGCTGCCGCAGCTCGTCTTGTAAACGAGAACTTGATTGTCGATCGTTTCAAAATGGACGTTGTTTGAAATTTGCTCGCTCGTTGTCAGCCGGAACGCCGGATGCTGGCGGCGCAGCTGGATGAGCGTTTTTGTCGCCTCCACGATTGGCATGTGCCGGTTGCGGCGTTCGTAATCCATTTGATTGACATTATCCGGGTGGTTGTACGTGTTGCCCTGGTTGTGCTTTGTCCGCCCGAATTCCTGCCCCGCGTGCAAAAACGGAATGCCCTGGGCGAGCAGGACCATCGCGTTGGCCAAAACCTGCCGCTTTTCCCGCAGCTCCCGTCCTTCGCCATGGCAGGCGACGCGGTTTTTATCCCAAAGCGTGTGGTTGTCGTGACATTCGACAAAATTGACGACTTTTTGCGGCGAGTTAAAAACAAAATCCTGGCAGCTTCCCGCCATCACGGCTTGGGCTTCCGCGATTTTATCCAAATTGCCGCTGGCGTAGCCTTTTTGCACAAGATCGCCGTTGGAACCGCGAATCGTTTCCCGAAACCGGTCGGAAAAATGGCCGACATGCGGCATTTGGTTTTGATTTTGCTGGGCGGCACGCAAATTTTCCGGCAAAAAGCTTGGCATGTTCCAGCCCTCGCCATAGATCATGAAGCCTGGTTTGATTCGCCGGCACTCCTCGCTGAGTTCGTTCATAAAATTCAAATCGAGAATGCCCATTAAGTCAAAGCGGAAGCCGTCGATGTCGTAAAGCGAAATGATTTTCCGGCATGTGTTGATAAAATAGCGTTTTGACATGATGGGCTGGGTGTCGATGTCGTTGCCGCAAAAGCTGCCGTTGGAAAATTCGCCGTTTTGGTTCATTAAAAAATAGTAATTCGGAACGAGCGTGTCGAGGGCGAACCGCTCTTTTTCATACACGTGGTTGAACACGACGTCCAAATTCACTTTCATTCCATTTTCGTGGCAGCGATGCACAAGCTCGGCCAGCTCGCGAACCCGGGACAACGGATCTTCGGGATCGAGCGCGTAGCTGCCTTCGGGCACGCGGAACTGGACCGGATCGTAGCCCCAGTTGTAGTAGCGGTCCGGGTAATCCTCGTCCACGCTGCCAAAATCAAAGACAGGCATGAGCTGCACGTGGGTGATGCCAAGCGATTTCAAATAAGAAAAACCGACATCTTTCGCTTTGGTCGTTTCGTTTTCCTCGATGAATCCCGCAAATGTTTTTGGATGCTCCACCCCGATGCCGGACTGGCTTGTCATGTCGCGGACATTGGCTTCGTAAATAATGGCGTCCGTGTTGTACTGAAGCGGCTCCATTTCGACTTTTTCCGGCAAACGCATGCGCTCCGGGTCGATGATGATACTGTTTCTCCCGTTCGCGTTCGAAAACAGCGAATACGGGTCGATGCATTCTTTCCATTCCCCCTCGCGCCGGACTAAAAACGAATACGCCTTCCCGTGATGGTCGCCTGCCAGTTCAAACTCAAACAAGCCGTAAGGGCGTTTCGTCATTTCGTACCGCTGCTTTTCCTTCCCGTCGTCGAGGCACAGCAGGATGCGCCGCGTCGTGGGCGCCCATAGTCGAAACGTCGTTTTTTCCTTGGTGTACTCCACGCCGAGGTCGTCGCGGATGTTCGTAAACTGTCTGGAAAACCGCTCTGTTTTGACGATGTGCGAATATTTAGCCGGCGTGGTTTTACAATGCTCGTCATAGACGTTGTATTCCTCGCCGACTTCTAATTCTTCATTGATTGATAATTTATAATAGGTATATCCGTTGTAAAGATCGGATCGTTGCTGTATGGACAAAGGGACGATCCTCCCTTGTGAATCTTTTAGGTGAAACGAAGAGCTTTTCCCCTCAAAAAAATTTTTGGACATATACACGTTGATTGTCGAGTAATCGTCGATATATGCCTCGTATGGTTCTTTCATCCTCATGATTTAAGGCTCCTTCCCATTTTAACTATTTTACCATGGGTCTTTCCTTGTGCGTAGGGGAAATGTTAAAATAGTTTTTAGAGTGTAAGGAGAGAAGGTAATGGAAAAAGTACGAATCGAAACCGATGTATTGGGGGAAATCGCCATTCCTGCCGATAAGTATTGGAAATCGCAAACGCAGCGCAGTTTGGAAAATTTTCGTATTGGAACGGAAAAAATGCCCAAAGGCATCATCCGCAGCTTTATGATTTTGAAAAAGGCGTGCGCGCAAGCCAATTTGGCGTTTGGAAAAATCAGCGAAAAGCAGGCTGACGCCATCGTCCATGTATGCGACGAGGTGCTGGCGGGCCAGTGGATGGATCAGTTTCCGCTCAGCGTGTGGCAAACTGGTTCAGGCACGCAAACGAACATGAATGTCAACGAAGTGATCACGATGCTTGGCAACGCCTATGCCGGTGAGCAGATTTTGAGCGCGAACGACGTGGTGAACTGTTCCCAATCGTCCAACGACACGTTCCCGGCCGCCTTGCATATTTTATGCGCTCTGGAAGTGCATGAGCGCCTGCTTCCCGCTCTGGATCGAATGATTGCCCAGTTCTCTGTTTTGGAAAAGGAGAACGCCGGAATCATCAAGATCGGGCGCACCCATTTGCAGGATGCGACCCCTCTTTATTTTTCACAGGAATTAAGCGGCTACCGTTCGATGCTTGAACATAGCCGCCAGCAAATTCTCGCCGCTTTGCCGTTCATTTACGAGCTGGCGTGCGGGGCGACCGCCGTTGGTTCGGGCATTAATTGCCCGGTTGGGTTTGATTTGGATGTGACAGGACGCATTAGCGCCAGCACGGGGCTGCCTTTCGTTCCGGATCCAAACAAGTTTCACGCTTTGACCAGCAAAGACGCCTGCGCGTTTCTTTCCGGAGGATTAAAAGCCCTGGCCGCCAACTTGATGAAAATCGCAAACGACATCCGCCTGCTGGCAAGCGGTCCTCGCTGCAATATCCACGAAATCGACATTCCGGCCAACGAGCCCGGATCTTCGATTATGCCCGGCAAAGTCAATCCGACGCAATGCGAATCCATGACGATGGTTTGCGTGCAAGTCATGGGCAACGACGCCACCGTCGGTTTCGCCGCCAGCCAGGGCCAGTTCGAGCTGAACGTTTTCATGCCGGTTATCGCCTACAATTTGGATCAAAGCATTCGGCTGCTGTCGGATTCGATGAATTCGTTTTGCACGCACTGTCTTTCGGGATTGAAGGCAAATGAGGAAAAAATGCGTGAATACGTCGCCAACTCACTCATGCTGGTCACTTGTTTGAACCCTGTCATCGGTTATAAAAAAGCAGCTCAAGCCGCCCAGTACGCGCATCAAAACGACATTAGTTTAAAAGAAGCGATCACAACGCTGGGTTATTTGAGCGAAGAAGAATTCGACCGCTATGTCGACGCGAAAAAGATGATTCATACGGAATTGTAAGGAGCGAATCGCTCCTTTTTTCTTCCTTTTGGGCACAAAAAAAATGCCGATTGGCATTTTTACATGAGTGGAGAAAAGATCCTTAAAATATTGCGGTAATAGCGCACGAGCGGATTGACGTTTCGACACTCTTCATAGGTCACTGGATGCGAATCTTTAAAAATTTGCTCCAGGTCTTTTTTTATCGCCGGCAGACATTCGGTTTTGTACAGCCAGATTCCGCATTCATAATTTGTGTAATAAGAGCGGAAATCCATATTGACCGTTCCGACCAAAGCGCTCTGCCCGTCGCTGAGACATACTTTTCCATGAATAAATCCCGGTGTGTATTCATAAATCTTGACCCCTTTTTTAATTAAGTACTCGTAATTGCTTTTGGTCACTTCGTAAACGAGTTTTTTATCCGGAATGCCTGGAACGACGATGCGAACATCCACACCGTTGTTGACCGCCAGCACAAGCGCGTCGATCATTTCGGCGTCAAGGACCAAATACGGTGTCGTGATCCAAAAATAGTCGACCGCCCCATTCAACATATTCAAATGCATATTCTTTCCCGGATTGGCGTCGTCTGTTGGCGAATCCGAAAACGGAATAATGTATCCTTTGCCATGGATCTTCTCAAACGCCTGATCCGGAAGGAGAAAGTCGTCATATTGCGAATTTTCATGGGACTGGTAATTCCATATTTGTAAAAAGGAAATCGTAAACATTTCCACGCCTTTTCCTTCGATCATGATTCCCATGTCTTTCCAGTATCCAAAGCGCTCTTTCGTGTTGATGTACTCGTCCGCGATATTGATCCCGCCCGTATACGCCTTGAAGCCGTCGATAATGATCATTTTGCGATGATCCCGGTTGTTCATTTGAACCGCGAGCTGCGGACGAATCTTGTTAAAGGAATACGTTCGAATTCCCTGTGCGTTCAACCACGTCTCGTAATCCTCTTTTAAATGCGTGATCGTGCCGAAATCATCATAAATCAAACGCACATCCAGCCCTTCGTTGACTTTTTCCAGCAGCACGGCGAGAATCTCGTCCCACATATTTCCTTGATCCAAAATGAACGTTTCGATAAAAATGAATTTCTTTGCCGATTTCAACGCGTCCATAATGGATTTGTACATCACTTCCCCGCTTTCGAAGTATTTTGTCTTGCAGTCTTCGTACACTGGAAAATATCCATTCGACCAGGCCATGGAAATCATCTTGTCCAGCGTGTAGTCTTCTCCGTTTGTCTTTTCGAGCGTTTTGATGTTTTGCAAGGCGTAGCGTTTGTAATCCGAATACGCCTGTCGGTCTTTGCTCATTAAAACTTTCGGAATTTTTCGTCCGCCAAACAGCAAATACGTGATCCCGCCAAAAACCGGAACGGATAATATCAAAAAGACCCAAAGCAGCTTTGAACTGGAATCCGACTCGCGGTTGCATACATGGATCGCGATAATCGTACTGAGCACAAGCATGAAAAAATAAAAAAACTGAAACCTTGTTGAAAAATACGTTATGATGAAGATAATGGCAATTATCTGCAACAAAAGCGATGTCACGATATAAAACGCTTTTGATTTTAATAGCTTTAAAATTTTTCTCATAAACACCTCGGAGCGATTATAACACAAAACAAGAATCGGGGTTCTTAACAATTTATGAAACCGACTCTGCCTCACCCTCCTCCTTTCTTTTATTTTTTTTATCATAGCGAAACTCTATTTTTTTTCAAAGCATAAACACCTTTCCATTTCTATTTTTCCTTAGCATATGCTGTGCATCCAGACGCGAAAAGCGTCATAATAATAAGGTATAAGGAGGCTATAACAATGTATGATATGATTGTGATCGGCGGCGGGCCTGCTGGTGTCGCCGCGGCGATTTATGGAAAAAGCCGGGGCAAAAATGTTCTCGTTTTGGAAAAAAACAAAGTGGGCGGCTTAATTGGCTCGGTTTCCACGGTAACACATTATCCCGGCATTGTGGAAGAAGAAACCGGAGCGACATTCGCTGCTCGATTAAAAAAACAGGCAGAGTCCTCTGGCATTCCGTTCCAATATGAAGAAGTTACGCAAGTCGATTTGGAAAAATCGCCCAAAACGATCCAAACAAACAAAAACACCTATGAAGCAAAAGCCGTCGTGATCGCCAATGGCGGATCAGGCCGAATGCTTGGAATTCCTGGCGAAACGTTAAAAGGAATGCGTTTGAACGCGCCAAGAGATGGCGAAGCGTACAAAGGCAAAAACGTCTATGTGATTGGCGGTGCCGATGGCGCGGTCAAAGAAGCGTTGTACTTATCCAAACTCGCAAAGGAAGTCATGCTTGTTTGCGTGGAGGATGAACTGGCATGTATTCCTGAATTTAAAGAAAAGGCGCTGCATACGCCCAATTTAAAAATCATGCCGCATTCCAGCTTAGTGGAAGTGCTAGGCGACGGAAAAGTGGAGGAACTCGTCTTCCAGGATAACCAGACTAACGAGAAAACCCACGTAAAAGACGATCAGGCCGGCGTGTTTGTTTATGCCGGAATCGTTCCAAACACGAATGTGTTTCCACAGCTTGACAAAGACGAAGCAGGCTACATTGTAACCGACGAGCAAATGGAAACATCCATTCCGAATGTATTTGCGGCTGGCGACATTCGTTCCAAAAAAATTCGCCAAGTCGCGACCGCGGCGGCCGATGGCGCCATTGCTGGCATTCAAGCGGCTTCGCGCATTTAAAAAAAGAAAACGCAGCGTAAGAAATTTTTGGTTCTTACGCCGCGTTTTTGTTTGCCAAATAAAAAAA